>SCVJ01000013.1 GCA_004322425.1 Chitinophagaceae bacterium
GAAACAAAACAAAAAATAAGAGTTGTTTTGTTTCAGTTCCCATTCTATAAATTCGTATTCATCTTCAATCAATGTATTTATCAAATTTTCATTACTCAAATTGTAATTCCAATTCAAAATGTTTTTTGCTTTATTGTTATCTCCGTATATTTCTTCTAAATCAACAGGTCTAAACAATTGTGGATCTATTTGTACATATTTATTTCGATCTAATCCTAAATTCTGCATCACAAAATTTATCAAATCATCAAGCGACATAACATTACCAGAGCATATTAAAAAATCATCTGCTTCATGATGTTGTAGTATTTTATACATGGCTTCTACATACTTTGGAGCATACCCCCAATCTCTTTTAATACTGATATTACCAACTCGAATAATGTTATCATTCATACCCATTTTAATCATTATTGCAGAGTTAATAATTTTTTTAACAACATAATTTGCTCCCCGTAAAGCAGATTCATGATTAAATAAAATACCGCATGAACAAAAAATATTATTTGCTTCTCGATAATTTATAGCAAGCCAATGAGCGGCAGCTTTGGATATTCCATAAGGACTGGCAGGTTTAAAAATCAAACTTTCATTAACAGGCAAATCATATTGCGGAACATTGCCAAACATTTCGCTGCTGGATGCTTGATAAAATTTTGTTGAAAGATTTAATTTTTTAATCCCTTCGAGCCAATACAAGACACTTAATATATTAAAGCTTACAGTAGTGAAAGGATCAACGAACGATTGCGCTACCGAACTCTGCGCACCTAAATTATATATTTCATCTGGCGTATATTTTTTTAAGATTCGTTGAATTCTGTTTGGTTCTATTTTGCTGATTTCAATTAATTCAATTTGTTTTTCAATCCCAAGATAAACAAGATTTTTTAAATCAGGCTCTAAAGTATTTCTTGTAATGCCAATAACTCTATAATCTTTTTCCAATAAAAATTTACTTAGATAAGATCCGTCTTGCCCTGTAATTCCTATAATGAGTGCAGTTTTCAATTTATTTTACAATCTCCCGTCAACTGTTTCTTTTGGTAAAACTGACTTTACATCATACAATACTCCATTTGGAACCAAAAGAGATTTGATATTTATTTCAGAAAATTCTTTATGGGGAACCGCATAAATTATTGTATCAAACTTTTGAGTTTTTACTCTTTCGTAATTTGTTTCAATTTCAATTTTATACTCATGCATTACTTCTGCTGAATCAGCTTTTGGGTCTAGTGTAGTAACAATTACCCCAAATTGTTTCAACTCATTTATTACATCAATTACTTTTGAATTTCGTATATCAGGACAATTTTCTTTAAACGTAATTCCCATCACCAAAACTTTTGAGCGATTGATTGAAAAATTTTTTCGAATCATTAACTTCACCACTTTATTGGCTACAAACCTTCCCATATCGTCATTCACTCTTCTGCCCGAATTAATTACATCCGAAAAATAACCCAATGTTTCGGCCTTGCTGGTTAAATAATAGGGATCCACGCTTATGCAATGTCCGCCAACCAAACCCGGTTTGAAAGGAAGGAAATTAAACTTTGTACCAGCAGCTTCTAATACTTCTGTGGTATCAATATTCATTCTGTCAAAAATCAATGCTAATTCATTTACGAACGATATATTCAAATCGCGTTGACAATTTTCAATCACTTTTGCTGCCTCGGCTACTTTTATTGATGGGGCTTTATAGGTTCCAGCCGTAATGATGCTTTTGTACAAT
The DNA here is from genome assembly GCA_004322425.1 of Chitinophagaceae bacterium. GTDB lineage: Bacteria > Bacteroidota > Bacteroidia > Chitinophagales > Chitinophagaceae > VBAS01. Next base: position 1,742 of record SCVJ01000013.1, read on the forward strand.
TCATCAACCTGTTCAGCAAATTCAGGAGTAGAACCAGAAGTTACTTTTTTAATTTTGGTCAAAGTGTTCACTTTATCACCCGGATTAATTCTTTCTGGTGAATAACCACAAAAAAAATCTTTATTAAATGTAAGTCCCGAGTATTTCTCCAATACCGGAACACAATCTTCTTCGGTACAACCGGGATAAACCGTGCTTTCATAGATTACTATATCCCCATTTTTTAAATTTTCTCCAATCATTTCGGAAGCTTTTAATAACGGCCCTAAATCGGGTACCTTAAATTGATTGATGGGTGTTGGAACAGTTACAATAAAAACGGTACAATCTTTTAAATCATGGATTGATATCAAACCCGAGTACTTGATATTTTTTTCCAAACTCCACAGCCAATGGCAAACCAACGTAACCAAGTCAAATGATGGCAATTTTTTTATTCAATAATTTTTCCATGGACTAAAAATATATTTAGACTAATTTAATTTTTCTTAAAAAAATGGAACTGTTAATTAGGATTTAATCCTTTCCACCATCTTCTACCGAGCAGAAACAAGATCGTTAAAAATCCACTAAGCAGTCCGCCCAAAATCATCGATTTCAATTTTCCGGTTTTATTTTTCATCAGGGGCATTTGAATATCATCGACTACTTGAATGACGGGCGTTTCTTGAGTAAGCGTTGCTTTTTGTATTTCTAAATTTTTCACCACTTCGGCATAAATAGTGGCCAGCATCGTTTTATCGCGAGCCGATATTTCTCTGTTCACCCCTGCACTTCCAAAAGCAGGATTAATGTCGAGGCTTTTACTTTGCAAATCGGCAGTGGCATAGGTTTGAATATTTAATAACCCGCCAATACTATCGGCTCTTTTTTGTAATCTTTCCACATTGGCTCTTGAGCGGCGCGTTTTTGTTTCTATATAAAAATCTACGGCAGCGTGTACAACATGCTTGGTAAATAAAGCCGCTAACTGCTCATCTTTCATCGTTGTGCTTACTTCAATAAAGCTCATTTTTTTATCCTTGCGCACTACTTTCAATTCATTTTTAATAATCCCTTCTTCTATTTGTTGCAGCAAACTATCCTGCACACGACTGAAACCACCCATTTTTTCTATTGGGAAAGAAATATCTTTTTTATATTTTTCACTCCAAGCTTTTTGAAACTCATTTACTGTTGCATATCGATCCGCCAACGATTGCTTACCACCTAATTCAAAAGGAGAAACCAAGGCAGATTCCACCATGCTTCGACTGGTTAATAATCCAATAATATTATCGCCGGAAACTAAATTAGAACTTCCTCCTCCAACATCGAATCCAAACTGGCCGGCCAATGCCGCCAATCCACCTCCACTCGACTTAGCTTCTTCCACTACAAAAATCATTTTTGCTGTGTAGGTTATTGGAGATTTCCATGCATAATAAAAGCCCGTCGCACCACCCAATATTCCCAGTAAGAAAATAATTTTCCATTGCGATAACAAATAACGAAACCACTGTTGAATTTGTTTAATCAAATCAACCAGCGAAATTTCTTGTTCGTCGTTCGGTTCCATAATTTTAAAAACTACTTTATTAAAATTTTATTTGACTAAGAATTAAAGCTATTGCCGAAACTACAGTTCCTAAAGTTCCCAAAACTGCGGCCGTTTCTGCAGCAGTTCTTTTTGGACTTTCATTAATTGGTTTTTTAGGAACAAATATTTTTGAACCCTCTATTACTTGAGGATACATTCGGAATATACCAAGTACCATCTTTGTTCTTGCTGCACTTCCATTTGGATTCACTATAAATATTTTTTTCCTATTAGCGCTACTTAAATAACCACCAGCTGAACTAATATAAAAACGTAGAGACTTTGAACTCTTATGAGTTAATCTTACTGGATGCAATACCTCTCCTTCAACACTTACTAAAGGATCTTTTAGAGGTATGATTAATTCGTCACCGTTTCGTACTGTTACATCAGCAGCAGATCCCGGATTCGCCAGGGCAGCTTTTAAGTCGATGGCAATTTCGAAATAGTTTTTTTCCAATTGAGCTTCTAGATTTCCGGTACTATCTTTAGCTTGTATTGCTATTTTAGTAATATTCTCTTTCTCTTTCTCTTTCTCTTTCTCTTTCTCTCGTCTCAAAATGGCACCGTTAATATTTCCTTCACTCAGTATTCCGCCGGCTCTTTGAATGATTGTCGAAATACTTTCACTCCTGCTTAATAATGTGTATGAGCCAGGTAAAAATACTTTACCTGTAACGGTTACAAATTCTTGATTGCGTTTAAAAGGATCTTTTTTTACACTAATTATATCAAAGGGTTGAATTGCAATTTCAGCATCTTGCATTGTAAGAGATAAAGTATCCAAAGTCACAAGTAGAATATCTGAAAGTGCTGCATTTTTATCATTGGGATCTACACTTTTTTTTCTACGTGCAATTTCAAAATTTAAAAGTGACGCTTCTTCCGAAAAACCTCCCGCCATCATCACAACATCTTTTACTTTTAATCCTTCTAAAAATTCAAAAGAACTCGGTTTGCGAACCGATCCATTAATAGTAATCATTTTTACTTCTTTCAAATCCGAAATGGAAGAAACAGAAAGTGAATCGTCTTTTCTCAATAAAATATTTTTATCAAGTTCCTTATTAAGATTAATGGCAAGAATTTCTTTTGTCTTGTCTTCTTTTAGTCGATATAATAAAGCACGGTCCTTGTAAACATCTTCCAAAAATCCGTCGGCTCTTTCAATTAAATCGCTAACATTCATTCCTTGTTGAAAGGCAAATTTTCCGGGACGAAAAACAGAACCTGAAATAGTAACTGCATTTTCGTATCGATCAACAATTTTTCCAATCGTGAACATATCTCCGTCTGCCGGAATAAAAGCATCCATATCTTTTTTGGCAACATCTATTAATTTTTTCTGTCTATCTGTAATACGGTCTACTGAAATATTAGCAGTAAACGCTTCGCTTTGAAATCCTGCTGCAAACACATTTATCAAAGTTCCTAACGATTCGCCAGGCAACATTTCAAAAATTGCATTTCTTTTTATTTCGCCTTTTACTTTAACCTGTGTTTTTGCTGTTGGAATCAACAATAAATCATTGTCCTCCAACCGAAGATTTTGTTGTTGATTGCCCTGCAATAAAAATTTATAGATATCAATTTTTTCAACCAATTTACTATTGCGTATTAATTCAATTTCGCGAAAGGATCCATAATTATTCGGACCGCCACTGGCATACAGCGCATTAAAAACAGTTGCCAATGATGGAAGTGTATAAGTGCCCGGCTTTTGAACCGACCCCAAAATTGTAATTTTTATGCTGCGAATATTGCCCAAGGAAACAGAAAGTTTGGATGCGCCACTGTTAATGCCAGGATATATTTTTGAATATTTAATTTTTAATCGCGCTGTTGCTTCTTCAATTGTTAGTCCATTTACAAAAACTTGCCCGATGTAATCCAGTCGAATGGAGCCTTCTGGACCAACGGTTGCTTTCTGTTGTTTTTCATTAACTCCATAAACATCAATAATGAGTTGATCATCGGGTCCCAATTTATAATTAGTGGGTGTTGGAATGCGTAAATTAGGTTCAAACTTAATTTTAGAATTGGAGAATAATTCAGCACCAAATGGTTTTGGTTCCCAACTTGGCGCAACAACTTCGGGACCTTCTGTTTCTGGTAATTTATCGCGAACAGGCGCATCTTCGCCTTCAATAGTTGCTGTAGTTTTTTTTGTACCCGTATTCATTTGCTTCATCCGCTCTTGCAATTTTGTTACTTCGGCATCGGGTAATCCTCTTTTTTTAATTTCACCTAAAATTGCTGTTTCCGACATGCCGGATTTTAAAGATTGGTCTGCAAATTTTTTCAGCTGGTCGTCAGTAATTTGTTCTGCTTTTATTTTGCTTAAATCCTCGGGTATTTGTGCTTGCGCAACAAAACTGATGAAAACACTTATTACAAAAACAAAAACTTTAAACCGAGTTGCATTTTTCATACTACAAATAAAATTAATAATAATTACTTCTTACCTATTTTTTTGAACCCTTCAACTTGCCTCAAACACCATCACCCATTTATCTTTATTTTTTTCGGCATACAAATCAGCCGATGCGTCATTTTCAAAAACCAAGTAGCGAATTCTTTTTTTAACCAAAGGTTCCGCTTTTTCAATTAGCTCTTGAAGATAAATTTTATCAATCTTTTCTCCAACAAGAATTACATCAATAATATCGCAATCAATCCCTTTGGCTATTTGTCCTTCCAAATATACTCTTTTCACATTGCCGAGCCGATTCGTCACTCGTTCAATTAATTGATCGATGCCCACAAACTTTCTGACAATACTATTTAAATCTTTAAATAATGGATGTTTATTGTTGGCGCGGTACAATTTTTTATTGCCCTTTGCTTCGGTTGCTAAAAGTCCGGCAGTTTCTAATCGGTTCAACTCTTTGCGAATGGAGTTTACATTTTCGCCCAACTCTTCCTCTAAACTGCGCAAATAACCACGATTGTCGATGTTTAAAAAAAATTTCAACAACAACTTAATACGGGTTTGAGAGCTGATAAGTCCTTCTAACAAAAAATAATTATTAAAAACAGTTACGAAAAATTATGCCGTTGGCACCCTGAGTTACATTGAATTTCTCAGAAAACTTGCAATAGTTTGACAAGTTGGAATCAAAACCTAATATGGTAAAATAGCTCTAAAAAATCGGTTATGAAAACGAATATAAGGAAAGATAATTGATATTGAGTACAAATTGTACTCGTTTTTGAGTTTTTTTAGGAGATGTTGCAGAAATATTCACCATACCACTTTTTTTTAGCGGTTCGGCTAATTGGCACAATTGCTCTTTTGAAATAAAATTTTTCCAAAAGGCCACTTCTTCAATGCATCCGATTTTTGCGCCTTGCCTTTTTTCAATTACTCTAACAGATTCACTTGCATCACTGAGCGACTCAAAAGTTACTCCCTCAGTCTCTGCTGATTTTACAATCGAAACAGATTCTTTGCATTTTGAGTAGTAATATTTTCCACTTCAGTTATAGGAATTTGTTTTATTTCACTCAGTTTTTCGGCAATGTATTTTAAATAAGCGGGCTCATTTCTTTTACCACGAAAAGGAACTGGAGTTAAATAAGGCGAATCGGTTTCTAAAACTATATTTCTAATATCAACGTCTTCCATCACTTTATCCAACCCCGAATTTTTATAGGTGAGCACTCCCCCAATTCCTAAATAAAAATCTAAATCAATTATTTGTTTTGCCTGATCCGATGTACTAGAAAAACAATGAAACACACCTCTTAGTTTTCCATTTTGGTGCTCTTCCACAACTGCAATACATTCATCAATTGAATTTCGAGAGTGAATTACAATGGGTAAATCGTATTGCAGCGCACACTCAATTTGCCTATGAAAGGCATCATATTGCTGAACCGAAAAAGTTTTATCCCAGTAAAAATCAAGACCAATTTCTCCTATGGCAATAAATTCTTTTTCTTGCAAACATTTTTTAACAAAATCTAACTCTTCCTCAAAATTTGCTTTTACTGAGCACGGATGTAGCCCCATCATAGCTCGACATTTGAGCGGGAAATTAGCTTCCAAATTCATCATTTGCTCATAAGTAGATCTATCAATGGTTGGCATCATTAAAACATTAACTCCTTCATTTTCAGCTCGTAATATCATTTCTTCTCGATCTTGCTGAAATTCATCAAGATAAATATGGCAGTGTGTATCTATCATCATACTTTTATTTCAAATATTGGAGGACAATTTTTTTCGTTTAATTAAACCTACGTTTAGTTTTAACGTCTCAAAATTGTTACTATTTTCTATCATAAAAAATTAAGATCATGAAAACTTTATCCATTCTTTCTCGATTAGTGGTTGGGCTTTTCTTCCTCTCCACGTTGTTCATTACTTCCTGCAAAAAGGAAATTAGCAATAATACCGCACAAGAAGAAGAATTTGCTTCGAAAGCTTCTTCAGAAGCCGATGCCGAATCTGAGGTAATGTTTAATGATGTATTCGATAATGTATTGGGAGCAGACGATGAAGTAGGTATGGGCGGAATTGGTGTTTTTGGAAGAGCTAATAATTCCTCAAGCAATGGTTCTATTTCAGCTCGTGGCGACTCACTATCACCCCGTTGCTTCACTAAAACTGTAATTCGTTTAAACCCTCCGGCTCTTTTTCCGGTTAAAATTATCCTTGATTTTGGCAATGGTTGTAGAGGCCGCGATGGAAGATGGCGCTCTGGAAAAATCATAACAGTTTATACAAACCGTTTAGTAGTTCCCGAAGCAAAAGCAACTACAACTTTTGAGCATTATAAAGTAGATAGTGTAAAAGTTGAAGGAACGCATATTATCACCAATGTAAGTACTTCAAATGTTCACCGTTTTAAAGTTCAAGCCATTGAAGCAAAACTTACAAAACCAAATGGCAATTATTCAATGTGGAATAGCGTAAAGTATATTACACAAATAGAAGGCCTTGGCACTCCTTATTATCCAATTGACGACATTTATAAAATTGAAGGAAACGCAAATGGTAAAGTAAAAAGAGAAAACTTGCTTTTCACATGGCGCTCAGAAATTATAGAACCGTTGATTAAAAAGTTTACTTGCCCTTGGATTGTAAAAGGAAGAATTAAAATTATTCGTGAAACGCTTTCATCAACCTCTCCTTGGATTGCAGTTTTAGATTACGGAAACGGAGTGTGCGACAATAAAGCGGTAATTACCATCAATGGTATTCCGCACGAAATAACGCTACACTAATTATTTGAAAAATAACTTTTAGGTTAGTTTTAAAAAGACTCGGGTTTTTGCCTGAGTCTTTTTTTACACATCTATTTAGTAAGGAAGAGCTTTAAATAAGAATCCTTTCTCTGAAAAGTGCTGCAATATTTGAGGCAAAACATATTGCATTCGAGGAAAAGCTTTTTCACTATCGTGAAGTACTATAATATCGCCATTAGAAATTTTATTTCTAATTCTGTCAAAACATTTCTCTGGTGAAATAGTTTCCACCCAATCTCCTGCAAGAATATTCCACATCACAATTTTTATTCCAACTATTTCTTGTCTCATTAGTTTTATTTGCGATTTTTTCATTCTGCCGTATGGCGGACGAAACAAAGTAGATGGAATATTTGTTTTTGCTTTCAAAACATTTTCCAAATAATCAGTGTCGGAGGTCTTCCAACCGTTGAGATGATTTTCTGTGTGATTACCAATGGAATGCCCTTCCTCCAAAACTCGTTTAAATGTTTCAGGATGTTTGGTTACATTTTCTCCAATACAGAAAAAGCTTGCTTTTGCATTATTCTTTTTCAACAAGTCCAACACAAATGGAGTAATAGTTGGATGAGGGCCATCGTCGAAACTGAGATATAAAATTTTCTCTTTCGAATTCATTTTCCACAAACAATCTGGATACAATTTCTTTAACCACCAAGGAGTTTTTATTAAAAAATGATCGTGCCTAAAAAAATTAAATCGGGATAATTTATTAGCCTTGCTGTAATGCGGTGCAATCATTGTCATACCGGCAAATATAACTTTTTGTGTTGGGCATCACTGGATAGCCCTCTATCTTTGCCGTATGAGTGATACAGTACGCGTACGATTTGCCCCATCACCAACAGGTGGATTGCATTTGGGTGGAATCAGAACCGTTTTATATAATTATCTTTTTGCCAAACAGAATAATGGAAAATTTATTGTACGTATCGAAGACACCGATCAAACTCGTTTTGTAGCAGGAGCAGAAGAATATATTTTCAACTGTTTGAAGTGGATTGGTTTAGAACCGGATGAAAGTCCAATTCACGGCGGAAACTATGGCCCTTATCGACAAAGTGAACGAAAAGAAATTTATAAAAAATATGCAGAGCAATTAATAAAAGATGGTTTTGCCTATTATGCTTTTGATACACCGGTAGAGTTGGAAAAGATGCGTCACGATTTTAAAACAGAACATAATCCTTCGCAACAATACGATCATAATGTTCGTATGAAAATGTGTAATTCGTTAACGCTTTCTGCTGATGAAGTAAATAAATTATTATCCAACAAAGAAGTAAAGTCCGTTATTAGAATTAAAATGCCTGAAAAGAAAATCGTTTCCTTTACCGATTTGATTAGAGGCGAAATAAGTTTCGACACATCTGTAGTCGATGATAAAGTGCTATTAAAAGCTGATGGGATGCCCACCTACCATCTTGCTGTTGTAGTTGATGATTATTTAATGAAAATTACACACGCTTTTCGTGGAGAAGAATGGTTACCGAGTGCGCCCGTTCATGTATTGTTATGGAAATATTTATTTGGGTTGGATCAAATGCCGCAATGGGCACATTTACCATTGATATTGGGTTCCAGCGGAAAATTAAGTAAACGCGATGGCTTAAAATATGGATTTCCGGTATTAGCAATGAATTGGTTGGATCCTAAAACCGGAGTAATGGCAAATGGTTTTAAAGAACTAGGATTTGTGCCGGAAGCATTTATAAATTTTTTGGCCTTACTGGGATGGAATGACGGCACAGAACAAGAAATTTTTTCGCTCGAAGAATTGATTGAAAAATTTTCCATTGAACGAATACATGCTGCTGGTGCAAAATTCGATTACGAAAAAGCAAAATGGTTCAATCATGAATGGTTGAAAAAGTTAACCGCTACTGATTTAAAAGAAAAAGTAGCTGCTATTCTATCAGCACAGTCAATAGAAACAAAAGACAATTCTTATCTCTGTAATGTTATAGACCTTGTAAAAGATCGCTGCATCTTATTAACAGATTTTTATGAGCAATCTTTATTTTTTTTCAAAACACCCGAACAGTTTGATACCGAATCTATTTTGTCGAAGTGGGACGAGAGTAAAAAAGAATTTTTTATAGATTGGCAAATTCAATTAATGAATTTACCAACATGGACTTCATCTGCACTTGAAAGTAATTTCAAAGAACTGGCACAGCAAAAAAATATTAAGCAGGGAGATTTATTATTACCGTTACGCATAATGTTGGTGGGTAGAAAATTTGGACCCCCTGTTTTTCAAATAGCGGAATTACTAGAAAAAAAAGAAACAATCTCCAGAATTAAAACAGTATTGGCTAATTTAAATTCCTAACTTATTAGTACCTTTTTATGAAAAGACCAATTAGAGTTTTAGTTGCTAAAGTGGGCCTCGATGGTCATGATCGTGGAGCAAAAGTGATTGCCACCGCATTACGAGATGCCGGCTTTGAAGTGATTTATACGGGATTGCGCCAAACACCTGAAATGGTTGTCAACACGGCCTTACAGGAAGATGTGGACGCAATTGGAATAAGCATTTTAAGTGGCGCACATATGTCCATTTTTCCAAAAATTATTGCGCTCATGAAAGAAAAAGAAATGTTCGATGTGTTGCTCACTGGCGGAGGAATTATTCCCGAAGAAGATTTAAACAAGCTGAAAGCAATGGGTGTAAACCAATTATTTACTCCTGGTACACCAACCACCGACATTGTCGATTATATAAAATCTTGGGTAAAAGAAAATAGAACTTTTTAATTATTAATTATGTACACAACTTTAGTAAAAACGTTAGAAAATAATATTTTAACGATTACCGTTAATCGTCCTGATAAATTGAATGCTTTAAATCAGCAAGTAATGCAAGACTTAAATGCTGTAATGGATGAAGTTTATCAAAATCAGTCAATAAAATCCGCAATAATAACAGGAGCCGGTGCTAAAAGTTTTGTTGCCGGTGCCGACATTAGCGAATTTGTTGGTGCAACAAAGGAACAGGGAATTGCTTTGGCTCAAAAAGGACAAAATATTTTTTTCAAAATTGAAAATAGTCCCAAACCAATTGTAGCTGCTGTAAATGGTTTTGCATTGGGTGGTGGTTGCGAGTTAGCAATGAGTTGCCATTTTCGCATAGCATCAGAAAATGCCAAATTCGGACAACCCGAAGTCAACTTAGGTTTAATTCCCGGTTATGGCGGTACACAAAGATTGGTGCAATTAGTTGGAAAAGGTAGAGCATTGGAACTACTGATGGCTGGAAATATGATTGATGCTGCTACAGCATTACAATATGGATTGGTTAATTATGTTGTATCTCAAGAAGAGTTACTACCTAAAGCCATTGGAATATTGCAAACAATTAATACTAAGGCTCCGTTAGCACTAAAGGGCTGCATAATTGCAGCTAATGCCATTTTTGACGAAAAGCAAAATGGGTATGCAACTGAAGTAAATGAATTTGGAAAATGTTTTGAAACGTTGGATATGATTGAAGGCACTTCTGCTTTTCTTGAAAAAAGAAAACCAAATTTTAAGGGTTGCTAAATTATTTGATTACTTTTTTTGAAAAAATAAATACACAGAAAAGAAATTGCGATCGAAATGAGTCAAGAAAGTTCTGCATTTTTTCAATTCAAACAGTTCACATTAATCCTACCTTTGCAGCATTCATTTCTAAAATAAATCCACATGGAATATAGGATTGAAAAAGATACAATGGGCGAAGTAAAAGTACCCGATGATGCCTATTTTGGCGCACAAACGCAACGAAGCATCGATAATTTCAAAATTGCGCAAGCCACTAATCGCATGCCTAAAGAAATTATTTATGCTTTTGCTTATTTGAAAAAAGCAGCCGCTAGTACAAACAGTGAAGCTGGACTTTTACCCAAAAACAAATCTTTACTGATTGGTAAAGTGTGTGATGAAATAATTTCAGGAAAATTAGATTCCTCTTTTCCTTTAGTAGTTTGGCAAACAGGAAGCGGCACACAAACAAATATGAATGTAAATGAAGTGATTGCCAATAGAGCTCATGTTTTGAAAGGCGGAAAATTAATTGATAAAGAAAAAATACTACATCCCAATGATGATGTAAATAAATCGCAATCATCCAACGATACTTTTCCAACGGCAATGCATATTGCTGCCTATACAATGTTGATCAATACAACATTGCCCGGAATAAAAAAAATACGGGACACTTTGCATAAAAAAAGTAAAAAATATTGGAAGCTTGTAAAAATTGGTCGAACACATTGTATGGATGCTACGCCACTTACGCTGGGGCAAGAGATTAGCGGATATGTTTCTCAATTGGATCATGGATTAAAAACCATCAAGAATTCATTACCTCATTTAAGTGAATTAGCATTGGGAGGCACAGCAGTTGGAACGGGAATCAATACTCCAAAAAATTTCGATAAAAATGTAGCAAGGAAAATTGCAAACCTTACAGGTTTACCATTCAAAACAGCCGAAAATAAATTCGAGGCTTTGGCTGCACATGACGCTATTGTGGAGGCACATGGTGCTTTAAAAACAATAGCAGTGAGTTTAATGAAAATTGCCAATGACATCAGATTACTTTCTTCTGGACCGCGAAGTGGAATTGGTGAAATTTTTATTCCAGATAATGAACCCGGTTCATCTATTATGCCGGGAAAAGTAAATCCAACACAATGCGAAGCTTTAACTATGATTGCTGCACAAGTATTAGGAAATGATGTGGCTATTAATATTGGCGGCGCTTCCGGACATTTTGAACTCAACGTTTTTAAACCAATGATGATTTATAATTTTTTACACAGCGCACAGCTGATTGGAGAAGGATGTGTTTCTTTTAATGATAAATGTGCCGTTGGTATTGAACCTATTTTAGGTAATATAAAAAAACATGTTGACAATAGTTTGATGTTAGTAACCGCATTAAATAACAAAATTGGATATTACAAAGCAGCAGAGATTGCGCAGAAAGCGCATAAACAAGGAACCACTCTTAAAGCAATGGCTTTAAAATTGGGCTATTTATCTTCTGAACAATTTGACGAATGGGTAAATCCTGCTAAAATGGTTGGTGATATTGATTAATAAATAATCAATCGTCTAACATTTAATTCTGTATCCAACATACCGGCAGCGTCATAAAAATCTTGTTTTACAAGTCCTTTATCTCTTGAGAAATAACTTCTAACATGGCCAGCTGCTGTAAGTGTTACCCAATTACCCGATTGCAGTTGTTGTAATTCTTCTTTCACCACAATTGTATTGGCGTAGTTTGTTCCATTTACAGAAATCGTCACATCTTTTTGTAAGATGGTATAAAGAAATCTTGCACTTACATTTATTGGAGTGCCTCCTGTTGGGGTTACAGTTCCCGTAAAGGTTTGTGTGTTCCAAGTTGCACCGGAATTCAAATTATCTTTTAGAAAATTATACTCTAACCAAAGTGAGTTGTCAAACCCAATATAGTCGCCCATATCAATCCATTCCCAATAATCAGAACCTGCTTTACGGTAATAACCTGCAGTGTCAAATCCCGTAGCGGCGTTATCAGTCCACATAAAAATCTTATAATTATTCCCATTTGCCGTATGGGTTTCTGGTATTACTTTCATTAATATCGAATCATTGGCGATGCCATCTATTTCGTAACTCCAATTACTATATGTAGTTCGCGGAAAATAATCTGGAACAGCAACACAGGTTACATTAAATGAACAAGTAGTTGTTCCTACCGTAACAGGAATATTAATTGCTCCAGCTGTAAGTGGCGCACCTGTACCCAAAAGGATAATTGTTTGAGCACCCGTATTTGTAAAATTTCCAGATCCACTAAAGGTCATTCCATTGGTTGCAGTTGTAGATAAACTCCAAGTTCCAATTGTAGTTACAGAAATATTTAGAACAACATTGTTATTAGATATCAATGAAGTTCCAACTTCATAAGTGCCATTTACCACGGCGCCTGTGCAATTATTGGGCGAACCATTAAGTGTAAAAATACCTGAACCACCTGTACCTGCTAAAACAGTTACCGGAAATTCACACGATGTTCCATGATAGGTTGCGGTAAAAACATTTGTTCGAACAGCAATGGGTTTGCCGAATGCTTTCAACTTTACAAGTTGAACACCTGTTGTAGTAAACGATCCTGTGGCTCTGAAATAAAACCCATTTGCGGTATCAGTTGCAATCGAATATGATCCAATGGTATCAACTTTTACATTTAGATCAATATAATGAGATGAATTAAAAACACTATCTTTTTTATACACTCCATTAACAACAACGCCAAGACAACCTCCAGAAGTGGCATTGACTTGTAAACTACCGACAGATTCTGTACTATTTCCTTTTTCGAAACTTACTTCTTTTTGACAAGAAAAAAATAAATAGGATAGAATGAATAAAAAAACCGGATATCTAAAAAATGATTTCATAGAATTTAACTGTTGTATAAAATTACTGATTTTTGGCTAGTTTATTATTGCTAGCCTAGTTGTAGTAATATCACAACTCGGTATTTTTATCTTCGATGTTGACTTCAGTTTCTTTTTTCTTAAAAATTCGATTTTGAAAAAGAAGCAGTGTAATAAATCCAACTGAAACCGAGGCGTCGGCAATATTAAATATGGGACTGAAAAATTCAAACTCTTCTCCAGCCCAAATTGGAAACCAAGTTGGAAGAGTGACGTTGAAAATTGGAAAATAAAGCATGTCCACTACACTACCTTGAAAAAGTGAAGCGTATCCATTATTTGAAAAGGCTGCAATTCCTGAATAAGAAAAATAATCATTTGCGGCGGTGTAGAAATGTAATCCTTTGTCGAAAATGACTCCATAAAACATACTATCAATAAGATTTCCCAAGGCACCCGCATAAATCAAAGACACACAAACAATAAAATATTTGTGATATTTTTCTTTAGTAATTTTTAACAAATACCAAGTGCCAAAAATTACAGCTACTAATCGAAACAGTGTTAATGCCATCTTTCCGGATTCATTTCCAATTTGCAACCCCCAAGCCATCCCAGAGTTTTCAATAAAATGAAGATGGAACCAAGGGAATATTTCTGCTATATTACCAATTGGATAACTTGTTTTTATCCAAATTTTCATCGCTTGATCGGCAATGAGTATTGCGGTAATTAAAAAAATTGAATTTCTTAGTTTCATGCTACTAAATTGAGTCGCAAATATAATTGATACCATGTGTACTCATTTAAAAATGGAAACTTTTACTCTTGGTAGTACACCCTTTTTACACGTTGGGAAATTCCCGTCATAATTTCATACGGAATAGTATGAATCCATTTTGCAATTATCTCTATGGGTAGTTCTTTGCCAAAAATAATTACGGAATCGCCTTCTTTTACATCCAGAATTTCTGTTACATCAATCATTGTCATATCCATACAAACCATTCCAATTACTGGCGCAAGTTTCCCTTTCACCCACATTTTTCCAACTCCATTTCCAAAATTTCTACTAAAACCATCCGCATATCCAATTCGAACGGTGGCAATAATGGAATCCTTAATTACAACTCCTTTCCTTCCGTATCCAACCGATTCACCTTTTTTAACATGCTTCAATTGAGCAATATTTGATTTTAGAGTAGCAACAGGTTCCAGGTTCAATTGATTCAATCCAGAATTATCAACACCATATAAACCAATACCCAACCTCACCATATCCAATTGTAGTTCCGGATGCCTGAGTATAGCAGCAGAGTTACTAATGTGTTTATTAATGCTATATCCAATTTTATTTTCTATTTGTGTGGCAGCTTTTAAAAATTTATCTTTTTGCTGAATTGTAAAATCATCCTCCAACTTATTTTCACTAGAAGCAAGATGTGAAAAAACACTTTGAATCTTAAAACAATTTGATGATTTTATTTCAACACACAATTTATTCACTTCCAGAATTGTTAACCCCAATCGATTCATACCCGTTTCTATTTCCAGATGAATTGGGTAATTATGTATGCCTGCCTTATTCAAATATTTTTGAAAGGAGTTAAAAACAGAAATAGAATAAATAGCCGGTTCAAGATTATTTTCTACAATAATTTCGAAAGCATTTTCCTCCAGATTCAACACCATTATCGGTAAAGAAATTCCACCATTCCGTAACTCAGCGCCTTCGTCGGCATACGCCACTCCCAAATAATCTACTTTTTGGTATTGCAACGTGGTAGCGATTTCTACTCCTCCACTACCGTAAGCAAACGCTTTAACCATGGCCATAACTTTTGTAGAAGGAGTCAATAATTTTTGATACTCATTTAAATTTTGAATTACAGCATTCAAATTAATACCAAGTTCTGTGTAATGAACTTTTTGTTCGAGTAATTGACATATTTGTTCGAACTTAAAAATACGTGCGCCTTTTATCAAAATTGATTCTTCTTTAAACTCAGAAACTCGAAAATTAGATTTAAAATTTTCTGTTGATGGATAAAACTCAGTAACAATTTTAGTATTAGTGTCTACAGAATCAAATTGCAAGTATTCTGAAATCTTCAAACCAATACCCACTACACGATTTATTTTGTGCTGTACTAATTCTGCTGCAATATGTTTGTAAAGTTCCGCATCATCCATTCCCGATTGAAAGAAATCGGAAAGTATAACTGTTTTCTTTTTATTAAAATTTTGTTGCCGCAAAAAATTAAGCGCTATGCGCAGCGAACTAAGATCAGCACTATAACTATCATTAATAAGTGTACAGTAATTAATTCCTTTTTTTAGTTCCAACCGCATGGAAATCGGCTGTATCAATTTCATTCTTTTTTCAATCTTTTCATAACTCATGTCAAGATATAAGAGTACGCACCAACAAGTAATGGCGTTATGAATTGAAGCATCATCTGTGAAAGGAATGCGAATATTGATTTCAGAATTTTTATAAAATGCAATTATTAGAGTTTCCTGATGCCCTTTACTAATCTTTACTATTTGCAGAGTAGATTTCTTTAACTCTCCCCATGAAAAAATTCGAAAAGGATATTTTCCTGTTTTATGAAAACTTGTTTCGTGTTTGAGTACAATTGCCTTGTCAGCCAACCATTCATTGTTACAATAAATTACAACCGAAGCGCTATCAAATAATTTAATTTTCTCGTCAACTTTGTTTTCAATAGAAGGAAAACCTTCGCTATGCGCTTCACCAATATTTGTCAAAATGCCAATATCAGGTTGAATAACCTTTCGCAACTGATCCATTTCACCAAACTTCGAAATGCCGGCTTCAAAAATTCCAATGTTGTGTTCTGGTGCAATTTCAAGAACACTCAGTGGAACACCAATTTGTGAATTATAACTTTTGGGGCTTCTAACAATAGAAT
Organism: Chitinophagaceae bacterium; assembly: GCA_004322425.1. Classification (GTDB taxonomy): domain Bacteria; phylum Bacteroidota; class Bacteroidia; order Chitinophagales; family Chitinophagaceae; genus VBAS01. Next base: position 17,932 of record SCVJ01000013.1, read on the forward strand.
AATTTTCGTTCAACAATTGATACAACCATTCTTTTACAATTGTTTTTCCGTTGCTGCCCGTAATACCAATTATTGGATTTTTTTTATCGAATTGTTCTCTATGATGAATGGCTAGTAATTGTAGTGCTGCTACTGAGTTTTTAACTTTAATAATATTAGCTCCAATTAAAGTTGCGCAGTTTATTTTTTCACTTACAATAAAATTCTTAACCCCTCGTTGATAAAGTTCATCAACAAATTGATGCCCATCTCTATTGACTCCTTTAATGGCTAAAAAAATTGCACCTTCTGCGAAAATTATTTTACGGCTATCAAAAAAAATAAATTTGATGTTTCCATTATCCTTTTGCTGAAGGAAACTTCCATCACAAATTTGGCAGATTTTTTCTAGCGAATAATTCACAATGTAAAATTATTCATTTTTTTCTTTGTTATTTTCCTGAACCGAATAGGCAATGGAACCAGTCAAACAAATGATAATTACAATGAGTGAAATAAATACCGGCACTTTAATATGAATAATTTCTGCCAGCATTTTCAAACCAATAAATATCAAAACAATGGCTATTCCTTGTTGTAAATAAGCAAATTTGTTTACAGCTCCTTTCAATAAAAAAAACAGCGAGCGAAGTCCAAGTACTGCAAAAATGTTGCTCGTATAAATTACCAATTTGTTTTGCGAAATTGCAAAAACAGCGGGAATGCTATCCAGTGCAAAAACTATATCCGTTGTTGCCAGCAGAATAATTACAATAAACATATTTGTAAAAAAGCGTTTGCCATTTTTTTTTATGATAAATTTCCCGCTTTCGTCAGCATAGTCAATGTTAATAATTTTTACAAGAATCCTATAAACAGGATTTGTTGCTGGCGAATATTCTGTATCTTGTTTTACAGCAAATATTTTTATCCCTGTGTATAATAAAAAAGCGCCAAACACATACAACAGCCAACTAAATTTCTCAACCAACACAACACCTACTGTAATGAATACAATACGGAAAATAATGGCCATCAAAATTCCAATTAACAAAGCACGGGCCACATGGCTAGTTGGTATTTTTAAAAATCCAAATATCAAAATGAAAACAAAAATGTTATCCAGACTTAAACTCCACTCCATCAAATAAGCGCTGAGGTATTCGATAGCAACAACTTGCCCCATTTTGTACCAAATAAATCCAAAAAATATCATAGCCAACGATACCCAAAATATAGTTTGATACATTGCTTTTTTGACACTAACAATGGAAGACTTTTTACTCAATAATCCCAAGTCAAAAACTATAGCAACGATTAAAATAATTCCAAAAAAAAGATAAACAATTTGATCTGTATTCATATTCTTTAATTAAAAAAGCAAAGGTACTTTAAGAAATATAGAGGTAAACAAAAGAGGGTTGCTAAAAATATCAACCTCTATATTTTCTTTTTTTTGCTTGCTGAAAACCAATGCCTGCAATTAGCACAACTAAAATTGGAAAAACAATATTCAGCAATTGCCAAAATGTTTTTTGCTCACGTATTCTTTTTGAATCCAATAATCGTAAGGTAATTTCTTTATTCCCGGCTTCAATAATTGCAGGGTTCTGTGTGAGATATTCCAAACAATTTTGCAAAAATTTTGTATTCGCCATCGGAATAAAATATTTTCCAGCATTCGTCTTTTTCATGTATTCAGAATAAGTAAACTTATTCCAACCCATCGGCAACGGACCTAACTGTTGGCTTACTTCGTTTAACACCAAGTCGCCATCACCAACAACAATAAGTTTACTTTCATCTGTTGCGTTTTCTTTAAATGGAACTCCCATTGCAACCAAGCTATCTTTTACAGTTTTTCCAACTCGATATTGATATAGAGAGCGAAAACGACCTTCTAAAAGAACAGCAACAGGAATATTACTTCTGTTGAATTTTTCATCTTTCGGTGTAATTCTGTTTTCATTCAAACTTATTAATGCAGGAGTAGCTATTGTTCGGGAATCCGTTGAAGAATTTAATAGTATTGTTTTCTTGATGTCTTTCGTATTGATTGTATCTACGCTATTGACAAACTGTCCTTTTACTAATCCAAGTCCACGATTGATAATATGTGTTTGCAGTGATTGAAAAACCGGAAAATAATTCCATTGCAAAAACTCGGTTTGTGGATTTGAAGGCGATCCACCAACAACAAATTCTAAAAAATCACATTGCAAATCCAATAGTAAATCTTTATTAATCCTAGCTCCGTATTGAAACAAGAGGTCGTCTAAATTCAGGTTTCGGTCATAGGCAACAGTTTGTGATTGTATTTGTAAACTGTCCTGCTCTGCAATCAGTGCATCAATAAAAAATAAAGTCTTGCCTCCTCTCATAATAAACTGATCGATCTTTAATTTATCATTTTCAGAAAATGGTACCGATGGTTTTACAATCATTAAAACAGAAAGTGTGTCCGGAATAAATGCTTGTTTTGAAATGTCTAAAGTAAATAACTGATAATTATCTTTTAGTACTTCTTGAATTGAAAATGTTTCAGGACCAGTAGGCTCTCCATTTCCAATAGAATACGCCACTAGTGGCTTTGAAGGATTTGTAAGTTGTAATAATGCTTTTAAAAATTGATACTCCAATTGAGCCTCGGCATTATTAATTTCAGATTGAGAAATAATTCTGTTTCCATTTGGGTACAGATTTACTAATTCTTCTTTCCCTTTATAATGAATAATAGCAACCGGAAAAATGAACTGTTGTTGTTGCCCTTCCTTAACTTGAACTGTGAGATTAATTGGTACCGCACCAGAAGCAATTAAAGTATCCTGATATTTTAATTGTTCTGAACCTGGGAAAATATCGAGAGGTGAAATAAATTCATAACTAATATTTGAGTTATTAATTTCTTTAATATTTTTTAAAAAATCCTCTGCGCTATTGGCTAATTTTTTAAACCCCGAAGGGAATTCACCTTTCAAAAATACTTCAACCCGTATAGGTTCCTCCAGTTGGCTTATTATTTTTTCGGCAGCAGCACTGATTGTAAATCGCTTTTCTTTAGTTAAATCAAATCGCAGATGAATTGCAGATGCTAAAATATTGATCAATACTACCAACAGTATTTTCCACCAAAGTGATGTTGCTCTTATTTTATTTAAAATAAAATTCATATCACAAATTCTTCAACCTATGATTGGTTATTAAAAAAAAGATACCCATAGTCGATAAAAAATAAATCAGATCTCTTGTATCTAATACACCTCGGCTTATGTTTTGATAGTGAAAATCAATACCCAGCATTTCTATGTAATAGGCAATTTCATGATTTAAAAAATCTATTTTGCTAATTGCCGTAAAGCCAAAGTAAAACAAAACACAAATTAGAATCGAAATAATAAATGAAATAATAACGTTGCTTGAAAAGCTGCTGCAACAAATTCCAATGGCTGTAAAAGTTGCAACCAATAGAAAAAGACCGATGTAGGAACCAATGGCGGCACCTGTATCAATACCCACTCCAGCGGAAAGCGACTGAATTGTAAAAAAATAAATAAGCGTTGGCAATAAAACTAAACTTGAAATAAGTAAGTTACCAAAAAATTTTCCAGCAATAATTTCTCCTCGACTTAACGGCTTTGTTTGTAAAATTTCGTAGGTGCCCAATTTCAGTTCACCGGAAAAACTATTCATAGTAATGGCGGGAACTAACAACAACAAAATCCAAGGTGCCAATTGAAAATACTTATCGAGTGAAGCATATCCGAAATCTAAAATATTATCTTCAAACACAAACAATACTAATCCATTCACTAATAAAAAAACAACAATGACTATGTATCCAACAAGGCTACTAAAGAATTGACGTACTTCTTTTTTACAAACTGACCACATAGTTGATGCAAAATAGGTAAAATAAAAAATCTTCCAGTTCGGAAGATTTACAATATCATTTTTGTATTCTAATTAAACAGCAAAACTTTCGCCACAACCACAAGTTCGGCTAGCATTGGGATTACTGAAATAAAATCCCTTCCCATTTAATCCATCGGAGAACTCAAGCATAGTATTTACCAGATATAAAAAACTTTTTAAATCGGTAACAATTTTTACTCCATTGTCTTCAAATGCTTGATCAGTTGGTTTGGATTCATTGTCAAAATCCATTTTATAACTTAATCCAGAACATCCACCACCCACCACACTCACTCTGAGAAAATAATTATCATTTGCAACAATGCCAGCATCAGTCATCAATTGACTTACTTTCAATTTTGCCTTATCACTAATGTAAATGCTATTATCCATTTGCGTGTCTAATTAATGAATAACACTCTCTTCAAACTTCAATTCCTCCAATCCATTTTTTTTACGATAATCATTCACGGCCGCTTTGATTGCGTCTTCCGCAAGAACGGAACAGTGAATTTTTACTGGAGGCAAGTGTAATTCTTCCACAATTTCCATATTATCGATAGTAACAGCTTGATCGACAGTTTTACCTTTCAGCCATTCAGTGGCAATAGAAGAAGATGCAATGGCAGAGCCGCATCCAAATGTTTTGAATTTTGCGTCCGTAATAAGACCTGTTGCACTATCTACTTCAATTTGCAAACGCATCACATCACCACATTCTGGAGCACCTACTAATCCAGTACCTACATTTATTTTGCTTTTATCGAGTGTCCCAACATTTTGGGGATTTTGATAATGACCGATAACTTTTTCTGAGTATGACATAAAATTTAATTTAAAAAATTTATAATTTCTTCAATTCTATTTTAATGATGGGCCCACTCAATGGCATTCATATCAATTCCTTCTTTAAACATTTCCCAAAGTGGACTCATCTCTCTTAATTTTAAAACCGTTTTTGATACTGCTTCAATAGTATAATCTATTTGATCCTCCGTTGTAAATCTACCAAGTCCAAAACGAAGTGAACTATGAGCCAAATCATCACCCAAACCTAAAGCTTTTAAAACATACGATGGCTCCAACGAAGCCGAAGTACAAGCTGAACCGGATGAGAGAGCAATATCTTTGTTAAATCCCATCAACAAACCTTCGCCTTCTACAAATTTGAAAGATATATTACTGACATGTGGAAGTCGGTGTTTTTTATGACCGTTCAAATAAGCTTCTTCCAATTCGAGCAAACTGTTTTCTAATTTATCCCTAAGTTTACTAATACGAGCAGCATCTTGATCCATTTCATCTTTGCAAATTTCGCAAGCTTTACCAAAGCCTACAATACCGGGAACATTCAAAGTCCCGCTTCGCATTCCTCTTTCGTGGCCACCACCATCTATTTGAGCCGTTACTTTTACACGTGGATTTTTTCTTCGAACATATAAAGCACCAACTCCTTTTGGACCGTACATTTTATGTGCTGTAAAAGCCAAAAGATCGATTCCATCTTTGTTTACATCAACAGGTATTTTGCCAACCGCTTGAGTGGCATCTGTAAAAACCAAAACACCTTTTTGTTTTGCCAAGGCACTTATTTCCTTCATCGGCATCACTGTTCCAATTTCATTATTGGCATACATGATTGCAATTAGGATTGTAGTTGGCTTAATTGCTGCTTCTAATTCATCTAAATTAATTAACCCATCATCGTTGACTTTTAAATAAGTTACTTCGCCACCTTCTTTTTCAATGTGTTTGCAAGTATCTAAAACAGCCTTGTGTTCAATGTTACAAGTTATGATGTGATTGCCTTTGCTTTTGTACATTTCAAACACACCCTTGATAGCTAAATTATCAGCTTCTGTAGCGCCTGAAGTAAAAATAATTTCTTTGGCATCGGCACCTATCAATTGAGCCACTTGCTCTCTTGCATTATCAACAGCTCCTTCGGCTTGCCATCCAAAAGGATGGTTTCTGCTTGCAGCATTGCCAAAACTATTAGTAAAATAAGGCACCATTGCTTCCACTACTCTTGGGTCGCAAGGGGTAGTAGCATTATGATCTAGATATATTGGAAGTTTCACCATTTTCGTTTAATATTTGCTAGTGCAAAGGTACTCTAAAACAGCTTCTTTATTAAAGGTGATTAAGCGAGAATATTTATTTTTACCAAAATCGTAAGCTAAAGTTTTAATTATGATGCAAAAAATTGAACATCTTGGCATTGCAGTAAAGAGTCTTGAAAAGTCCATTCCTCTATTTGAAAAATTGTTAAATACGAAGTGTACTAAAACAGAAGTTGTACCCACAGAAGAAGTGACAACTGCCTTTTTTGAAACAGGAAACAGTAAGATTGAATTACTTGAAAGCACAGATAGCAATGGGGTTATTGCAAAATTTATTGAGAAAAAAGGAGAAGGCCTTCATCACATCGCTTTTGAAGTTTCTGACATAAAAGCTGAAATGAATAGATTACAAAATGAGGGATTTACATTATTAAGTTTAGAACCTAAAATTGGCGCTGATAATAAATGGGTTTGTTTTCTACATCCAAAATCTACTAATGGAGTGCTCATAGAATTATGTCAAGAAATAAAATAAGTTTTTTACAGAACTTATTTTTTATCGTCAGGTGTATTACCGACTTCGGTCCCCAATATTCCCAATTTCTCAACAGCTATTTGCGCTGCAATTTGTGAAGCATCTTTTTTGTTGTATGCTTTCCCTTCCGAAATTTTTTCACCATCAATCATAGCGGCAATTGTAAATAACCTTCGACTACCTTCCATTTTTTCTTCTACTATTTCAAAATCCAACTGCTTGCCAATTTTATTCGCCCAACCGTACAATTTATTTTTCTGATTGATTTCCAAAGTTTCCAAATCATCTACAAACATGTGAGGAATAAGAATCCGCTCTTTCACCCACTTAGCTGTTTTTGAATACCCTTTATCAAGATAAATAGCACCAATCAGCGATTCCAACGTATTTCCAAAAATTTGGCTATCCTTGATGGATCCTTCTCCCTGATTGTATAAAGTAATTTTTTTTACTCCCATTCGAATGGCAATTTCATTTAGCTGTTGGCGGTTAACCATTTTACTTCTCATTTCAGTAAGAAAGCCCTCCCCTTTGTAAGGGTATCTTTTAAAAAGATAATCTGCTATTAGTGAACCGAGAACTGCGTCGCCAAGATATTCCAATCGTTCATTATTTTCCTCTGCCGCTTCGCGAACAGACCGATGCGTTAACGCAGTTTTGTAAAGAGAAATATTTCGAGGATGAAATCCCAAAACATTAATTAAATGTTTTTTGTAAGAGTTGCCTTTTCGATTCTGAAAAAATGATTTAATAAAATCCACGGGAGAAAGCTACAAAAAATTTTGAGATACTAATTATTAAGAAAATTTTCTCACGATTACACAGGCATTATGACCACCAAAACCAAAAGTGTTACTCAAAGCAGCGCGTACGATTCTTGGTTGAGCTTTATGAAAAGTAAAATTTAATCGCGGATCTAAATCCGGATCATCTGTAAAATGATTGATAGTGGGAGGTACAATATTTTCTTGAACGCTTTTAATGCAAGCGATGGCTTCAATAACTCCGGCAGCGCCAAGACAATGACCAGTCATCGACTTGGTTGCACTAATATTTAATTTATATGCATGTTCGCCAAAAACATCAATTATTGCTTTTACCTCTGCCCCATCACCCAATGGTGTTGAAGTGCCATGGGTATTGATATAATCAATTTCATCTGGCGCCATTCCAGCTTCATTTAACGCTTCTTTCATTACATTTTTAGCTCCCAATCCATCGGGATGTGGTGCAGTAATATGATAGGCATCAGCCGATGCTCCGCAACCAACAATTTCGCAATATATTCTTGCCCCTCTAGCTTTGGCGTGTTCCAATTCTTCCAAAACTATCATACCCGCTGCTTCGCCCATTACAAATCCGTCTCTGTCTTTATCATAAGGACGGCTTGCAGTTTTTGGATCATCGTTTCTTTCACTTAATGCTTTCATTGCATTGAACCCTCCAACTCCGGCCTCGTTAATAACACTTTCAGCCCCGCCAGCTAAAATTACTTCAGCCTTTCCCAAACGAATTAAATTAAAAGATTCCATCAATGCATTTGTAGAAGAAGCGCAAGCACTCACTACTGCAAAATTGGGACCTCTAAATCCATGTCGTATTGAAATATGCCCTGCGGCAATATCTGAAATCATTTTAGGAATAAAAAAGGGATTAAACTTTGGAGTTCCGTCGCCCTTTGCAAAATTTGTTACTTCTTCTGTAAATGTAACAATGCCTCCAATTCCGCTTCCAAAAATTACACCTACTCTATCTGTGTTTACATTTTCTTTTGTAATGCCCGCATCTTTAACTGCTTGATCGCTTGCCACAATTGCTATTTGAGCAAAACGGTCTAATTTCCGAGCTTCTTTTTTTTCAAGAAAAGAAGTCGGTTCAAATCCTTTTATCTCGCAAGCAAATTTTGTTTTGAATTTGGTTGTGTCAAAATAAGTAATCAAATCAGCACCCGAAACTCCACTGATGAGTCCCTGCCAAAAATCATCAACTGTATTGCCAATTGGTGTTAAGGCACCTAGTCCCGTTACAACAACCCTCTTTAATTCCATAAGATGTTGGAGATTTTATTTAAAGGTACTTTTAGAGAGGCACTTATAAAAAAGTTACCATTGTAATAGAACTTTTTCCAATCAGAATGAGAATACATTACTGATTTTCAATTCGAAGAATCGAGTTGAAAATCTATTTTGCGTTTTCTTCCAAATACGTAATTGCCTGACCGACTGTAGTAATTGTTTCAGCTTGTTCATCAGGAATTGATAAATTAAATTCTTTTTCAAATTCCATGATTAACTCAACTGTATCTAATGAATCGGCTCCTAAATCATTGGTGAAAGATGCTGCGCTTGTTACTTCAGCTTCATCCACTCCCAATTTATCAATAATAATTTTTTTAACTCTAGATGCGATGTCTGACATATTGCAATAGTTTGGTTAAATATGTGTGCAAAAATAGATTTTTTACATTAATCTACATATTTAATAATTTTTTTTTATTTCCGCCTTATCCCTTTAAGTCAAAACATTAGCTTATTAAATTCCAACTCAATTTTCCTTCAGTTGGAATTTTTCACAATAAGTTGTAATTTGAAGCCCACAGGTACATCAACCAACAACAAAATGGCTTTACGGATAATTGATCACGGCACTTCTGAATACCACCAAATGGTTACTCTTCGCAATGATATTTTGCGTAAGCCAATTGGAATTGATTTATTGAGTGACGAATTGGAAAAAGAAAAAGATAATTTGATGATTGGCGCTTTTGAAGATGAACAAATGCTGGGTTGTTGTATGTTGGTGCAAGAAAGTTACGATACCGTTCGTTTACGTCAAATGGCTGTTTTAAATACTTTACAAGGAAAGGGTATCGGCAGAGCCCTAATGCAGTTTGCAGAAAATCTAGCAAGAGACCATGGTTACAAAAAAATTAGCATGCACGCCAGAAAGAATGCGGTTGGGTTTTATGAAAAAATGGGTTATTGTAAAAGTGGAAACGAGTTTATTGAAATAACTATCCCTCATTTTATAATGGGTAAAAAGCTATAACTTATTTCACCCACTCAAATATCCCTTTCAATTTATTTTTTTGCGCCTTGCTTAGCTTCGAAAGAAAGAGTAGCATGGGGCACAGCACGTAAACGCGCTTTATCAATAAGCTTTCCAGTTACTCGGCAAATACCGTAGGTTTTATTTTCAATTCGCATCATTGCCTTTTCTAGGTGATCAATGAAAATTATTTGTCGGCTAGCCATTTGACTTAGTTGCTCGCGTTCCATACTTACACTGCCATCTTCCATCGTCATATATCGACCTTCGTCCATATCGCCCGATTCATCTTTTCGCGTTATTAGCCCTTGCAAATAACCCAACTCTTTTTTGGCTACTTCCAATTTTTTTTGAATTAATTCTCTAAACTCTTTCAAATCAATATCGGAATACCTTTGTGTTGGTATAGTATAATCTATTGGTTGTAAGTTTAGAACTGACCTCGTAAAATCTGGCTCATACTTCTTCGATGACTTCGTTGTAATTTTTGGCATAATTATTTTTATCGGCTTGGGTGGAGCTTTTGCCTCCACTTTTTTTATACTATGTTTAACTGCTACTACTTTTTTGGGCGCTGGTTGAACTACCTTCTTATGTTTCACAATGGCTACTATTTTCTTTGCAACTGGTTTGTGTTTAACGATTGGTTTAGCTTTAGAAACAACCTTTTTTGCAATTGGCTTCGATTTAGCTACAACTTTTTTCACAGGTGCTTTCACGCTCTTTTTTGCAATATGAACTGTTTTTTTAGCAACCACCTTTTTTATTGATTTAATAGGCTTTTTGGAAACAATTTTTTTCTTTACTGACATGGTTTAAGCTTTTTTTAAAACATTAATTTTAATAAAAATATCATTCACTTCAACCTCTGTCCCCCCTTGAATTTCGAGAACAATTTCGACCTTATCCGCCAAAATTTCGGAGCAAATATAGGTATTATACGTTGTCAATGAACTCTTCATTTCTCCATCCACTACTACCTGAACTTCTATACGATCGGTAAGTTCAAATCCACTATCCTTCCTTATTTTTTGAATACGATTGATGAATTCACGTGCATTCCCTTCAGCTTCTAAATCGGCTGTAATAGTAATATCCAAAGCCACTGTCACACTTCCTTTTGTTGCCACCATCCATCCCGGAATATCTTCACTCATTATTTCTACATCTTCCATTTGAATGAGAATGGGTTGGCCTTCTACGTTCAAACTATATTGTCCTTCTATTTCAAATTGCCTGATTTGATCTTGTGTCAATTCAGTTAACAAAGCTGCTACTGATTTCATTTTAATTCCCATTTTTTTCCCAAGAGCTGCAAAATTGGGTTTTATCCTCTTTTTTATAAACGCGTTTTGGGAATCGAGATATTCAATCTCCTTAATGTTGACTTCGGCTTTAATTAAATCTTCCACTTTTTGTATTTGCGTTTTCATCATCACATCAAATACAGGAATAAGTACTTTTTGCAGTGGTTGCCGAACCTTTATGTTTACTTTTTTTCTGAGTGATAATATTAAAGAAGATGCATTTTGTGCCAATTGCATCCTTTCTTCCAATTGCAAATTAATAAAGGCCTCATTGGATTTCGGAAAATCAACGTGATGAACAGACGCAGCATCAAATCGTTTACTTATATTATTTAAATTTTGAAATAGTTCATCACAGAAAAAAGGAGCAATAGGAGCCATCAACAGAACTAATGTTTCTAAACATTCATAAAGAGTTTGATAGGCACACACTTTATCTTGTTCGTACTCACCTTTCCAAAATCTTCTACGGCATAAACGCACATACCAATTACTGAGATGCTCATCTACAAAATCCTCAATGGCTCTCCCAGCTTGAGTCGGCTCGTAATCGTCCATCGAAGTATTTACTTTTTTAATTAAACTATGGAGCGAAGAAAGTATCCATTGATCAATTTCTGGTCGAAGGTTTATTGGAATATACTTTTCTTTAAAAGTAAATCCATCCACGTTTGCATAAAGTGTAAAAAACTGATAGGTATTGTACAACGTGCCGAAAAATTTTCTTTGCACTTCTTTAATTCCCTCCAAATCAAACTTCATATTTTCCCAAGGAGATGCATTGGTAACCAAATACCACCTTGTTGCATCGGCACCCAAAGTTTCGATTGTTTTAAAAGGATCGACAACATTTCCCAATCGCTTACTCATCTTGTTCCCATTTTTATCCAACACTAATCCATTGGAAATACAAGTTTTGAATGCCACAGAATCAAACACCAATGCTGCTATTGCGTGCAACGTATAAAACCAGCCGCGCGTTTGATCTACTCCTTCGGCAATAAAATCGGCCGGAAATGATTTTTTAAACTCTTCTTTATTTTCAAAAGGAAAATGTAATTGTGCATAAGGCATCGAACCGCTATCAAACCAAACATCAATTAAATCAGCAACCCTTTTCATGGATTTCCCAGAATCGCTTTGAAGAACAATATCGTCAACAAATGGTTTATGTAAATCGGAAACTAGATGTTGAATTGTGGTTTCAATATCTTTCCCTCCTTCCACCTTCATCAATCCTGCTTCTATTGATTTTTTGATTTCATTTTTTAATTCTTCAATACTGCCGATACATTTTTGTTCTTCCCCATCCTCTGTTTTCCAAATAGGTAATGGGGTTCCCCAAAATCGACTTCTACTCAGATTCCAATCCACCATATTTTCCAACCAATTTCCAAAACGCCCCTCGCCAGTAGATTTAGGTTTCCAGTTGATGGTTTTATTTAATTCAACCATTCTATCCTTTATGGCAGTTGTTCTAATAAACCAAGCATCCAACGGATAATAAAGAATAGGCTTATCTGTCCGCCAACAATGCGGATAACTGTGCTCATATTTTTCTACTTTAAAAGCACGATTTTCTTTTTTCAGTTTTACAGCAATGTCAACATTAACGTCGACATAGTTCGGATCATCTTTATAATTCTTTACAAACCGATTACTGAATTCATCGAGTCCATCAACAAATTTTCCTTCGCTATCCACCAAGGTTAAAATTCCAATATTGTATTTTTTGCCAACACGAAAATCATCAGCACCAAATGCAGGTGCTGTGTGAACGATTCCAGTTCCATCTTCAGTTGTTACAAAATCACTAACTACAACTTGAAAGGGATTTGCGTTGGGCGTTTGGAGTAATATTTCTTCTATCGAATTGGCTTTGCAAGGCAGCAGCTGTTCGTAGGTACAACCTTCCAATTGCTTTCCTTTAAATTCATTTAAAATACAATAAGGAAGATTCTTTCCATCATTCTGATAACTTGTAAAATCGGCATTTTCATTTTCAGGTTTGAAATATTTTCCCAATAAGCTTTTTGCCAAAATCACTTGTACTTTATTGTGCAAATAGGGATTGAAAGTACTAACCAACACATAATCGATATTTCCACCCACCGCCAATCCAAGATTGGAAGGAAGTGTCCACGGTGTTGTTGTCCACGCTAAGAAAAATATTTCTTCATTTGAAATTGCCTTGTGCAGAAATTCACTCTTTTGGTTGCGAATGGATTTAAACATTGCCACACAACTCGTATCTTTTACGTTCTTGTATGTTCCGGGTTGATTAAGCTCGTGAGAACTTAATCCCGTACCTGCAGCCGGCGAATACGGTTGAATACTTATGCTTTCGTATAACAATCCTTTTTTATACAACTCGTTAAGCAACCACCAAACGGTTTCAATATATTCATTTTTAAATGTTACGTATGGATTATTCAAATCAACCCAATACCCCATTTTACGAGTTATATCATCCCATTTATCTTTATAACGAAGAACCGCTTCACGGCATTTTTTGTTGTAATCTTCTACAGAAATTTTAACACCAATATCCTCTTTCGTTATTCCTAATTCCTTCTCAACACCCAACTCAATTGGTAACCCATGTGTATCCCAACCACCTTTTCGTTTTACTTGAAAACCTTGCATGGTTTTGTAACGACAAACTAAATCTTTCAATGTTCGGGAAATAACGTGATGAATGCCGGGCATTCCGTTTGCACTTGGTGGGCCTTCATAAAACACAAAATTTTTGGCGCCCTCTCGTAAAGACACGCTTTTTTCAAATGCCTTTTCCTTTTCCCATTTGGCAAGTATTTCTTGTTCAATGGAGGGTAGGTTTAATCCTGAAAACTCTTTGTATCTAAGGCTCATAAGCAGTGCTAAAAGTGGGCAAAGTTAAGGAAAACATAACTGCATAAAACGAAAAA
>SCVJ01000101.1 GCA_004322425.1 Chitinophagaceae bacterium
TCCATCCGTACCACGTGGGGGGAGGGTCGCGGACGTAGCGTGCGCCGCGTGGGCGACCTCGAACTGGACAGCGAGCTCGCGGAGGTGCTCCGCGAGCACTGCGAGCGGCTCTCGGTGCCCGGCGCGTCGGCGGGGGTGCTGGCCGGCGGGCGACTGCTCACCGCGTCGTACGGCGTCACCGACGTCGGGCACCCGGTGCCGGTCGACGCGGACTCGCTCTTCCTCATCGGTTCGACGACCAAGACGCTGACCGCGACAGCGGTCATGACGCTGGTGCAGGAGGGCCGGCTCGCGCTGGACGACCGCGTCGTCGACCACCTGCCCGAGCTGGTGCTGCAGGACGAGCAGGCGCGCCGGACGGTCACCGTGGGGCAGCTGCTCGATCACACCTCCGGCTGGCGCGGCGACGTCGACCAGGACACCGGCTGGGGTGACGACGCGCTGCAACGGGCGGTCGCCGAGGTGGTCCCGGCGATGCCGCAGGTCTTCCCGGTGGGCGAGGGCGCGTCCTACAGCAACACGGCGGTGATGGTCGCCGGCCGGCTGCTCGAGGTGGTGACGGGCCAGCGGTACGACCAGGTCGTCCGCGAGCGGGTGCTCGAGCCGCTCGGGATGACGGACACGTGGTTCTTCCCCTGGGAGGTCGCGACCCGGGCGCTCGCGACCGGGCACGTGGTGCGGGACGGGGTGCCTGTCCCGACGCACGGCTGGCCGATCGGCCGGGGTATGGCGCCGGCGGGCGGTGCGGTGAGCTCGGTGCGGGACCAGCTGGCGTACGCGCGCTTCCACGTCGACGGCACCTGCCCGGGTGCGCCGCCGCTCGCCGACGAGCTGCGGCTGCTCATGCAGCAGCCGCGGGTGACCCTGCCGGCGGCGTTGAGCGGCATCGGGCTGTCGTGGCTGCTGCGCGACCGGGACGGGCTGCGGATGGTCACCCACGGCGGCAACTGCTCGAACCTCTACGTCTCGGCCTTCGCGCTGGCGCCGGACGAGGGCCTGGCCGTGACGACTCTCGCGAGCAGCAGCGGCGGATCGGCGCTCGGCAGCGCGATCACCGAGTGGGCGGTGCAGCACCACCTCGGCCGCCCGTCGGTGCCGGTACGTGACCCGCTGCCGCTGACGCCGGAGCTGGCCGCGGAGTACGTGGGTCGCTACGACGCGGGGCAGTGGGACCTCGACGTCACCGCCGCCGGCGGTCGGCTCTTCGTGCAGATGCAGCTCACCGACATCCCGGCGGACACGCCGGAGGACGTGCTCGCCGCCTTCGACAGCCCCCCGGCGGAGCACGTGCTCCTGGGGCGGGACGTGATCGGGCCGGCCGGCTCGAGCGAGAGCAGCGGCGACTTCGTGCGCGACCCGGCCGGTCGCGTCGCGTGGCTGCGGCAGGGGCTCCGGATGGCCCGGCGGCAGTGAGCCCGGCGAGCACGGGGGTCTGACAGAAGCGCTGGCACCTGTGGACGAAAAGCCCTTGCCCACAGTTCCTTCCGAACCTCCAGTGGCGTCATCGGGGTCGCCGTAGCGTCGTCGCCATGACGGCCACCAGCGCGACCACGTCGAGCCGCGCCGCGCTGCTCGCGGCGCGGCTGCGTGGCGTGCTCGACGAGCTGGTCGCGCACCCCCTGGACGCGCTTCCTGTGGAGGTCCTGCAGGCGCAGCTGGTGGCCGTCGCCCCGCAGGCCGGGCGGCTCGAGGGATGGGTGCAGGCCGCTGCGGGCGAGCTCGACGCGCGCACCGGTGGGCAGCTGCCGACCGAGGACGGCCGTCGTCGGTCGGTGGCCGGCTGGCTGGCCGAGGTGCGCCAGGACACCTGCGCGTCCGCGAGTCGCCAGCTGCGCACCGGTGCTGCGCTGCGGACCCGGCTGCCGCTCGTGGCCGAGGCGGTGCTGGACGGGGTCCTCACGCCGGCGCAGGCGGCCCAGCTCGCCCGGCTCGTCGGCAGGATCGACGACGCAGCCCTGGCGGAGAGCCAGCAGCAGCTGGTCCTGGTCGCGGCCGGTCGTGACCCCGCGTCGCTGGCCGCGTGGGTGTCGCACCAGATCGCGACGCACTGCGAGCCGGTGCTCGACGACCTCGCCGAGCGCGGCCGGGCCCGGCGCTACCTGCAGCATCGCCGGGACGCGGACGGCTGCCTCAGCGGCCGCTTCGTCCTCGCTGCCGAGGACAGCGAGGGCTTCCTGGCCGTGCTGGAGCCGCTGGCCCGCCGCGACGGC
>SCVJ01000179.1 GCA_004322425.1 Chitinophagaceae bacterium
GTCCCCCGCCCGAGCGGGTTGGTCCTGTCGCCCTTCCGGGCGCTGCGCTTCGACCCTGCGACTGCCGGGGACCTCGCTGCGCTGACGTCCCCGCCGTACGACGTGCTGTCCGACGACGAGGTGCGCGCCCTGGAAGCCCGGAGCGAGCACAACGTCGTACGCCTCATCCTCCCACGCGACGACGCAGCCGGAGGTCAGGACCGCTACGCACGGGCCGCGGCGACCCTGCGGTCCTGGCGCGCCGAGGGGGTCCTGCGTCCCGACGACGTCCCGGCGCTCTACGTCTACGAGCAGGCGGCCCCGGACGGCCACGTCCAGCGCGGGCTGCTCGGGGCACTCGGGCTCACCCCGGCCCAGGACGGAATCGTGCTGCCGCACGAGAACACCATGGCCGGACCCGTGAGCGACCGGCTCGCGCTCTACACCGCTGTCGAGGCCGACCTGGAGCCGATCTTCCTCGTCTACGACGGCGGCGGGGCTGCCAGCGCGGCCGTCGCATCGGTGTCCGACGACTCCCCCGACGGCCCACGCCTGCTGGTCGACGCAGACCTCGGTGACGGGCTGCGTCACCGGCTCTGGGCGATCACGGACCCCGAGGTGCTCGCGGCGGTCGCCGCCGACCTGCACCCACGCAAGGCCCTGATCGCCGACGGCCACCACCGCTACGCGACCTACCTGCAGCGTCAGCAGCAGCGCTGGGCGGCCGGCGACGGGGGTGGCCCGTGGGACCTCGGGCTCTGCCTGCTCGTGGACGCGACCGCGTTCGGCCCGCAGGTGCACCCGATCCACCGGGTCGTGCCGGGACAGCCGGTGGCCAGGCTGGCCGAGCAGGCCGCCCGGGGGGCCGCCGTCCGGCGCCTGGACCTGAGTCTCGACGAGGCGCTCGCCGAGCTCCGCGCCGCGGGGTCGGGAGGTCCGGCCTTCCTGCTCGCCGATGCCGCCGCGGCCGAGCTGCACCTGGTCTCCGAGCCCGATCCCGTGCAGCTGGCCGCCGCGGTGCCGCCCGGGCGTTCGGCTGCCTGGGCCGCCCTCGACGTCAGCGTGCTGCACGCCTTCCTCGTGGCCGAGCTCTGGGGACTGCCGGACGACGTCGAGCACGTCGGCTACGAGCACGACGTGGCAGCGGCGCTCGCCGCAGCGGGG
>SCVJ01000180.1 GCA_004322425.1 Chitinophagaceae bacterium
GACGGGGGCGGCCGGACCTGTGGTGTCGAGGACGTAGGTGCCCGTCGCGGCCGGACCGGGGTTGCCGGCGGCGTCGGACACCCGCACGGACAGCGTGTAGGTCCCGTCCGGCAGTCCGGTGAGGTCGACGGTGTACGAGCCGCTGCACGGCACGAAGTCGCTGACGACGGTGCTGCCGGAGGTGACCCGGCACCGCGTCGAGGCACCCGGCTCGACGGTGAAGGTGAACGTCGGTATCCGGCTGCGCCCGGGACTCGCCGGCGTCGTGATGACCGCTGCGGCCGGCGGAACGGTGTCGAGGACGTACGTGCCGCTGCCCACGGGGCTGATGTTGCCGGCGACGTCGGTGGCGCGGACCTCGAGGACGTACGCGCCGTCGGGGCGGCCGGTGAGCGAGGTGACGTGCGGGAGCGTGCACGGGGCCCACGCGCCGGTGACGCCGTCGGGCCCGCTGAGCCGGCACTCCATGCTCGCACCGCTCTCGACGATCACGCCCCAGCTCGGCGCGAGGTCGCGGCCGGGCGTCTGCGGCGGTGTGACGACCGGCGTCGGCGGCGCGGTCGTGTCCAGCACGTAGCCGCCGCTGGTCGCGGGCTCGCTGACGTTGCCCGCCGCATCGGTCAGCCGCACCGTCACGGTCCAGGTGCCGTCGCGGTCGAGCACCGGCGCGTAGCCGGAGGTGCACGTCACCCAGCCCCCGACGACGACGCCGTCCCGGCTGAGCTGGCACTCCGCGCGCGCCCCCGCCTCGCCGCTCCAGGTGAACGCCGGGCTGCGCAGCTGCGACGGCCCGGTCGGGCCGGTGACGACGACGGCCACCGGCGCCGTGGTGTCCAGGACGTAGCTCACCGACGTGCCCACGGGGCTGACGTTGCCCGCGAGGTCGGTCGCGCGCGCCTCGAGCACGTAGCCGCCGTCGGGCAGCCCGGTGAGGTCTGCCGAGAACGTCCCGGCGCACGGCGCCCAGTCGAGCACGACGGTGCCGGCGCCCAGCAGCCGGCACTCGACGGACGTGCCGGCCTCGGTGCCGACGGTCCAGCTCGGCGTGCGGTTCGGCGACGGGCCGGTGGGACCGGTCAGCTGCGGGGCGACCGGCGCGAGGGTGTCGAGCAGGTAGCTGGCGCTGGTGGTGGGGCCGGGGCCGACCGGGTCGGTCGAGACGACCTCGAGGACGTAGCTGCCGTCGGCGCCGAGTGGCAGCGTGAAGGTCGCGCCGCAGGTGGTCCAGTCCGCGAAGACCGCGCCGTCGCGCAGGACGCGGCACGTCGTGACGGAGGTGCCGCCCTCGGCGCTGATCGTCCAGGTGGCGGTGGTGCGGTTGGTGGTGACCGACGTCGGCGACACCTGCGGCGCGACGG
>SCVJ01000181.1 GCA_004322425.1 Chitinophagaceae bacterium
GCTCACCCGGCTCGCGCCAGGGCATCTGCAGGAGTCGGCCGGTCGTCGACAGGGTGATGTAGGCGGTGCTCATGTCGTCGCCGCCGAAGCAGATGTTGGTCGGCATCGCGTCTGGCACCGGGACGACGTCGACGATCTCGCCGGCGGGGCTGACGGTGGTGATCGTGCTCGAGTAGAGCGCCGCCACCACGATGTTGCCGGCGGCCGTGATCGCCAGGCTGTCCAGCCGGGTGAAGCCAGGCAGCGTGGCCAGCAGCCGGCCGCCGTGCGGGCTCGGCCACGGCTCCTTGCGCAGCTGACCGGGCCCCTCCACGTCCCAGGCCCAGATCCTGGCCGTGTCGGTCTCGGCGACGTAGAGCGTGCTTCCGTCCGGGCTCAGGCCGATCCCGTTGGCGCCGCCGGGAACCGGGAAGGCGACCTCGATGATCGTGCTGCCGTCGATGGTCGCCCAGTAGACACCGCCGTGGTTGCGGTCCCGCGCCCGGTGCTTGCCGATGTCGGTGAACCAGAAGCCGCCGTCGCTCGGGCTGCCGACGGGCGGGAAGACGATGTCGTTGGGTCCGCTCAGCGGGTGATCGCCGCAGCGGTCGTAGAGCCGGCTCACCTCGCCCGAGTCGGGGTCGACCCGCTCGATCCGACCGCCGCTGTAGTCGTCGGCCTGGCCGTGCGCGCGCAGCAGGCCGTCCTTCTCGATCCAGTTGAGGCCGCCGTTGTTGCAGACGTAGAGCATCCCGTCCGGTCCCCAGGCCAGCCCGTTGGGACTGCCCCCGGTCATGGCGATCTGCCGCTTGGCGCCGGACTGGTCGACCGCGGTGATGGCGCCGGAGGCCAGCTCGACCACCGCGACACCGCCGTCCTTGAGCATGACGGGGCCCTCGGGGAAGCGCAGGCCGTCGGTCAGGAAACGCATGGAGCACTCCTCTCTCGGCGCCGGGCCCCTGTGGCCGGGCGCTCCTTCAGGGCGTCGCGGGTGCGCTCACACC
>SCVJ01000094.1 GCA_004322425.1 Chitinophagaceae bacterium
CCAGATCTCGCTCAACGGTCGTCGTCGCGCCCGAGCGCGGCACTCAGCTCGCGCAGCGCGTCGGACAGCAGCTGCATCTGCTGCTCGCGCAGCAGCGCGTCACGCCGCTTCGCGGCGACGTTGACGACGGTGAGGCCGACGAGCACGAGCCCCAGCCCGCTCAGACCGGCCGAGATGAGGTACGGCACCTGCAGCGCGACGTTGGTCTGGCCCGCGGTCTGCCCCCAGGCGATCATCACCAGGACGAAGCCCAGCACGGTCAGGGCGATGCCGATGTAGGTCGGCACCGGCGACAGGGGCCGCAGCGCCGGCACCCGGTCGGCCAGACCCGGGGTCTGGTGCAGCTCCCCGTGGGGTCCTCCCGAGATCACCACGGGCGGCGCTTCGATGGTTGTCACGTCTTCCTCCAGGCGGGTGCGGCGGGTCTTGCGGAGCGGTCCGTTCATGGCGCGAGCAGGTGGAGCTGGAGCTGGGCGACGAGGCGCTGCTCGGAGTCGTCGAGGTCGAGGTCGGCCAGCTCGCTCAGCCGGCGGAGTCGGTAGCGGAAGGTGTTGGGGTGCACGCCCACGGCGTCGGCCGCGGCGCGCACGTCGCCGAAGCAGTCGAGGAAGGCCCGCAGCGTCGGGACGTACGTGGTGGAGCGCTTGCGGTCGCTGTCCTCCAGGAGGCGGACCTTGCCGGACAGCAGCCCGGGCCGCTCGACCGCCAGGTCCGCCAGCTGGAGCAGCACGCTGGCCGGCCGCACGTCGTCGACGTGCACGCAGCCGCCTGTCCCGCGGCTGCGCAGCACGCGCAGCGCGAGGTCGACCTCGGCGCGCAGGTCCGGCAGCCGGACCAGACCGGCCACCTCGTCCACCACCGCCGCTCGCACCTCGACGCGCAGGCCGGCGGAGACCCGGGCGGCGAGGTCGTCGGCGAGCTGGCGCGCCTCGGCCGTGCCACCCGCGCGCCCGGGCAGCACGGCGTACGCGGTGCGCCCGACGGCGGACGCGACCACCCGGCGGCGGAAGGCGGCGCAGCTGAAGACCAGGAAGTCCGCGACCCGGTCGGCGAGCACGCCGGACTCCGGGTCGTCCGCCTCGACGAGCTCGACGCCGAGCACGACGACGGGCGCGTCGGCGCGCACCTGCAGGCTCTCGGCGAGCAGGTTCGCGGGCAGGCGTGCCTCGAGCACGGCGCGCAGCTGGTCGCCGGAACGGCGCCGCTCGAGATCCTCTCCGGAGCGGGCGCGCAGCAGGTGCAGGGCGGCGAGCGAGGCCGCCTCGCGCAGCGCCTTGTCGGCGTCGGGGCCGAACGGGCGGTCACCCTCCTGCACCCAGATCGAGCCGAGCGCCTCCCCGCCCGCGCGCACGCCGATCACGAGGCGCGGGGCGTACGCGAGCGCGTCCAGCGGCGGGACGTGCACGACCTCGTCGCTCGAGACGAGGTGCCGGAAGACGCCCATGTCCTGCAGCCGGTCGAGCCACTCCTGCGGCACCCGGCGGCCGAGGATGGCCGCCCGGCGCGCGTCGTCGGTGGGGTGCGGGCCGGTGGAGTAGGCGAGCACGGCAGAGCGCTCGTCCTCGATGCTCACCGCCCCGCCGACGGCGGACGCGAGCGCGTCCGCGAGTCCGAAGAGGTCACCCAGCGGGGCTGCCTGCGAGCCCACGCCGCGGGGGGCGCTCACCGAGCGGGCCGTGCGCAGCAGCGTGTGCAGCTGTCCCCACGCCGCGTCGCGAGGGGCGATGAGCAGCGCGATGCCGTGCGCCTCGGCGGCGGCGACGAGCGATGCGGGGAGCTCCTCGTCGTCCTTCAGGAGCACGCCCACGGCACCGCGCGCGGCGCAACCGGTGACCACGTCGATGGCGCTCGGCCGGGCCGCGTCGACGCCGACGGCGAGCAGCAGGTCGTCCGGTCTCGGCGCGGGGTCGCCGAGCGGGTCGTGGACCACCAGCTCACCGACCGGGACGTCGAGCCCGCGCGGGG
>SCVJ01000182.1 GCA_004322425.1 Chitinophagaceae bacterium
GGTGGTGGCGCTGCTCTCCCAGCACCCGGTCCGCGAGCTCGTCACCAGGTCCGAGACCCGTCGCATCTGGGTCGACCGGCGGCGCGCGCTCTACGGCGCCTGGTACGAGCTGTTCCCGCGGTCCGAGGGCGCGGCGCCGGACGCGGACGGCATCCTGCGCAGCGGCACGTTCCGGACCGCGATGGAGCGGCTGCCGGCCGTGGCCGAGATGGGCTTCGACGTCGTCTACCTGCCGCCGATCCACCCGATCGGCAAGGTCAACCGCAAGGGGCCGAACACCCCCGAGTTCCCCGGTGGCAAGCCGCACGACATCGGCGAGCACGACCCGGGCTCGCCCTGGGCGATCGGGTCCGACGAGGGCGGCCACGACGCGATCCACCCGGACCTCGGCACGCTCGAGGACTTCGACGCCTTCGTCCGGCGGACCCACGAGCTCGGCATGGAGGTCGCGCTCGACCTCGCGCTGCAGGCTGCGCCCGACCACCCGTGGGCGACCGAGCACCCGGAGTGGTTCACGACCCGCGCCGACGGGTCGATCGCCTACGCCGAGAACCCGCCGAAGAAGTACCAGGACATCTACCCGGTCAACTTCGACAACGACCCGGAGGGCATCTACGCCGAGGTGCTGCGCGTCGTCCGGCACTGGACCTCGCACGGCGTGCGCATCTTCCGCGTCGACAACCCGCACACCAAGCCGCTGAACTTCTGGGAGTGGCTGATCGCCGAGGTCAAGCGCACCGAGCCGGACGTGCTCTTCCTCGCCGAGGCCTTCACCCGACCCGCGATCATGCACGAGCTGGCGCGCATCGGGTTCACGCAGTCGTACACCTACTTCACCTGGCGCACCGGGCGGAAGGAGCTGCAGGACTACGTCGAGGAGCTCATC
>SCVJ01000014.1 GCA_004322425.1 Chitinophagaceae bacterium
GCTACATTTCCAGCTCCTCCAATTCTGTTTTCTTTTCGTTTCAAGGAAACAATCGGGATGGGAGCTTCTGGAGAAATACGCTCTACTTCTCCCCACACATATCGATCCAACATAACATCTCCAATGACACCTACTTTCAGTTTCTTAATCTTATTAAAAACAGTATTTATATTCTTCATATAATTTTACTGACTAGTTTTTCTGGCATTAGCAAGATAAAATAAAGGAACTCCCAAAAGAACAATTATTAAACCAGGCCATGTAAATTCTGGCTTATAAATAATAAGTAAAATACAAAATGCAGATCCCATCAAAATATAAAGTATTGGCAAAACAGGATATCCAAAAGCGCGATAAGGACGTTCTGCATCTGGCATTTTCTTTCTAAGAATGAAAATACCAACGATTGTAAGAATATAAAATAAAACCACTACAAAAGAAATCATATCCAGCAGTTGCCCGTATCGTCCGCTTAAACTCCACGCTGATGCTATGATACATTGAATCCATAATGCAAATTGTGGTACTCCATTTTTATTTAACTCCCCTACTTTTTTGAAGAACAATCCGTCTTTTGCCATTGTGTAATAAACTCTTGCGCCGGCTAAAATTAATCCGTTGTTACATCCAAAAGTTGAAACCATGATTAATAATGCAATTAATGTAGTTCCAAATGCAGGAAATATTTTATTAGCTGCGGCAACAGCTACTCTATCATCCGTAGGGAAAGCAAGTTCTTGAAGTGGCAGTACATTTAAATACATAAGATTTGCGGCAACATAAATTACAGTAACTATCAATGTCCCTAAAAATAAACTCAATCCAATATTTCTTTTTGGATTTTTCATTTCACCTGCAATAAAAGTGACGCTATTCCACGCATCGCTGCTAAATATAGAACCTACCATTGCGGCGGCAATGGCACCCATTAATGCGGCGCCTGAAATTGAAGTCCAACTTGCCAGTGGAGAAACTAAACCAACTTCATCTTTTTGTCCCAAATTTTGAACAGGAGTAAATCCTGTTGCCCAATTCTGTTCCCAGAAACTTTGTTTAGCTAATAAAAAACCAAAAATAATCAATCCAAACAAAGCCAATAATTTAGCCGAGGTAAATACAGTTTGAATTAATTTTCCTTCTTTTACTCCTTTTGAATTAATATAGCTGAGCAAACAAATTATTGCAATGGCTACTAGTTGTCCCGAATATATTTTAATGATTCCTATATCAAATAAAAAATAGTCATTCCCTAATTCAGGAATCAAATAAGCCAAAAATTTAGAAAAGGCAACACCCACCGCAGCAATAGTTGCTGTTTGTATAACTGAGAAAAAACTCCATCCGTACAAAAATCCTAGAAGTGGATTGTACGCTTCTTTAAGATAAACATATTGGCCTCCTGCTTTTGGAAACATTCCACTTAGTTCGCCATAACTTAAAGCAGCAGCAAGTGTCATGAATCCGGTAATTACCCACACTGCAATTAGCCATCCGGCACTTCCCACATATCTTGTAATATCGGCACTAACAATAAAAATACCTGAACCAATCATTGATCCCGCCACAATCATTGTTCCATCAAAAAGACCGAGTTCTGACTTAAAAGAAGTTTGTTGAGACATACCTTAGTTTATCGCTCAAGATAATTATTTCAATTAACATGGCAATCAGCAAAACAGGTATTCTTTTTTTGAAGATTTATTTATTTCTTTTTTTGTAGCTGATATAGCTCATTGAGCCCCTTAAGCAATGAAGATGTGATATTGTATGTACTGTCTTTGTAGTAAATAAGTCCTGGTTCGTTAGCAATGATCAATGTGAAAATTTTATCTTTATTAAAGTCCTCGCAGAATTTCTTAATTAATGAAATAATTTCTTGCTGCTTATTTAAATAAAAGCTTTGATAATCTTGGTCCAATTGCGCTTTTCTTCCTTTGATACTTTGCTCCAATTCGAATAATTCTCGTTGCGCTACTTCTAATTGTGCTTGATTCATAGTAGGCCCCAATTCTTGAAAATGTTGATACCTTTTTTGAAAATCATTTTGCAACCTATTCATTTCAACATTGATGGCTTCCTCTTTTTTAGTCAATTCCGATTGCATTTCCTTTGCTAATGAAAAATTGGATTCTATTGAATCCATATCAAAATAGGCAATTCGAAAGGGTTGATTGTAACTACTTCCATTTTGCTGACTGGATGTTGAAAAATTCTTTGCTGGATTATTGTGTTTTGCAAACTGCAAATAGAATAAAACAGAGACTGCAACTGCTAAAACAATGATTACACTAATTAATATTTTATTCATATAGAGGTTGCAAGTTATAGGATGAATGCGACAAATATAGGCAATGAATATACTTTAGGAAAGCGTTAACATAAAATAACTTTGGCAATAAAAAAAGGAGTAAAATAGTTTACTCCTTTCGGTATTAATGTGCAATTAATATTATTCTTCTTCGTCAAAAGCCATGGCTTCGCGAGCCGTTTGCAACAACTCGTAATCTTGCTTACTTCCAACAATAAGATTATCAAAATCGCGCAATCCAGTACCAGCAGGAATCAAATGACCAGTAATTACATTTTCTTTTAGCCCCAACATATCATCTGTTTTACCGTGAATAGCTGCTGAAGAAAGAACTTTTGTAGTCTCTTGGAATGATGCTGCCGATATCCAACTCTTCACACCCAAAGATGCTTTTGTAATTCCTAACAATGTAGGTGAAGAAGTTGCAGGTTTTGCATCACGATATTCAATTAACGTTTTATCACTTCTACGCAAAATTGAATTTTCATCTCTTACTTCGCGAAGTGTAACAATTTGTCCTGTACGAAACTTGGTTGTATCGCCGGGTTCTGTTACTACCTTTTTATCATACACCCAATCATTCTCTTTTACAAATTCAAATTTATCAAACAAGTCATCTTCCAAAAATTTAGTATCGCCTGGATCAACTATGTTTACTTTACGCATCATTTGACGAACGATAACTTCAATATGCTTGTCATTGATTTTTACACCTTGTAAACGATATACTTCCTGAATTTCATTTACAACATATTGTTGTACTGCAAATGGACCTTGAATGGATAAAATATCCTGAGGAGACGTTTGACCATCTGATAATGAAAATCCTGCTTTTACAAAATCTCCATCTTGTGCAAGAATTTGTCTAGTTAAAGGCACCAAGTATTTCTTTTGGATACCATCTCTTGCCTCAATAATGATTTCGCGATTACCTCTTTTGATAGTACCTATTGTAACTACCCCATCTATTTCTGAAATAACAGCTGGGTTACTTGGATTTCTTGCTTCAAACAATTCGGTAACGCGAGGTAAACCACCGGTAATATCTCGAAGCTTTCCCATTACCCTTGGAATTTTAACAATTACTTGTCCTGCTTTTACAGCTTCATCTGCTTCAATGATAATATGACTTCCCGTTGGAAGGTTATACGATCTATTTTCTTTTCCTTCAACAACCAAGGATGGGATTTTTGTTTTATCTCTTGTTTCAATTACAACCTTTTCGCGATGCCCTGTTTGTTCATCTGATTCTTCGCGATAAGTAATTCCATCAATAACATTATCAAATTTTACAGTTCCGTTTATTTCAGATATAATAACATTGTTAAATGGATCCCATGTGCAAATCATATCTCCTTTGCTTACTTTCTGTCCGTCTTTTATACTTAGTGTAGCACCATAAGGAATATTATTGGTGATGAGTAGTCGATCATTTTTTAAATCCATAATCCTCATTTCACCCGTACGACCAATAACTACTTGTACTTTATTACCTGCTTTATTTTCAATTAGTACAGTCCGTAAACTGTCAAACTGAACTGTTCCATCTAGCTTAGCCACTAATGAAGATTCAACAGAAGCTGAACCTGCCACACCACCCACGTGGAAAGTACGAAGTGTAAGCTGTGTTCCTGGTTCACCAATTGACTGTGCTGCAATAATTCCAACAGCATCTCCTTTTTGCGTAGTGTTTCCTGTTGATAAATTTTTACCATAACATTTTACGCAACAACCACGTTTGCTTTCGCAAGTTAATACCGAACGAATTTCAATAGTTTCAACACCACTATCTTCAATTCGCTTTGCCATTTCTGTTGAAATTTCTTCTCCGGCATGCAGTATCATCAATTTATCATTTTGTGGATCGTAAACATCATGCAATGTAGTTCTACCTTCAATCCTATCGGATAATGGTTCAATGATATCTTCATTATCTTTTAAAGCACTTGTAGAAATACCACGAAGGGTTCCACAATCTTCTTCTGTAATAATTACGTCTTGAGCAACATCTACCAATCTTCTGGTTAAATAACCCGCATCGGCAGTTTTAAGTGCTGTATCAGCAAGACCTTTACGAGCACCGTGAGTTGAAATAAAGTAATCCAATACATCCAAACCATCTTTAAAGTTTGAAAGAATTGGATTTTCAATAATCTCAGAACCAGAGGATCCGCTTTTTCTAGGTTTCGCCATCAATCCTCGAATACCTCCAAGTTGTTTTACCTGCTGCTTACTTCCTCTTGCGCCAGAATCTAACATCATGAATACAGAATTGAAGCCTTGCTTATCGGCACTCATTTCACGAATAAGTGTTTCGGTAATTTTTGTATCAACACGACTCCAAATATCAATAATCTGATTATATCTTTCATTGTTTGTAATAAGACCCATATTATAACTTTCCCATACTTCATCCACTTCTCCTTTTGCCTGATCCAACATTTCCTCTTTCATTTCAGGAATTACCAAGTCATTAATATTGAAGGATAAACCACCTTGGAAAGCTGTTCTAAAACCTAGTTGTTTCATATTATCCAAAAAATTTACAGTTTTTGGAATATTGGTAATCTTGATAATGTCGCCAATAATTTCTCGTAAATTTCTTTTTGTAAGAAGTGCATTAACAAAACCTACTTCACCGGGAACATGTTGATTGAAAATAACACGACCAACGGTTGTTTCGATTAACTTATTAATCAATTCTCCTTTTTCGCGAACGTTTGCTTTTACTTTTATCCAAGCGTGCAGATCCACTTTTTTCTCATTGTAGGCAATTATAACTTCGCTTGAATTATAGAAGCGCATGTTTTCGCCTTTCAACTTTTCAGTTTCTGTACTTTTTTTACCTTTTGTTAAATAGTATAATCCCAACACCATGTCCTGTGAAGGAAGTGTAATGGGCGTACCATTTTGTGGATTTAGAATATTATGTGAAGACAACATTAATAGTTGTGCTTCCAAAATTGATGCATGGCTTAGTGGAACGTGAACAGCCATTTGGTCACCATCAAAGTCAGCGTTAAATGCTGCTGTAACTAATGGATGCAATTGAATTGCTTTGCCTTCAATCAATTTTGGTTGAAATGCTTGAATAGAAAGTCTATGAAGTGTGGGGGCTCTGTTCAACAAAACTGGATGCCCTTTCAAAATATTTTCAAGAATATCCCAAACGATTGCTTCTTTTTGATCAACTAATTTTCTAGCACTTTTTACCGTTTTAACTATTCCTCTTTCAATTAGTTTACGAATAATAAATGGCTTGAAAAGCTCTGCTGCCATATCTTTCGGTAAACCACATTCGTGTAATTTTAATTCGGGTCCAACAACAATTACAGAACGACCAGAATAATCAACTCGCTTTCCTAATAGGTTTTGACGGAATCGCCCTTGCTTTCCTTTTAATACATCACTTAGTGATTTTAATGCACGGCCACCTTCTGCTTTTACAGCACTTGATTTTCTTGAATTATCAAACAAAGAATCAATCGCTTCTTGCAACATTCTCTTTTCATTGCGCAAAATAACTTCGGGTGCTTTAATGTCAAGCAATCTTTTTAAACGATTGTTACGAATTATTACACGACGATATAAATCATTCAAATCAGAAGAAGCAAATCTTCCCCCATCCAATGGAACTAATGGACGAAGCTCTGGTGGAATGACAGGAATATATTGCATTACCATCCACTCCGGACGATTGTTGATACGAGTATTTGCATCTCTAAATGCTTCCACAACACTCAATCTTTTTAATGCTTCTGCTTTTCTTTGTTGTGATGTTTCATTTGCCGCTGCATGACGCAAATCAAATGATAATTGATCCAAATCTATACGTTGCAATAAATCATGAACAGCCTCTGCTCCCATTTTTGCAATAAACTTATTGGGATCTTCATCGGGTAAATGTTGATTATCTTTTGGCAAAGTATCTAAAATATCTAAATACTCTTCCTCTGTAAGTAATGCTTGGTGCGTACTTTCAGAGTCTTTTAAGTTTGATTTTTGACGGATTAAATCTTCTGCTACACCGGCTTGAATAACAGCAAATCTTTCGTAATAAACTATTGTTTCTAATTTTTTGGAACTCACGCCCAACAAATAGCCAATTTTGTTTGGTAAAGATTTGAAGTACCAAATATGAACAACGGGTACAACTAATTTAATATGGCCGATTCTTTCTCTTCTAACTTTTTTTTCAGTTACTTCTACACCGCAACGATCACACACAATTCCCTTATACCGAATACGCTTATATTTTCCACAAGCACATTCAAAATCTTTTACTGGCCCAAAAATTCTTTCGCAAAACAAACCATCTCTTTCAGGTTTGTAAGTACGATAGTTAATAGTTTCGGGTTTTAATATTTCACCACTACTTTTTTCAAGAATTGAATCGGGCGATGCCAATCCAATTGTAATTTTTGAAAAAGCTATTTTTTGATGGGTATCTCTTTTCATTAAAAATTATTAAAGTTTCTTAAAAATCTTTTTAAAAAATAATACGTTGCACTTTATTCAAATTTTAAGTTAAGACCTAAACCTCTTAACTCATGTACCAACACATTGAACGATTCAGGAATACCTGGGCGAGGAATATTATCACCTTTCACGATGCTTTCATAGGCTTTTGCACGGCCAATAATATCATCGGATTTAATTGTTAATAATTCCTGTAAAATATTAGAAGCACCGTATGCTTCTAAAGCCCATACTTCCATTTCTCCAAATCGCTGACCTCCAAACTGTGCTTTACCACCCAAAGGTTGTTGGGTAATAAGACTGTATGGTCCAATAGAACGAGCATGCATTTTATCGTCCACCATGTGGTGAAGTTTAATTACATAAATAATTCCTACTGTTGCTTTTTGGTGGAAACGCTCTCCTGTTTCGCCATCATATAAATACGTATGGCCATACATTGGTATATCGGCTTGTTTGCAATAATCTGCAATTTCATCAACTGATGCCCCGTCAAAAATTGGTGTTGAAAATTTCATACCCAATTTCTGCCCTGTCCAACCAAGAATGGTTTCATAAATTTGACCGAGGTTCATACGACTTGGTACACCCAATGGATTTAATACAATATCAACTGGTGTTCCATCTTCAAGGAATGGCATATCTTCTGCACGAACAATCTTGGCAACAATACCTTTGTTTCCGTGACGACCCGCCATTTTATCACCAACTTTTAATTTCCTTTTTACAGCTAAATAAACCTTCGCCAATTTTACTACACCTGCAGGTAATTCATCACCAATACTGATATTGAATTTTTCACGCTTATAACGTCCCAACTCTTCGTTGAACTTTATCGTGTAGTTATGCAAAAGTGTATTGATCTGATCATCTACTTTTTTATCGCCTGACCAATGAAGTGGATTGATATTTTGAATATCTAATTGTGAAAGGTTTTTAGCATTAAACTTTGTTCCTTTTGCAATTTGAACTTCTCCAAATGTATTTGCAACACCGGCACTTGTTTTATCATTTAATAATTGTTGCAATTTTTCTTGAAGCAACTCCATTAAATCTATTTCATTTTTTTCGTGAACTTTTTCAATTCGCTCAAGGGATGCTTTTTCTTTAAGTTTAGAGGTCTTATCTTTTTGAGCCCGTTGGAAAAGTTTTTTATCGATGACAACTCCTTCAACACCATTGGGTGCTTTCAAAGATGCATCTTTTGCATCACCGGCTTTATCGCCAAAGATGGCACGTAATAATTTTTCCTCGGGTGTTGGATCACTTTCTCCTTTAGGAGTAATTTTTCCAATAATGATATCGCCTTCGTTTATTTGAGCACCAATACGGATAATACCATTTTCATCCAAATCTTTGGTAGCTTCCTCGGAAACATTAGGGATGTCGGAAGTTAATTCTTCTTCTCCCAATTTGGTATCCCGAACTTCTAATTCATATTCAGAAACGTGAATAGAGGTGAACATATCTTCACTAACCACTCTTTCACTAATTACAATGGCATCTTCAAAGTTGTACCCCTTCCAAGGCATGAAGGCTACTTTAAGATTTTTACCTAAAGCAAGTTCTCCATCTTTTACAGCATAACCTTCAGTAAGAAAATCTCCTTTTTTTACTTTTTGTCCTTTCTTAACAGCCGGTTTTAAGTTGATAGATGTTTCCTGGTTTGTTTTGATAAACTTGGTTAGTTTGTAAACAACCAAATCATCTTCAAAACTTACTAACTTATCTTGCTCATCCCGATTATATCGTACATGAATTTCAGTTGCATCAACATACTCAACGGTACCATTACCACTTGAGTGAATTTGAATTCTTGCATCGCGTGCAGCTTTTCCCTCTAAGCCCGTTCCTACAATAGGATCATCGGGGCGAAGTAGTGGTACGGCTTGACGTTGCATGTTACTTCCCATCAAAGCCCGGTTGGCATCATCGTGTTCAAGAAAAGGAATCAACGATGCGCTTAATCCCACAATTTGATTGGGAGCTACATCCATATATTCCACATCCTTCTTTTCTAATAGCGGGAAATCGCCGGTTACACGGCTCAATACTTTATCTTCTACCAATTTTCCGTTTACATCCAATGAAGAATTGGCTTGCGCAATTTTAGCAGAATCTTCTTGTTCAGCATTTAAGAATATTAATTGCGACATATTCACTTTGCCATCCTCTACTTTTCTGTACGGGGTTTCAATGAATCCAAGAGGATTAATTTTGGCATGTACACAAAGTGTAGATATCAAACCAATGTTTGGTCCTTCCGGAGTTTCAATTGTACAAAGTCTTCCATAATGAGAATAGTGAACATCACGAACTTCAAAGCCTGCACGCTCTCTACTTAAACCACCTGGCCCTAGTGCAGATATACGACGCTTGTGCGTTAACTCACTCAGCGGATTAGTTTGATCTAAAAATTGTGATAGCTGAGACGTTCCGAAAAACGAATTAATTACAGAAGAAAGTGTTCTTGCATTAATTAAGTCGACAGGAGTAAATACTTCATTATCTCTCACGTTCATTCTCTCGCGAATAGTTCTTGCCATACGAGCAAGACCAACACCAAATTGAGCATACAACTGCTCGCCAACTGTACGAACACGACGATTGCTCAAATGATCAATATCATCAATCTCTGCTTTACCGTTTGTTAAACGAACTAGATATTTTACAATTTCAATAATGTCGGCTTTAGTCAGCGTTTTTTGATGCTTAGGATTTACAAACCCAAGTTTGCGATTGATTTTATACCTACCCACTTCTCCCAAATCATATCGCTTATCACTAAAAAATAATTTATCAATTATTCCTCTTGCAGTTTCATTATCCGGAGCATCTGTTCCGCGCAATTGACGATAGATATGTTGCACGGCTTCCAATTCGCTATTGGAAGTATCTTTATTTAGCGTATTGTAAATGATAGCAAAGTCGCCACCAACGTCTTCTTTTTGGATAAACAAAGTTTTGACATCCATTTCTGAAACCAAACTAATCGCTTCTTCATCCAAAACTGAATCGCGCTCCAATACAATTTCATTTCTTTCAATAGATACAACTTCACCGGTATCTTCATCAACAAAATCTTCAACCCAACTTTTTAATACACGAGCTGCAAGTCTTCTTCCAATATATTTTTTTAAACTCTTACTGTCGGCATTTACTTCATCGGCCATACCAAACAATTCAAGAATGGCTTTATCAGTATCGTAACCAATAGCACGAAGTAATGTAGTTACAGGAAACTTCTTTTTACGATCTATGTATGCATACATCACATTATTGATGTCTGTTGCAAATTCCATCCAAGCTCCTTTGAAAGGAATAACTCGAGCAGAATAAATTCGAGTTCCATTTGGATGAGTAGATTGTCCAAAGAATACACCAGGTGAACGATGCAATTGAGATACAACAACTCTTTCAGAACCATTGATAACAAAAGTTCCTCGAGGTGTCATGTAAGGAATGTTTCCAAGAAACACGTCCTGAACAATTGTTTGAAAGTCCACATGCTCTTCATCATTACAGCTCAACCGAAGTTTCGCTTTCAATGGAAGTGCATAAGTTAATCCACGCTCCATACATTCTTCAATTGTATAGCGTGGCGGATCAATAAAATAATCTAAAAACTCTAACATGAAAATATTCCGCGTATCATTGATCGGGAAATTTTCTTTAAATACACGAAACAATCCTTCTACATTTCGTTTGTCAGGAGTTGTTTCCAGTTGAAAAAAATCTTTGAAAGATTGAATCTGAATGTCAAGCAAATCAGGGGCACTGGCAAGGTGTTTAATTTTACCAAAATCAACCCTGCGATTCATTTTTGTAGAAGACATAGGCGTAATTACAGGTTTTTCAACATTTAAAGACGTACAAATACTTCCACATCCTTTCTCTGTTACCAAAGAAAAGTTGTTGAAGGTCAGTTACTTAACCATAATTTGAAACGTCTGAATAATTTGCACAAAATAAAAGGATTGCAAAGGTAAGAGTTTTTGGTTTAAAACCAAGAAAAATATCCTATCAAAAATCTTGCCAATAGCGTACTACTAATAGGGTATTTTTTAGGAATTTAATTGATGTTAGCTTTAAAAATTATTTTATGTCAATTAAGAATTTTATACAGGAGTATTTGATGTTTACTCGAAAGGAAAGAATCGGTATTATTTGCATCATCCTATTAATTATTGCTATTGCATTTGCACCCAATTATTTGAATTCAAAACAAAATTTGACAAGCTCATTAATCGATACCAGTTGGTTCAATGAAGTACAAAAGTTAAAAATTAAAACTACTGACTCAGAATCATCATCAACTTATTTTGAGCCCTCTGCTAAATCTGAACCTCAACCAAAAAAATTTACACTATTTTATTTTGATCCCAATACTATTTCAGAAAATGATTGGCAAAAAATGGGATTGAAAAACAAGACGATAAAAACGATTCAAAACTATATTTCAAAAGGCGGATATTTTTACAAGCCAGAAGACTTAAAAAAAATTTACGGACTTCGACAAGAAGAATATGAACGATTAGAGCCTTTTATAAAAATAGAAAGTAAAAAAATTATTGCTCCCAATAATAGTCATTCCAATGAATCGTCATCAAAGCCCAAACCCTTTACTGTTCGCAGGTACGAAGTAATTGATATCAATACAGCAGATTCAAATGGTTTTATTTCTTTACCAGGAATTGGCAGTAAACTTGCTGTACGAATTATAAATTTCAGAGAAAAATTGGGAGGATTTTATTCTGTTGTTCAAGTCAGCGAAACTTATGGATTATCCGATTCTACATTTCAAACAATAAAACCTCTCCTGAAATTTGAAACTGAAACAATAAAAAAAATAAATATCAATACTGCCACTGTGGATGAGTTAAAAGTACATCCTTACATTCGATGGAACCTTGCACAAACCATTGTAGCTTATAGAAATCAACACGGTCTTTTCAATTCACTTGATGATCTTAAAAAAATAATTTCAATTTCTGAAGAATTATTTAATAAAATTTCTCCTTATTTAATAGTGGAATAAAAAAACCCTCCGAAAAGTTCGAAGGGTTTGTAAATTTTTAATTTCTAGCAATTAAACAATCTCAACATCAGCACCGGCATCTTTCAACTTAGTGGCAATATCATCAGCTTCTGCTTTTGACACGCCTTCTTTAATTGGTTTCGGAGCACCATCAACTAATTCTTTTGATTCCTTCAAACCAAGGCCAGTCAAGTCTTTAACTACTTTTACAACTGCCAATTTAGAAGCACCACCGCTTTTTAAGATTACGTTGAAGGATGTTTTTTCTTCAACTACTGCACCACCACCATCACCACCACTGCTCATTACAACAGCGGCTGCTGCTGGTTCAATACCGTATTCTGATTTTAAGAAGTCTGCTAATTCTTGAACTTCTTTTACTGTTAAGCCTACAAGGCTTTCTGCTAATGCTTTTACGTCTGCCATTTGATTTAAATTTTTACCACCTTCTTCGTCCCAATTGGGGGTCTCCGGCGGATGATTAAAAAAATTTTGCCTTTATTTTCCCTCAGGCCTGGGTTTTTATGTTGTGCCAATTATACTTGGCATGTATTTTATTTATTCTGCAGTAACCGTTTCTGCTTTTTTCTCTGCATTTTGTAACAAAGCAGCGATAACACGTTTCGCTGGTGATTGTAACAAACCAATAACCTCGCCGATAAGTTCGTTTTTAGTTTTAATTTTTGTTAAAACTATTAATTGATTATCTCCGCTATAAACATCACCATTGATAAAAGCTGCTTTCAAAACAGGTTTTTCACTTTTTGCTTCTTTGCGGAATGCACTAATAATAAGTGCAGGGCTCTTTGGATTTTCAGAAAACATTAATGCAGTAACCTTATGCAAAGAATCAATAACACCCTTATATTTCTCTTCGTTTAACGATTCCAATGCTTTTTTTATAAGCGTATTTTTTGCAACCTTCATTTCCACTTGCTTATTAAAACAAGCACGGCGCAATTTACCAACTTGGTCAACAGTTAATGATTCGGTATCAGTAACATAAAAATTACTGTATTGAGAAAACTTCCCTTTCAGTAACTCAATTATTTCGCTTTTTTGTTCTTTCGTCATGATGATTATTTTTTAAACCGACCTGTTATTATTAATGAACAAACCCTTTTGTATCAATTGCAATACCTGGGCTCATGGTACTTGCCATGCTAATGCCTTTTAGATAAATACCTTTAGCAGTTGATGGCTTAGCTTTGATAATTGCATTTAGTAACTCTTGACTATTTTCTGCAATTTTTTCTGCTCCAAAACTTACCCGTCCAATAGAAGCATGAATGATTCCTGCTTTATCTATTTTAAAAGCAATTTTACCTTTTTTAACTTCGTTAACGGCAGCAACAACATCATTACTCACGGTTCCAGTTTTAGGATTTGGCATTAAGTTACGTGGTCCTAAAACCTTTCCTAGCTTACCAATTTTTGGCATTACGCTTGGCGTAGCAATAATTACATCTACATCTACCCAACCGCTTTCAATTTTTGTAATGTATTCTTCAAGACCAACAAAATCAGCACCAGCGCTTTTTGCTTCTGCTTCTTTCTCAGGTGTACAAAGAACAAGTACTTTTTTAGTTTTACCAGTTCCGTGTGGAAGAGTAACCGTTCCGCGAATAGCTTGATCTGCTTTCTTAGGATCAACACCCAATCGAATGTGTAAATCAACGGAGGCGTCGAATTTACAAGTTGAAATTTCTTTTACAAGCGAAGATGCATCTTTAAGAGAGTATATTTTATTCGACTCTACTTTTGATGCAATAGTTTTTCTTTTTTTACTAACGAATGCCATGTAATTAGTTTTAAATATTGATGCAATTAGTTTTCCCAGGGTGCTTTACCTTCAACAGTAATACCCATACTACGAGCAGTACCAGCAACCATTTGCATCGCACTTTCAATAGTAAAACAGTTTAAGTCGGGCATTTTATCTTTTGCAATAGCTTCTACTTGTACCCAAGATACTTTTCCTACTTTATCACGATTAGGCTCTTT
Organism: Chitinophagaceae bacterium; assembly: GCA_004322425.1. Lineage (GTDB taxonomy): Bacteria > Bacteroidota > Bacteroidia > Chitinophagales > Chitinophagaceae > VBAS01. The sequence goes on from SCVJ01000014.1 coordinate 13,830, forward strand.
GGAGCCACTTTGTAATTTTGATGCTTCCAACAACTGAACAGCTGCGGGTGGAGTTTTGATAATAAAATCAAAACTTTTATCTGTATAAACTGTAATTAAAACAGGAAGTACTTTGCCCGCTTTATCTTGCGTGCGAGCATTGAATTGTTTACAAAATTCCATGATGTTGATTCCCTTGGAACCTAACGCAGGACCTATTGGAGGTGCCGGGTTAGCTTGACCACCCTTGCACTGAAGCTTTACATAGCCTGAAATTTCTTTTGCCATTATTATTGATTTATTGGTACTGGCGTCTTAATTTCTTAAGACTCCCAAATTCCTCATGTCCGCCTATACGGACTTCTAAAGAACTAATTTGGGCGGCAAAGATAAGGGTAAGTACGAAATAGTTTACAACTTTTTTTGAAATTACTACTGCTTCAAAAAATTGGTATACTGAATTTGCATTAATGCTTTTGCAATTTCGGCATTTTGATTGTTTGTTTTACCTTCTTTAAAAATTGTTTTTTTACCTACATTATCAAAAAGTAATCGACTGCTGTCTGTTACAAACCCAATCCCATCATTAAAGGTGAAAAAACTCCATGGCCTTGTAGTTGAATCAAACAAATTTCTACTGAATGAAAAAGCACTTGTTTTGAAATTTAGTTGCTGAACGAGACTTTTTGCAATATCCAATTGACTTACAACTTTTGTAATGCTTTCATTTGTATTTTCAACCGCACCTCCCAGCCACAAAAGTGGAATTCGAAAAGCATCTACTTTAATTCCATTTGCAGTTAAGTGATGACCATGATCGCCAACAATTATAACTGCTGTATTTTTCCACTGTGGCGTTTTTTTAAGTTTTGCAATTACTTCATTCACACAAGAGTCCGTATAATGAAGGGAATTAAGATACTTTGTTTCTGCTTCATCTCCAGCAAATGCACCCTTTGTTGGAATTTCAAAAGGCTCATGGCTGCTGAGTGTTAACCAAGTTGCAAAAAATGGTTCTTTCATTTTGGGAATGTCTCTACTAAATCGTTTTGCCATAACATCGTCATGCACTCCCCATTTTGAATTCATATCTGATTTATGAAAATCATTTTTTGTAACCAACTGTTGAAACTTTTGTGATAGTAAATAAGTTTTAATATTTGCAAATTCAGGTTCTCCTCCATAATAAAAACTTGTTTCATATTTATTTTCAAAAAATATCTTTCCTATTCCCGATAACTTCCCTGACTTTTCAGGATGATTAATAATAGACCCTTTTGGCATAGCTGGATATCCACTTAAAACTGCACTTAAACCCTTGTCTGTTCTATCTCCTGAAGCATAACAGTTATTGAAATAAACTCCTTCCGCTATTAACTTTTCAAAATTTGGAACAACAAGTTTCCCATCAACATATTTACCTATCACCTTTTCAGAAAAACTTTCCCATATAATAATTATCACATTGGCTTTTATTGAATCAGTAACTTTTATTATTTGCCTTATCTTATTTTCATTTGTAAACAATGGTTGAGTAATTTTCTTTGCCACGTTCCCATCCATATATTTATAATTATTATGATCCAATCTCTTTGACATCATTATAGAATATATAAAATTCCAAGATGCATTTATGGCTGCATTGTTTGCAAACTGGCTATTACTGAAGTAAACGCTACTGTGGTTTATTGGCGCCAATTGAATACCACCTCTAGCGGGCACAATCAAGCAAATTATTAGAAACAACATGGCTAGTGCTTGAACAAATTTCTTCTCGCGATTTTGTAATAGCACGATTGAACTTTTTATTATTTTTCTAGCTAGTAGGAATAAAAAATATAATACAATAATAAAAAAAGCTATAAACCAAAATATTGGTAAGTGACTTATGGAAGCCCACATTTCTGCAGGACTAGATAGATATTTTATAGGAGTAAAATCAATCCTACTTCCCCATTCTTTATATAATTCTGCGTCAACGATTATCAAAAAAAGTATTACAAACAGAGTACAACCTGTGTAAATTGTATAGCTAATTCCTTTTCGAAAAATTGGACTTAAGATACTAACCAATATCATCAAACAAGGAACAAAAGTTACATACGAAGCCATGGCAATATCCATTTTTAACCCATGTGCCATAGTTTGTAAAATCAATGGAAAGCTTAGCTGACGACTAAATTGCCACTCATAAATTAGAAAATAAACACGAGCTAGCTCGAAGAAAAATATCCACGAGAAAAGATAGATGAGTACAAACAATAACTTCTTAAACATGGTATAAAAGTAAAAAAGCAATTCGATGTGAATTGCTTTTCTGAAAATTTTATTTTTTGCCGATTAACTTAACTTTTCAACTTGCATATAATTAAGCTCAACGGGAGTAGCTCGACCGAAAATTTTAACTGTCACCTTTAATTTTTTCTTTTCTTCATTTACTTCTTCAATAGTGCCATTAAAGTCGTTAAATGGACCTTCAATAATTTTAATAGTTTCACCCACAATGAAAGGCTCACTCATGCTTAAGCCACCCGCTTCCGCCATCTCATCCATCTTGCCGAGCATTTTATTTACTTCAACCTTACGTAAGGCAATAGGATGTTCTTTTCCAAGAAAATGAATAACGTTAGAAGCATTTTTGAAAGTGTCCTTTAACTCATCAGAAAATTTTCCGCCTTCAACTTCCACCATTACATAACCGGGATAATAATTACGCTCTCGCATAACTTTTTTCCCATTTTGTACTTTGTAAACTTTTTCTACAGGTAAAAAAATTTGTTTTACAATATTATTCCAACCATTACGAGTAATTTCTTTGTCGAGATATTCTTTTACTTTCTTTTCTTTTCCGCTTACAACGCGAAGCACATACCACTTGGTTTCAACATTGTTGGCAGCTTGTGTGTTTGTAATTTCCATTTTAATAAAGATTATAAATAAATTTTAACCCTCCGTTGGTTAATGAATCCATTACCCAAACTAATGCTGTTATTAAAAGTGTTGCCACAATCACAATCATAGTTGATTGCTGAAGTTGATTCCAAGTAGGCCAGGTTACTTTTTCAAGTAACTCTCTATAAGACTCCTTGAAGTAAGTTGAAATTTTATTCATAGTCGTAATTATATTATTTCCAAAATATTGTTCAATTTTTAATCAACTTTAAGAGCACGGGCACTAGGATTCGAACCTAGATCAAGGGTTTTGGAGACCCGTATGCTGCCGTTGCACCATGCCCGTAAGTGCAATTAGCTAATCAGCAAATTTGCCAATTAGCTAATTGCAAAATTACTATAGTCTTTCTTACTTCAGAATATCAGTTACTTGTCCTGCTCCTACTGTACGACCACCCTCACGAATTGCAAATTTCAATCCTTTCTCCATTGCAATTGGTTGAATTAATTTGATGGTAAGTGATGTATTATCGCCAGGCATAACCATTTCTGTTCCTGATTGCAATTCTACTTCACCTGTTACGTCTGTAGTCCGGAAATAAAACTGAGGACGATATTTATTAAAGAATGGAGTATGACGTCCACCTTCTTCTTTGCTTAGTACATAAACCTCTGCTTTAAATTCTGTATGAGGTGTAATTGAACCGGGTTTGCAAATAACCATACCACGACGAATATCTTTCTTTTCAATACCGCGTAATAATAATCCTGCATTATCACCTGCTTCACCTTCATCAAGAATTTTACGGAACATTTCTACGCCGGTTACAGTTGAAGTAAGTGGTGTTTCAACTAATCCAACTAACTCAACGGCTTCTCCGGTTTTTACTCTACCTCTCTCAATACGACCAGTAGCTACTGTACCACGGCCAGTAATTGAAAACACATCTTCAACACTCATCAAAAATGCTTGATCAACTGGACGAGGAGGTAATGGAATAAAAGTATCAACAGCATTCATCAAATCGTCAAT
>SCVJ01000015.1 GCA_004322425.1 Chitinophagaceae bacterium
CAGTGAACTATCAGCCCAAGCGAACCATTCGATTTGTATTATTTGCCAACGAAGAAAATGGTTTGCGAGGAAGTACGAAATATGCCGAAGAAGCAAAAACGAAAAATGAAAATCACATTTTTGCTTTGGAAAGCGATGCCGGTGGTTTTACACCTCGGGCATTTGGTTTTACAATGAATGATGAAAAATTTGAAAAAGTAATGAAATGGAAAAATTTGATTGCCCCTTATGGTTGTAGTGAATTTACACGCGGTGGCGGTGGCGCAGATATTGGCCCATTAAATAGAGCATTTGGAACACCTCTTGCCGGCCTTTCGCCTGATTCGCAGCGATATTTTGATTTGCATCATGCACGAAATGATGTATTTGAAAATGTAAACAAACGGGAACTTGAACTGGGCGCCATCAATATGGCGGCATTAATTTATCTGATTGATAAATACGGGTTGTAATTAAGAAGGGATTCAGAAAATTGATATTCCCGTTAATTATTTTTAGTTAGTTGCTTGTAAAATAAAAATTGCCGGTCGTTTATGTAATGAAGGTTTGAGTTTTTTCCAATCGGTGATCGACATAGTTTTTATCCATTCTTTTTCTCCGGTTAATTCAACTGCAATGCAAAGTCTAGTTGTAGGTTTTGCTGTTTTTAAAATAGTTTCAAACATTTGCATATTGCGATAAGGAGTTTCAATAAAAATTTGACTGCATTTTTTCTTAATAGATTCGATTTCCATTTCTTTTAGGGATCGAATTCTGTCAAGTTCTTGAATAGGGAGGTAACCTAAAAATTGAAATTGCTGGCCATTCATTCCACTCGCCATTAATGCTAGTAATATGGAATTAGGCCCAACCAATGGCTTTACAGCCACATTCATTTCTTGAGCAAGGGCCACCAATTCCTGTCCGGGATCTGCAATGCCGGGGCAACCTGCTTCGCTTATAATACCTATTATTTTAGATTCTTTTATTTTTTTTCTAAAGCATTCAGCTGTAGCAGAATCTTGCAACATGGTATGCCATTCAAAGTTGTCGATTATAAAATCTTTTGATATTTTTTTTAAGAATCGTCGAGATGTACGCTCGTTTTCTACAAATAATACTTGACATTTTTCGAGCACATTTTTAATAGAACCTGGCAGGGCATGAATCCCATTTTCTGAAAGTAATGAAGGAATTAGATAAACTACTGCCTCAGACATATTGTTTTATTTTATATAAACTTAATGTAGCTGCAATGACTGCATAAGCCGGCGCTAATACCCATCCGATAATTAAAAAGCCATGCATCAAATAAAAAACTATTCCATTGCCTATTGCCAGCCCTTTGTGTTGATTGATGAAACGAATACTTTGTGCAGATGATAATTTTTGTCTTTCGAAACTATAGTCGATCATCGAAAATCCGTAATAAAAGCATTCTGTGAAAAGTGCTATCAATGGCGTAATCCAGCCAATTACAGGAATGAAGGCAAGTATAATAAGTCCAATTAAATAAACAGTTTGCCAGACAGTATTTCTCAATGATAGTTTCATGCCACGAAGTGCATCTTTCATCAACTGCGAAAAGCTAAAAGTATAATCTTTTCCCTCCATTATCGATGCGGTTTTTTCGCTTAAATAGGCAAATACGGGAGAGCCGATAATTAAAAATAGATATTTAAATAATGAAAAATAAAATAGCATTTGAGTTAACCATAGCATTATTCCCGCAAACGTGAATAAAAAACCTAACCAACTATTTTTAAATTTTTGAAGCCACTGATCAAGCCCTGTTGTGGTTGTTAAATATTCAATGGCTGCTGTAGATGTTTTACCAAAAAAATACATGCTAATTGCAAAAAGGAGGGCATAGAGAATTCCGGGAATCACTATCCATTTCCAAAGACGATGCTTATAAATAAAGCGATGGGCTTCGGCATAGGATTGAAATGCTATGACTATTTCCTTGAGCATAAAAGTTGAGTAAATATAATTATTAACCGATAGGAATCAAGATTCTAGATGAATTAGTGATCGTACAAAAAAGTGGAAGAGATTAAAATTTAGGGCAGTTTAATTTTTTCAAATCTCGGTTAACGGGTTGTTTTATAAAAATCATAGAAATTTCTGTACCGCCACGAAGATTGGATGCGGCCTGAAGACTAGAAATATTTATATCATAAGTAGCACCAAAATGAAAGTCGCCAAACTCAAGTCCAATGTATGGGATCACTGCATCGGTAACATTATTTATTCTAGTCCAAGATCCGAAATAGAAATTAGTTGGATGATCATCGCTTGAATTGAGATTGATTGCAAACGCACCGCCAAACATCAAATTAGTAGCGTTGGCTTGAGTGCTATAATTTGCGCTTAAGTGAATAGCGTTGAATGCACCAACGGGAAGCCGGGCACCAGCTTGTAGTGTAGTTCTTGTATTCAAATAAAATTGTCCGCCTTGAAAAGTTTCTTTAGGTCTATTAATATGATACATTGAAGCACCAAAGTAAAAATTATTGTCCCCATTTGTAGAGCCGTTGTATAAAATGCCTGCATTTAAATCAAAATATTTTACGGATAAATCATTTTGATTAAAAACCTCATTTGTAACACCGGTGAATCCCAATGCGGTCAATTCATCTTCAAAGTCAAGTTTAGAAATATCCAATCTTTTATCCGTATAAGATCCTTGAAATCCTACACCTATTTGATGAAAACCGTTTTCATCGAGACCTTTGTGATACGCAGTAGAAAGTGCAAAATGATTATTAGTTAATGCTCCGTTTCCGTTCTTATCGCTAAAACCTAATACCCCAATTCCCCAACGGTCAATTTCAGGTAACGCATTTTTTAGTAAATGGAAATCGGCGGAAATAGTTGATGTTGTAAAAGCATTATTAATAGTAGGCCATTGATTTCTATAATTTCCAGCAACTCTATAAACGCCATCAAATTTTCCGGTAGCAGCAGGATTCATGGTTAGTGGGGATGCAAAAAATTGAGAAAAATTGGGATCTTGAGCTATCACTTCTCTTCCTAAACAAGTGGCCAATAAAAGAATAAATATTTTTTTCATTTATAAAAAGTAGAGTATTAAAAATACAATTATTTAAAGGCGTTAAAAAGTTAATTCTTAATATTAATTCTGTCTTTTGGAGCCATAAGCTAAATCGCCTGCATCGCCCAAACCAGGGACAATATAATTTTTTGCTGTCAACTCTTCATCAATATCGCCGCACCAAATAGTAACGGTTGGTTCCTCTCTTTTTACGTATTCTATTCCTACGCTGCAGGCTATTGCTGCAACTATATGAATCTCTTTTGGTTTGCCTTCATCTTTCAAACATTTGATTGTTTTCACCAAGGAAGCACCGGTTGCTAACATAGGATCGGAAATGATAAGAATTCTGTTTTCCAAATCGGGGCTGCTCAAATATTCTAAACTAATTTGAAAAGAACCGTCTTTTTCATGTTTGCGATAAGCAGCAACAAAAGCACTATCTGCTTTGTCAAAATAATTCAACAATCCTTGATGCATGGGGAGCCCTGCTCTTAAAATAGTTGTCAAAATAGGTTGTTCTAATAAGACTTTGCTTTTAGCAATGCCAAGTTGTGTTTCAACTTCTTTTTCTACAAAAGGTAAAACCTTACTTATTTCATACGCAGCAATTTCTCCAATTCGCTCCAGATTAGTACGAAAGCGCATCCGATCTTGTTGAATACTTACATCTCTAATTTCGCTAATCCAATTACTGATAAGACTATGTTGTTGACTGAGATTGATAATCATGAAAAGTAGAGTATTAATTATGTAGTGAGCAATTTGGTAAAAAATAGTTAGTACAAAATTAAAAGATATTTTTTACTCTTTTGGCAAAACAGGTGGTCCATCGGGCAAAAGCGCTTTCCATATTTCGGATCCTTTTCGTAAATCAAATTCTTTACGAATATCCTGTCTTAATTTTTCACTTTCAAATAGGTCAACCATTGTTGTTCCCAATCCTTTGGCGGCATACAGCATTCCTTTATGTCCAATACTCATTCCTCCACAAGCCACTACTACCCACGAATGCCAAGGAGCATTGTAGGGTGCGGTTGTAACATTTAATGATATTTCTGGAACTACCCAACTTATATCACCCACATCGGTACTACCTCCATCGGGATCGGATTTTGTTTTCTCCAGTGGTTTTACATTTCCCTTTATGCCCGAGAAAGGAAGTTCTGCTTCTTGCATAATTTTTTTAGCGAAAGCAATTTCGTCATTGGTGTAAACAATACTATCCATTTGTTCGAGATTTGTCTGCAATGCTTTTGCACCTGTTTCATTTATTAATATTTCATAATCACCGGTTACTAAATTCATTTTATAAGTAACACCGGCCATTAGTGCTGCACCTTTTGCAATATCGAAAACTCTTTTTTCTACATCAGCAACTCCATTTCTTTTGGAATCTCTAATCCAAAACCAAACACTTGCACGATCGGGAATTACGTTCGGTACATTTCCGGCTTCTTTATAAACATAATGGATGCGAACAGTGGGTTTGATATGTTCACGCAGCATATTAATGCCTGCAGTAAATAATTCGGCTCCATCCAAAGCACTTCTACCATTCCAAGGATCAAAAGCTGCATGGGCACTTTTTCCGGTGAATTCCAAAACATAGCCAATTAATGCTTGGCTACTTTGCATATTAGCAGTTGTTTCATAACTCGGATGCCAATCGAGACAAACATCGAGGTCGTTAAACAAACCAGCTCTTGCCATATAAATTTTTCCACCAACATCTTCCTCAGCCGGTGTGCCATAAAAACGAATCGTTCCTTTTAATTTTCCTGCAGCAATTAATTCTTTTATTGCAACTGCAGCACCAAGGCTTCCGGGACCAAACATATTATGTCCGCAACCATGTCCAGCAGCTCCATCTTTAAGAAATTTTTTTTCGGGTTGTGCTTTTTGAGAAAGTCCGGGGAGAGCATCATATTCTCCCATAATACCAATTATAGGCTTTCCGCTTCCAAACTCAGCAATAAAAGCTGTAGGCATTTCGGCTACACCACGGGTTACTTTAAAACCTTGTGCTTCTGCATAATCAGCTAAAATTTTTGCGGAATGTTTCTCTTTTAAAGCAGATTCTGCAAAAGTCCAAACGGAATCGCTTAATGCTATAAGTTCATTCCGATGTTTTTCAACAGAATTAATTATAAACTGCTTGTTTGCTGAAAACTTATTATTGGTTTGTGACGATAAACAGAACACAATACTGAGGCAACATAAAAATGCAGTTACTTGTTTCATATCAACTTTTTTTGATGGAGTGAATGTAACGAAATAATTATATTTATTTAGGTGAAACAAAAAACCCATCTCGTTTAAAAGAGATGGGTTTAAAAATGTATTCTACAAAAAGTTAGAAGTTAAATCTCACTCCTAATTGTACTTGCCAACGAGACATTAGATCCGGGCTATCAACAAAAGTTGAAGTTAAAGAAGGATCAAATTGATAAGTTGGGGCATTGCCATTGTATGAAACAGACAGTGGCTGATAGTAGCCAGAAGTAGTTGCATATTTACGTACTCCCCATTTGCTGTGAATAAAGTTTCCAAGGTTTACAAAATCTAAACTAAATTGAAGACTTTGTTTTGTTTTTGGATTCAAAATTAAATCTTGAAGTATACGTAAATCGATTTGGCTAAAGGAAGGAGTTTCGCCGCCATACTTTTCTGTATACTGTCCACTTAAACCACTTAGATATTTATCCTGAGCAATGAAATTTTTCAAAGCTTGGCGTTGTGCAGCTTGATTTTGAACATTACCATTTACATCCAATAATGATGTAAATGACATAAGATCTATTTCGGAATTGGTTGGTACATATAACAAATCATTCGAAGAAGTACCATCGTTATTAATATCGCCACCATATACATAAGCAAACTTACTGCCAGATGTTAATGAACTAAATAGAGAGAAAGTTGTACTCCATTTATTATCTTGACCGTAATCATACTTTTTAGAAGCAACTACAATTAAGCGATGCTTGTTACCATAAAGTGAATTAGAATTAACGCCTTTATTAGCATTATTCAAAATTGGGTTACGATCAAATGCATCACTAGAAATTTCGGCAGAAATAGAGCTTGCATCTTTTGCTATGCCAAAATGATAGGCTGCCATAGCAGACAAACCGTTCTTGAAAGTTTGTTGTGCTTGTAAAGAAAAGTTGAACTGATAACCATCATCTGAATTTGTAAATACATAAGTATTTGTAGATCCTTGGTTGGCAGGTAAATAAATACTTCTTTTATCACCTGTGCCTGAGTTCAACACACCAGTAGGTGTTCCTAATTTAAAATTACGTACCATCATAGCATTTACATCTTTTGTGTAAGCTACGTCAGCAGAAATAATTGCTCCAGAAGGAATCTTAAAGTCGGTACCAAAATTAGTACGCCATACTTGTGGCCATTGAAAGTTTTTATGAGTAGCGTTATAAAAAGAAACATCTGGATTGCCAATGTGGTTACCTAACCATACAAATGGGAAACGGCCAGTAAATAGTCCGCTACCACCACGCACTTGAACAGTTTTGTCGCCATTTACATCAAAATTGAATCCAACTCTTGGTGAAAGTAAAGGATCAGTTGTGGGTAGTTGAGTATTGTCTAAATCTTTCCCTGGACCGTTTGTAACAGGTCTGCCATTCTGATCAAATAAAGTAAGATTGGCTGTGTTCTGAATTGTAGGAGCTCCCGTTGTAAAAGAGCCTAAATATGTACCTGCGTTTGGAGCAAAAACATTTTCTTGCATATTTGGGGTAGTAAAAGATGCATTACTGTAAATCGGCTTGTCCATACGAAGGCCCAAGGTTACTTTTAATTTAGGATTAACTTGTATTTCATCTTGAACATAGGTTGATAATTGACCAACAGTCATTTCCACAAGTGCCCACTTATCTGCAGTTGCCCTGTTTTTAGCATAGGTGTTAAATTGATCTAAAGAGAAAACACCAAACCACAATGGTGCTCCAGTAGGTGCACTTGCTGTGAAATCAGCAATGTCTACATCTCCCAAAAACATATTAAAACCGTAACCGGTTAAATTGAAAGAGTTAGCAAATTTGAACGATTCGTAAGAACCACCTATTGTAATAGAATGATTGTTTTTGTACATCGTATAATCGTTCGTTACTTGAATCGCGTCTTGCTTTAAATCATTATGAATTGAAAACGGCTCGTGTCCGGCAACAATGTAACGAGTGCCATATTTTGAAATATTAAGAACTGGGAATGGAGTAGAGAAAGGATTACGATTATCTCTAAATTGAGTATAAACCATTCTAAGTTTGTTAGCTGCATTACTACCGAAGTTGGACTTCAATTCAGCTCCCACAGAATTTAATTTGTTTACAATCTGATAACCTGAATTTTGAAATTGCAACGTTGAATAATCTGGACCACGGCGACCAATTGCGCTTGGGTGAGCAGGTTTATCCTTTGTAGCATCTAATCCATTATAAGTAATAGCTAATTTATGAACATCGCTTATGTTCCAGTCTAATTTTGCCAACCATTTATAATTGGTTTGATTGTGAGTGAATCCTTGATATGCACCTGTTTCATAATTGAAACGAGTTTTCAAAATATTTTTAACGGCAATCATATCTGATTCTAAAACTCTTGAAGTATTTGTTGCTCCTGCATTTCCTGCATTTCTTGCCACATAGCTTGTAGCATCGTCACTGCGTTGTTCAGTTTCAAAACTTACAAAGTAAAATAGTTTATCTTTTTGTAAAGCACCACCAAAGGCAAAACCACCTTGGAGCTGACTAAGAGCAGGTACTACTAGTTCTGTTCCAGATACTTTTTTTCCAGTAAGTGATTGGTTGCGATAATAGAGATACGTAGTTCCTGAAAATTTATTACTTCCAGATTTTGTAACAGTATTAATTCCAGCTCCTGTAAACCCAGCTTGTGTAACGTCGTACGGAGCAAGGTTAACTTGTATTTGTTCTATTGCATCTAAAGAAATGGGTTGAGCATTAGTTTGTCCTCCGGGAGTTGGTGCATCCAATCCAAAAGGGTTATTGAAAACGGCTCCATCTAATGAAAAATTGTTGTACTGTCCATTACGGCCAGCAAATGAAATTCCATTATAGTTAGCAGATGCAGAAGGAGAAAGTCTTAAAAAATCATCTGCAGAACGAGAAATGGAAGGAAGAGTTTTTAATTGTTTGTTACTGATGTTTGTAGATGCTCCTGTTCTTTTATCATCAAATATTTTTGATTTTGATGAAACAGTTACATTGCTTAGTTCCACTGTTGCTTCTTGTAATGAAAATTCAACAGAGTTGCTTAATCCTAATTCAAGAAAAAGATCTTCTGAAACCGATTGCTTGTAGCTAACGTGATTAACCGTTACGCTATAGGGTCCACCAACTCTAAGGTTGGGAACCGTAAATCGGCCATCAGCTTTCGTTATCAATACTTGTTTAATACCTGCATCTGGAAATGCTACAGTAACTGTAGCCGAAGCTAGTGCAGTACCTTTTGCATCTTTAACTACACCGCTAAGCGTAGCAGTAGTTACCTGTGCAGATAGGTTAATTGTTAATAAGAACAAAGCAGCAGTGATTAGCCAACCTTGTTTTTTGATTTGTTTATTCATTTAAAAAAATTTAGGCACGTAAAATACGACAGGTTAACAATTTATTAACAAACTATTTTCCACATTATATTAATGTTTTTTGTGTATAAGTAGTCATCGGAAAATTAAGCAATAAGCGAAAAGCTATCACCATCAAATAAACCTTCATCACTTAACTTAAGATGAGGGATTACTAATAAAGCCATAAACGACAAAGTCATAAATGGTGCCGATAATTTGGATCCCATTTCTTTTGCCATTTTATCTATTGCTGTATAAGCTTCTGCTACTTTAAATCCGTTTTCGTTACTCATTAATCCTGCAACGGGTAATGCTAAAATCATTGCTTTCTTTAGATTAACAGCACTAATGCCACCCTGTTTTTCAATAATTAAATTTACTGCTTTGCAAATACTTTCATCATCAACACCAACGGCTACAATATTGTGGCTATCGTGCGCTACAGAGGAAGCTATGGCGCCATGCTGCAGTCCAAAATTTTTAATAAAAGCTTTTGCAATAGGGGCATTTTTGTATCGATTTACTACTACAATTTTCAAAATATCGTTCGATGCATCCGAAACTATTTTCTGATTAATTATTTTAGGTATTGCAAAAAGTTTATTGGTGATAAGCTGACCATCTAATGCTTCTATTACAGGAATTTCTTTTTCGTCCTTCCACAACATTTCAAAATCTGTAACTTGTTTTCTGGCACAAGAAAAATTATTTATCAAACCAGATTTTTGAGTTTTGATAATTGATACTCCATTTTCTGCTACTAATTCGCCATCAATAAAAGTTTTTAGCACTTCAAATTTTTTCAAATCTTTTAGTACAATAAAATCCGCAGCATCGCCTTGGCGAAGCAATCCAACATTTAATTTATAATGCAACACGGGATTCACACATGCTGCTTTTAATATTTTAAATAAATCAATTCCTTTTGCTACTGCTCTTGCACAGAGTTGGTTGATATGCCCGAGCACTAAACTGTCGGGATGTTTGTCATCGCTGCAAAACATCATTTGATTGGGGAAGTCATTTAATAATAGAATCAGTGCTTCAAAATTTTTTGCGGCACTTCCTTCCCGAATAATAATTTTCATTCCATTCTGCAATTTATCCATGGCTTCTTCTCTTGTAAAACATTCATGATCGGTGGTAATGCCGGCGGCAATATATTTTTTTGCATCTTCACCCATTAATCCGGGAGCATGCCCATCCACTGGTTTTAATAATCGATGTGCCGCTGCAATTTTTTTCATCACTTCCTCATCTTCATTTAAAACACCCGGGAAATTCATCATTTCGCTGAGGTAATGAATTTCGTTTCGCTGCAATAATTTTTCGACAGCAGAGGAGTCAAGTATTGCACCTGCGGTTTCAAAATTTGTAGCGGGCACACAACTAGGTGCGCCGAAGTAAAATTTAAAAGGAACTGTTTTTCCGTTTTCAATCATAAATTCAATACCCAGCAAACCACAAACATTGGCAATTTCGTGCGGATCACTTACCGTGGCTACGGTTCCGTGCACAACGGCAAGTTTTGCAAACTCGGAGGGCACCAGCATTGAGCTTTCTATATGAATATGGCTATCAACAAAACCGGGGAGCAGAAAGGGGTGATCTGCAATTGCTTCACCACTAATTTTAGTAATGGAAACAATTTTTCCGTTGGCTATTTGGAGCTGTGCGGCATAAATTTTTTGATGAAAAATATCAACTAAATTGCCGTTTATGGAAAAAGGGGTCATTTTTTAAGAAGGTGTTTTATTCTTTATTAACTTGAAGTTAATTACTAATTTCGATTCCTTATTTTAAATCAATCATTATGAAAAAGATTTTTACTTTATTAGCATTTTCAACGATTTCTACTTTGTTATTTTCTCAAACTGCCGATGATATTATTAATAGTTATATAAAATCAATGGGTGGATTGGAAAAATTAAATTCCATCCAAACACTTCATACAATTGGTATTGCTACGGCTCCCAATGGAACGGAAGTAAAAACAGAAGTTTGGAAAGAACACAATAAATTATTTCGCAGAGAAACCAATTTTGGAATGGGTTCGATGATTATGCTAGTGACAGATGAGGGCGCATGGTCAACCAGCCCACGATCTGGAGGAAGTTTTGAAGCCATGCCGGAAGAAAGGCGCAAAACACAACTCAGCGAAATGGACTGCCAAGGGCCATTAGTTAATTATGCAGCAAAAGGAATTAAAGCAGAATACTTAGGAAAAGAAACGATCGATGGTAAAGAATGTTTTAAAATAAAACTTACGATGCAGGATGGACGAGAGCAGAATTATTTTTTAGATGCTTCAACTTATTATATCAATCGAGTTAGTTATAAACCTGTTGCTGGAGGTGGTGGCGGCGGTGGAGGAAGAACTGGCGGCGGTGGAGGAATGCAGAGGGATCCCAATGCCGAAGTTGTCTTCAACTATTCGAATTATGAAAAAACCACCGATGGATTTGTTTTTGCATTTACCACCAGCATGGCCGGTGGATTTGGTGGAAATGTAACTTTTGAGTTAATTGAAGTAAATAGTAAAATAGATAGTAATAAATATAAACCCGAATAAAAAAAACAACATGAAAAAATTAATAATAGCCACCGCTGTTTTATTCTTGAGCGCCGTTTCTTCTTGGGCACAAACAACAGACGAAATTGTAGAAAAGTATATCGCCGCTTATGGAGGAAAGGAAAAATTATTGCAATTGAACAGCGTTGTGATGGAAGGAAATCTTGCTATTCAAGGAATGGAAATTCCGGTAAAAATGTCGCAGTTGCACAATGTGGGAACAAGAGTCGATATTACCGTAATGGGAATGTCGGGTTATGTAATTAATGCATTGACAGAAGGTTGGATGTACATGCCTTTTCAAGGGCAAACTGCTGCAGAAGCCATGCCGGCAGAAGCTGTAAAAGAATCTGCCGATGGATTGGACTTGCAGGGACTTTTAGTGAATTACAAAGAAAAAGGCCACCAAGTTGAATATATTGGAAAAGAAGATTATGAAGGAACGGAGTGTTTAAAATTGAAAGTAACTTCCAAAAACGGCGTTGAGTCCACGATGTTTCTCGATCCCGTTTCTTATTATGTTATCAAGAATGTAGTGAAGTCAAAAGCGTCCGGACAAGAAGCAGATGTTGTACAAACTTATAGTAATTATAAAAAGTTGGAGAATGGATATGTGTTTGCTTTTTCGATGTCAGGTTTTGGCGGTGGCGAAATTTCTTTTACAAAAATTGAAGTCAATATTCCGGTTGATCCAACCTTATTTAAACCTGCAAAATAAAAATATAAAAAATAAGAAAGCCCGATTGAAGAATCGGGTTTTGTTGTTTTTATGATATAAATTTAAACCTATGAAAATAATTTTTTTTGGATTTTTTCTGATTGCTTCCATTCAAGAAACAAGAGCACAGCAAATAAACTCTTCCACTTTTGGAATGATGGAAGCTCGATGGCTAGGTCCTGGAACTATGAGTGGACGCATTTCTGCAATCGAAGGAGTAAACGATGACGGCAAAACAATTTATGTGGGCACTGCCGGTGGCGGTATTTGGAAAACAACTAATGCTGGCGCTTCCTTCGAACCAATATTTGATAAGCACTGTCAATCCATTGGTGCGCTGGCCATTGATCAAAAGAATCCGAAAATAGTTTATGCCGGAACAGGCGAAAGTAATATGCGCAATTCAGTTTCTATTGGCAATGGACTTTATAAAACAAAGGATGGTGGCGAAAACTGGGTAAAAATAGGATTGGAAAATACCGAACATATTGCAAAAATTATTATCGATCCAAAAAATGCAAATACAATTTATGTTGCAGCACCGGGTCCTTTGTGGAGTGATGGCATTCATAGAGGTTTGTATAAATCAATCGATGCAGGAAAAACATGGAATAAGATTCTATATATTGATGAAAAAACTGGTTGCGCGGATATAGCCGTTGATCCTATTAATTCTGAAATTGTTTATGCAACAACCTGGCAATTTAAAAGGCAGCCATTTTCATTTAGTTCCGGCGGACCAGGAAGTGCAATTTATAAAAGTGTAGATGGCGGTACAACTTGGAAGGAGTTAACCAAAGGGCTTCCTGCAAAACCATTTGGACGCGTTGCTTTAACACTTGCCCCAAGCGAACCCAACAAGCTATTGGCAATTGTAGAATCTGCAAATAC
>SCVJ01000183.1 GCA_004322425.1 Chitinophagaceae bacterium
CAACAGGCAGTTCACCAGGGCACTCGGCCGGGCGCTGCACCGGCCGACGCTGCCGATCGCGGTGCCGGGCGTCGTGCTGAAGGCGGCGGTGGGGCAGTTCGCCGAGGAGGGGATCCTCATCGGCCAGCGGCTCGCGCCGACGGTGCTGCAGGACAGCGGTTTCCGCTTCGCGGACGAGGACGTCGACGCCGGGCTGCGCGCCTCCCTCTGACCGGGTCAGGCGGTGGGGTCGGGGACGACCTCGACGAGGCGCCAGCCGGCAGGAGTACGAGACAGCTCGACCAGGAAGGCCCGCTCCCCCCGCCCTGCTGCGTGCGTGACGGCATCGCCTGCGTCGTCGTGGATCACGTGGTCGGCCAGGACGTCGACGACGGCAAGCCGCACGCTGTCTCCCCCGCGCTCCAGGACCTCGACCGACCGCACCGCGTGGCGCAGGTCGTGGGCGGTCTGCCCCCGGTCGAGCAGGGCCTGCAGCAGCGCGCTGTCGGACGCCAGCCCCGCCGACCCGGGCATCCAGACCTCCTGCAGGAGCGCGAGATCCCCCGAGGCGAAGGCCGCGGCACGCGAGGCGTCCAGCGCCTCCAGCACCGCCGTCCAGTCCGGCGCTGGTGACGGCGAGGGCACCAGCGGCGGCAGTGCTGCCGCCTCCGCGCCTCCGGTCCGGCCGAGCTGCCAGCCGCCGGCGGCCGCGGCGGCGAGCAGCACGACGGCTGCGGCAGCGACCAGCAGCGCCCGGATGGGCCGCGGTCGACGCGCCACCGCCGGCTGCGAGGGCGCGGCCCTCCGGACCACGCGCGTCGGCTGCACCTCAGGCACCGGCCTGGCCGCCGGCAGCCCGCCGGTCAGCCGGACCGGCGCGGCCGCGTGCGTCCGACGGAGCATCCCGGCGAAGGCTGCAGCGTCCGGGCGCGTGGCGCGAGCGGCGAGACCCGCCTCGACCACCTCGACCAACGCACGCGGCGCCGCGGGTGCGAGCAGGCCGAGCGGAGCTCGCTCCCCCGCCACGGCCGACGACAGCACCTCCTCGACGCAGGACCCGCCGTGCGGCGGGGCGCCGGCGAGCAGGTGGTGGCAGACGGCCGCCAGCGCCCAGACGTCCGCGGCGGCGTCCGGCTCGCCGCCGGCGGCCACGGCCGGGTCGACGTAC
>SCVJ01000130.1 GCA_004322425.1 Chitinophagaceae bacterium
CCGCAGCGCGCACCTGCTCGCCGACGTGGCGGGCTGGTTCACCGGCGGCAGCACCTCCGGCGAGCTCCCCCCGGAGCTGCAGGGCCTGCGGGTGGCCGAGCGGAGCACGACGCCGTACGACGCCGCTGCCTGGCCGTTCCCGACCGGCAGCTGCCTCGACACGGCCGAGCAGGCGCTGGCCGACGCCGACGTCTTCGAGCCCACCCTGTCCGACGACGGCTGCAGCGTCGTCGACGGGCTGTGGCGCGACCCGTGGGCCGGCACCCAGCACTCTGCCGTCGAGGAGGTGCGGGCCGTGCACGTCGTCCCGCTCCCGAACGCGCACGCGTCCGGCGGTGACACCTGGGACGCCGCCAAGCGCGAGCAGTTCGCGAACGTCGTGGACCAGCTGGAGGTCGTCTCGAACGGCACCGCCGCGGCACGTGCCGACCGGGCTCCCGAGGCCTGGCTGCCGACCGTGGACAGCTGCGGCTACGCCCGCGAGTGGGCCGCGCTGAAGAAGGCCTGGGACCTGTCGGTCACGACCGCGGAGCGCGACGCGCTCGCGGCCGCCCTCGCCGGCTGCTGACGGGTCGCCTCAGCGGCGCCGGGCGACGACGTCGTGCGGCTGGCGGCCGGCGTCGAGGCCGCGCTGCTCGAAGCGGGTCACCGGCCGCGCACCGCGGTCCCGCGTGACCACGTCGTACTCCTCGCTGCCGGCGAGCACCTGCTCGACCTGCTCGGCGTACGACGTCCAGTCCGTGGCGACGTGCAGCCGGCCACCCGGGCGCAGGCGTGACGCCACCAGGGCGGCGAAGCCCGCGGTGACCAGGCGGCGCTTGGCGTGCCGGGCCTTGGGCCAGGGGTCGGGGAAGAACACCCGCACCTCGTCCAGGCTCCCCGGTGCGAGCAGGTCGGCCAGCACCTCGCGGGCGTCGCCCTCGAGCACCCGGACGTTGGTCAGGCTGGCGTCCTCGATCCGGCGCAGCAGCGTGCCCAGCCCCGGCGTGTGCACCTCGACGGCCAGCACGTCGCGA
>SCVJ01000016.1 GCA_004322425.1 Chitinophagaceae bacterium
TACTTGACGAAATGAAAACCAAGTCATAAAAAACAATCCAACAAAAATTACTATTTGAACAACTACTTTTTGCATAACTATGGTTTACAAATAAGAGAAGTAAGATTACCATAAAGCCAAAAACTTACATGATCTCCTTTCCTTGTTTTGATGGCAGAATAAATAGTGCCAATAAATTCTACCGTATTAAAAATGAAAACAGTAATCATATAAGCAATGTATTGGTTGTTGATAGTTTCTTCGCCAAACATGATGGAAATAGTCCACCAAAAACTAAAGCTATTCATCACCAAAAGGGAAACTTGTCCCAATAATGCTTGCGTACAATGCCAGCGCACAAAATAGGTTCCATTGCGGTTTCCCAAATAAAATATCAAAGTTGCCAATAAATTAATTATGGGAAAAGGCATTCCGGCAATAATAGCAATCAGCGACATCAAATAACTATTGGAAGCTCTTTCTGCTTCGTGTTCTCCGGGTTTGTATAAAAATGATTTTGTGATACTCATAATCCTTTATAAATATTCCAAATCCAATTGCCCATCATAAGTAAAATGGCAGGAAAAGCAATTCTTTTTTGTTGAAATATTTTTTCTGTTTTTATATAAAATTTATAAAATGTATCGCTGTGTTTTGTTAGATCAAACAAAATCCAAAGTGGAGCAATAATCATAATTAATAAAACTAAAATCCCCAACGGATTCCAAAACAAAGCACTTGAAAAATCGCCTTCGAGTAATGATACGATGGATCTTGTTGCACCACAGGAAGGGCAAGGAATTGAAGTAGCGTGTTTAAAAACACAAACCGAATTTTCAGTTAAGTTACTATTAGATTGGTCTTTGGTTGCAAAGAAAAGCCAACCGTAGCCTACCGAACAGGCGAATAGCAAAAACAAGTATAGTTTTTTCTTAGTCACTTTTTTTTATAAAAGGAAGAGTTGAATTTTAAGCATATTTTTTTCCCTTGTAGCGCCTTGAATTAAAAACCAATCTACAATTGTCCAAATTCCAACACCACCGCATGTAAGTAATTTGGCAATTCCCAAACCTGTATCGCCAATAAGAAAACGATCGATACCGAGGCCGCCACCCAAGATGGAAACAATTAAACTGGTTGTTGGATCTTTAAACTGAAGCGTTTGAATTATCGGCCATTTGGAATCGTCGAGGGCCAACAATCTATCGCGTAGTTGGGAAACTTGATGGCTTTCGAAATGTTTTCCATTGGTTAATATGAATAAGTCAACTTTTTGGCTTTCCATAGTTTTTGTTTTAGATGTAACGGAAGTTACGATTATTTCTTTTGTTGATTAGAATCCCTTTTTCTTATTCTCGGCTGCTTTTTGCATCGGGTTGCTGCCACTACTTTGTCCTCGTGCTTGCTGGCTCATTTTAAATACCTGAAAACGGGATGGAGTTTCAGTTCCTTTCCAATCATTATTCAACTCATCAATATCGGCAGTTTCTTTCATCGGGTCTAATTTAATAGAGGAAACTTCTTTGTCTTTCATAAATGTTTTCACCACAGCTTTTTCATTCAAGCGCCATATTTGTGCAGGTATCCGGTCTACTTCTTTACTGCCATCAGCATAAGTCCATTCAATGATGATTGGCATGGCTAATCCACCTTTATTACTGAGCGATAATTCATAAAAATGTTTGCTATCATAATTCTTTTTATCGGCCTCATCCAATTCAGAAAATGGGGATGAATTTTTTACTGCATATTTCGTTGTGTCATACACTTCAATTCCTCTTGCATAGTTCCAATAAAAATCCCGAAGTGTCGTGTCTACATCTGTTTGGAATCTAAGGTTTTTATCTTCCCTGTTCCTGATCTTGGAAAGGTCATCAAAACTATTTAACTGAGGCTTCTCAACATTTCTGTAAACAGTATTGTCACGTTTCGGTGCAGCTGCGTTTACATCAGCCTTTGCATATTTTACAGAGTCTAACGAGATATCGCAAGCATCGGTTCCATAAAACCATCCTCTCCAAAACCAGTCCAGGTCTTCACCACTGGCATCTTCCATTGTACGGAAGAAGTCACCCGGTTCGGGATGTTTGAAAGCCCAACGACGTGCATATTCTTTAAATGCATAGTCAAATAACTCACGACCCATTATTGTTTCTCTTAAAATATTTAAACCTGTAGCTGGTTTTGAATAGGCATTTGGTCCAAAGTTTACAATGTTTTCACTGTTAGACATAATTGGTTCTAACTGGTCCTTTGGTAATTTCATATAATCTACGATAGCGTTTGCAGGACCACGGCGAGAAGGGAATTTATTATCCCATAACTCTTCAGTCAGGTATTGTACAAAAGTATTTAAACCTTCATCCATCCAACTCCATTGACGTTCATCGCTATTAATAATCATCGGAAAAAAATTATGTCCCACTTCGTGAATGATTACACCTAACATACCGTTTTTGGTACCTTCACTATATGTGCCATCTTTTTCCGTTCTTCCATAATTGAAACAAATCATCGGGTACTCCATACCATTTGCTGCTTCTACACTTTGTGCAACAGGGTATGGATATGGGATCGTGAAGTCAGAATAAGTTTTAATGGCATGCGCAACTGCTTTTGTAGAAAAAGGACGGTAAACACCATAAGCTTCTTTTCCATAAAGGCTCATACACATTACTTTTTTGCCAGCAATAGAAATAGCCATTGCATCCCACACATATTTGCGGCTTGATGTCCATGCAAAATCACGAACATTATCGGCTTTAAAAATCCATGTTTTTGTTACAGTGCTTTTTCCGGTTTCGGCTTTTTTTGCTTCAGCAAGTGTTACTACTTCAATAGGCTCTTTTGAATTTTGGGCTTTCTGCCACCGGGCTTGTTGTGCAGGACTTAATACCTGAACTGCATTTTGAATTTCTCCTGTAGAACCAATCACATGATCAGCAGGAACGGTCATGGCTACATTGTAGTTTCCAAAAGTTAATGCAAACTCCCCTCTGCCAGTGAACTGGTGATTCTGCCATC
Source organism: Chitinophagaceae bacterium (assembly GCA_004322425.1). Taxonomy (GTDB): domain Bacteria; phylum Bacteroidota; class Bacteroidia; order Chitinophagales; family Chitinophagaceae; genus VBAS01. The sequence goes on from SCVJ01000016.1 coordinate 3,004, forward strand.
CTTGAAAATCGCTGTACACACAAAGGCGTGGGAACCACTGAGCCATCGTGAAAAGATGGTTGCCATCTTCCGGAAAAAATTCAAAACCACCTCTGCCACCTTGTGCTATACGATCGGGGATATTGTAATTCCAATCTATTTTCAATACAAATTTATGACCCTGTTTTAATGCAGTTGGAAGTTCCACACGCATCATGGTCTTATTAATGGTATAGTTCAGTTTTTTGCCTAAAGCATCAGTAAGTTTTGTAATGTTTACACCAAACCCATTATCCTCTTTTGTACTTTCCAAATTTTTCAGTTGTCTGTCAATAGCTTGTTTAGAAAGCGAATTACTACTCTGGTAGTTGGCATTATTTATCGAACTGTGTTCGTTCTCATCTAGCTGAAACCATAGATAGGTAAGGTTATCTGGAGAGTTGTTGATATAAGTTACTGTTTCAGAACCGGTCAGTTTTAGGTTTTTTTCATCCAGGGTACACTTAATATCATAGTCAGCTTGTTGCTGCCAGTATTTTGGTCCTGGTGTTCCACTTGCGCTGCGATACTCATTGGGAGTAGGTAAAGTTGAACCCAGTTGTTCAAATTTGTTTCCATGGTTTGAGTTAGGGTTATTTTGAATGTTTTGGGCGTAGGTAATCATCGAAAACAAAAAGCTAAGCAAGCATACAAATTGTTTCATGGTGAGTTTTATTTAGGGGTACAATTTAAAGTTTAATTATTTAAAAAAAGGGGAATCGTTGAATTGCTAAATTTAAGGCTTGTATTCCTGTAAGGATGGATAAAGCGAGGATCCAAGTTGGCCGTTTAATTTTAAAAACAGTAAAAGAAATGGAGGCAATAAGTAAAATGAAAGCCACTACCAGCACTTGTCCCAGTTCTACACCTAAATTAAAGCCTAATAAGCCGAGGCCTAAATTTTGGTTACCGACAATCATAAACCGAATGCTGTTGGCAAACCCCATTCCGTGTATCAACCCAAAACCAAGTGCAAAAAAATAATTCAGCCGAAAGGAGCTTATTGATTTGTTTTTTTGGGTAACATTAAAAAGGGCAGTAAAAATAATAGTACAAGGAATTAAAAACTCTACCCATTTTGTTGAAAATTGTATCCAGGCCAAACTGCTCAACACGAGTGTAATTGAGTGTCCAATGGTGAAAGCCGTAATTAGCAGCAAAACTTGTTTCCACTCACGAACGGTATACAGCGCAATTAAGGCAATCAAAAACAAAAGATGATCGAGCGCTGCAAAACTCAAAATGTGTTGCCAACCTATTGTAAAATAAAAACTAACTTCTTCCATATTTTTACTCCGTTCGATTGTTTTCGGCAATCCGCGATAAAGTTGTAAAAAATTATTCAGACTTTTGCTTTACCGATAAATTGTTTTATTAATGGTAATAACATTGTTTAAATGGCTATCTATTGTGGCGTTTTCACTAGCGCACCCTTTTCATGTCAGCGTTACAGAAATGAATCATAATGCGAAAGAGCAGACCATTGAAATAAGTTGCAAATTCTTTGTCGATGATTTTGAAAAAGGACTTTTGCAATTTGGTAAAACCAAAGTGGATATTCAATCGGATGCAATACATGAAAAAATGAATCAGTTGATCAGTGCATATATCAAAAAGAATTTCAAACTAAATATTGATGGGAAAGATATGGATCAACAATATCTAGGTTTTGAAGTTGACAAGGAATCTGTCTTTTGTTATTTTCAAATAGATAAAATAAATTCCATCAAGAAGTTGGAAATTTTCAGCACCATTCTTTATAACGAATTTGATGATCAGTCCAATATTTTTCATGTGAACGTGAACGAAATACGAAAAAGTACAAAGCTAGATTTCCCCAAAACGAATACAATCTTTAATTTTTAATGTTGCCGTTCGTATTCCATTTCATCTCTTATTTGCTTACTTATTTTAATCAATACTTTGTCAATTCGTTGTCCGTCCATATCTATAATTTCAAACAAGAAACCTTTCCAGTCCAGCTTGTCGCCCGTTTTCGGAATTCTTTCCAATTCATTTAATATGAATCCTGCTAACGTATCAAATTCCTGTTCGCCTTCACTCATCCATTCTGTTTTCTCAAACCATTCTAAAAAATCATAGAAAGGAATTTGCGCATCCGCCAAAAATGTTCCGTCTTCTCTTTCAATAATTTCAAAATCAGATTCATTGGGTTGCGGCATATCGCCAACAATAGCTTCTAAAATATTGTTGAGCGTAATCATTCCTTGTAAAGTGCCGTATTCATCAACAATAAAACAAGATTGCTGATGCGTTTGTTTTAATTTTTCCAACACTTGATAGGCCGTAATATTTTCGGGTACAAATTGTGCCGGTTTCATTATCTCTTTAAGCGATAATAATCCTTCGGTGATATATAAATCTTTTATGGTAACGATGCCCTTTATTTCGTCTATCTCTTCCTCACAAACAGGATATACAGTATGGGGATCTTGTAAAATTATTTTTTTAATTTTTTCTTCGTTGTCATTTATATCGATCCAAACGATATCACTTCGGTGCGTCATTAGCGAAGTAATGGTTCGATCGCCAAGATGAAAAACTCGTTCAATAATTTCTTGTTCGGCCTCTTCAATTGCTCCGTGTTCAGTTCCTTCGCTGATGATAGCTTTTATTTCTTCTTCAGTAATTTGTGAGGAATCTACTTTTATTTTTAAAATTCGAACAACCAAGCGAGTCGATGTACTTAAAAGCCAGATAAAGGGATGTGTGATTTGGCTAATTATTCGCATCGGTCTTGCCATTAATTTGGCAATAGTTTCTGGTTTTGATAAACCAATTCTTTTGGGAACTAATTCTCCAAATACTAAAGTAAAATAAGTGATAATAGTTACAAGAATGGTTGTTGCAATTCCTTTGCTATAGGGAGCAGCTAAGTTCCACTGATTAATAAAAATAACCAAGTCGTCTGTCAAGCTTTCTCCTGAAATAATACCCGTTAAAATTCCAATCAAAGTAATGCCGATTTGTACAGTCGATAAAAACTTATCGGGATGATTGGCTAATTGTAATGCTTCTTTTGCCTCTTGATTGCCTTTAGCAGCCTGTGTTTCTAATCGTGCTTTTTTTGCGGAGACAAGGGCAATTTCAGCCATAGAAAATAAACCATTCAATAAAATGAGAATCAGCAGTATGAAAATTACCATTAAGGAATATAGACTTGTTGAAGCACCGAAGATAATGAATCAGAATTGCTTCTTGAAATATAAGCCCATAGGGATACCTACAAGCAAGCCCACAATAGCCCCTCCGAGTACATCAAGTGGATAGTGAACGCCTACATAAACCTGTGCAAAGCAAATAGCTGTAGCCCAAAAAAAGCCAAGCATCGCCCATTTTTTTATTAAAAATTGTGTAGTAATAAAGAAAAAACCAGCAATACCGAAATGGTTAGCTGCGTGTGACGACGTAAAACTAAAACCACCCGAGCATCGGTTTAAAAGCAATCGAACGTTTGAAGAAAAATCAGGGTCCATACAAGGGCGAAGTCGTTCAAAATATTCTTTTAATAATCTGCTACTGACTAAGTCGGTAATGGAAACAGTGCAAATGAAAAATACAACCCACCACCAACCCCGTGTTTTGAAATTAATTGTAGCAAAAAGTATGAGAAAAATATAAAGCGGTATCCAGAAATAAGAATTTCTAATTAAAGGCATCACCGAATCAAAAAAATCATTACTCAGATTATTGTTTACTTGAATAAAAAACCACTGATCCCAGATTTTCAGATTATCCCAAATTGTTAAAAGCTTTATAAGTAACATTATAGTGTAAAAATAAAGGAAACTAAAAATGAGTTGACATTATTTCAATTTTTTGGCAATCAATATCAATCTTGGACTTGCTTTTACATCAAAATCGTGGAGTTGATAGTTGCCAAAAACTTCCTGAACTTGCAAATGTTGGTAGCTGAACATGTCTGTAAAATCGCCCAAAGATATTTTTTCAACTTTTTCGATATGTTCCATTGGTTCTTTCAAAGAAGAGTCGGTAACACGAATACGTTTGTAAAAATGAGTAGTATCGTGCCAACGATGAATTTCATAATGCGTTTTATCAATTATTTTTTCTTCATTATAAACCAATTTGTTTTCAACATAATGAATATTCAAGTAGTCAAGAATCAAAATCCCTCCGGGTTTTAAGCTGCTGGTAATTGTGTGTAAAGCATCTTCGTTTTCTCTTCGGCTATTGAAATATCCAAAACTGGTGAATATATTAAAAACAAAATCGTAGTAATTAATTCGAAAGGGCAATCGCATATCGTGCTGGTAAAATTCTAAGTTCTCATTTTCAAGTTGCTTTGCAAATGCAATACTGTCCTCCGAAATATCAATTCCTGTTACAGAAAATCCCTGTTGGGCTAGAGTTTTACTGTGTCGTCCTTTGCCACAAGCAACATCCAGCATTGAACTTTTTTTCTCGGGGTTTAAATGTTCTATCAATTGAGTAATAAACATTTCTGCCTCATCTTCATCTCTTTTAAAATATAGTTTATGATAAAAAGGAGAGTTGAACCAATATATAAACCAATTTTTTTTCACATTTAAAATTTAACAAAAGTAAGGATCCTGGCAAAAATGGGTTAAGTAAAGAATGCTTATTTTCGCCAAATCAAACCTTATATCAAAACCTATAAATTCAACGTGTGCCACTTATCAAAAGTATTTCAGGAATCAGAGGAACTATTGGAGACCAACCAGGAGAAAATTTATCACCAATCGATATTGTTAAGTTTACGACTGCATTTGCCGGAATAATAACTCAAAATAATTCCAACGCTAAAATTGTTATCGGACGCGATGGAAGAATCAGCGGCCAATTTGTTAGAGATTTAGTTGTAAAAACGCTAATTGGTTTAGGAATTGATGTTATCGATTTAGGGCTAACAACCACGCCAACAGTAGAAATTGCCGTAAAGCAAGAAAATGCTGCAGGCGGAATTATTATTACTGCCAGCCATAATCCTCAAGATTGGAATGCATTAAAATTATTAAATAGTGATGGCGAATTTATTTCCTCAGAAATAGGATTGCAGGTTTTGGAAGAAGCCGAAAAAGAATCGATAGTTTCAATTCGTAAGGAAGGGAAACTAATAGAGGATAATTCTTATTTACAAAAGCATGTTGACGCTGTTGTTAATTATCCTTTGGTAAATGTGGCCTCCATAAAAGCTCAAAATTTTAAAATTGTAGTAGATGCAATTAATTCAACTGGCGCACTATATGTACCGGCTTTATTAAAAGCATTAGGTGTGGAAGATGTAGTTGTAATAAATGGAAAAATAAATGGAAAATTTGCTCATAATCCAGAGCCACTTCCTGATAATTTAAGAGAGTTGAGTAGGGAAGTTGTAAAACAAAATGCCAGTTTAGGAATAGCAGTAGATCCCGATGTAGATCGTTTGTGTTTTGTATGTGAGGATGGCTCTATGTTTGGTGAGGAATACACATTGGTTGCTGTTGCAGATTATATTTTAAGCAAGAAAAAAGGGAGTGCGGTGAGTAACTTAAGTAGCACTCGGGCACTTGCCGATATTGCAAGTAAACACCACTGCGATTATTTTGCTTCTCCTGTGGGTGAAGTGAATGTGGTTAAAAAAATGAAAGAAGTGAATGCAGTGATTGGTGGTGAAGGGAATGGGGGCATTATAGTTTCGGATTTTCATTATGGTCGTGATGCATTGATAGGAATTGGAATTTTTCTGAGTTATTTATCCGAACATACAAAAGGAATGAAATCGTTTCGAAGTAGTTTCCCGAATTATTTCATTTCAAAGAATAAAATTGAACTGCAAGCCGGGATCGACATTCCAAAAATTTTTGAAAAACTTAGTAAAAAGTACAAAAATTATCAAGTTAATACTGAGGATGGATTAAAAATAGAATTTGATAATGATTGGGTGCACCTCCGTAGTTCCAATACAGAACCGATTATTCGCATTTATGCCGAAAGTAATTTTGAAACCACGGCACAAAATATTGCTCGTCGATTTGTACAAGACATCGGTGAGTGTCTTCAGTAAATCGGGTTTCCTATATTTGTTTCCATTTGAGATTGAAATATGAATAGAATTTATTTTGATAATGCTGCTACTACTGAGTTGGACAAAGATGTATTGGACGCAATGCTGCCTTATATGACTTCACATTTCGGTAACCCATCATCTATTTATTCTTACGGTAGAGAAACAAGATTGGCAATTGAAAATGCAAGAAAGTCGGTTGCGAAATTATTAGGTGTTCATCCCGGAGAAATTTTTTTTACAAGCGGTGGCACTGAAAGTAACAACACAGCCATCTTGGCTTCTATTCGCGATTTAGGGTGTTCTCATATTTTGACATCTTCAATTGAACATGATGCTGTTTTGAATACTGTGGCGTATTACAGGAAACAAGATTCTGTCACTAGTAGTTTTGTAAAACTGCTGCCAAATGGACAAGTGGATATTAATGATCTGGAAAACCAATTGGCCTCTTGTAATAAAAAATGTTTGGTTTCATTAATGCATGCAAACAATGAAATTGGAAACATTTTGGATATTCAGAAAGTAAGTACCGTTTGTAAAAAATATAATGCCATCTTTCATTCCGATTGTGTGCAAACAGTTGGACATTATCCTTTGGATCTTACAAAGTCGGGAGTACATTTTATTTCTGGATCGGGACATAAATTTAATGGTCCAAAAGGAATTGGAATTTTGTTTGTAAATCATAGTTTAAAAATTCGTCCTTTTATTTATGGTGGTGGACAAGAAAGAAATATGCGTGCTGGTACTGAAAATATTTATGGCATCATTGGATTTGCTAAAGCATTAGAACTGTCAATGCTTAATTTCGAAAAAAACATGAACTACATTCAGTCATTGAAAGCGTATACTACACAGCAACTTCAGCAAACTATTGAAGGAGTAAGTTTTAATGGAGATACGAGTGAAAATTCATTGTACACCGTGTTGAGTGTATCCTTACCAAAAACTGAAAAATCGGAAATGATTTTGTTCGGACTAGATATCAACAATATCTGCGTTAGCGGTGGAAGTGCTTGTAGTAGTGGTGCCGATCAAGGTTCGCATGTAATTCGCACAATAAATAATAACCCCAATCAAGTTACCATAAGAATTTCTTTTTGTAAAAACAACACTCGTCAAGAAGTTGATACTCTAGTTTCAAAAATCAAGGAATTAATTTAGCGCTGAAGTTTTTCTATCACAAAATCAATACAAAGAAATTAGTTTGAATATAATCCTCCGGCATTTATCCAATTTACGATAGCTGTTCTATCAGCTAAACTAAGTCCTGGGTTTGGTGGAGGGGGCATTTGTTGAGGCGTTCCAAAATTATCAACTGCACGCACTTTTATTCTTGCTTTATTAGCCACAATATTGCAATCAATTGTAAAGTCAATTCCTCCGGCTGGAGCAGCGCCGGAATGGCAACCTCCAGCAGTACAATTATTACTAATGATGGCCCTAACTGCACTAAATAAAGTTCCAGGAGGAGTAGCGCTTACTGTTACGTTTGCTGTTTTTAGACAGCCACCCGATTCTTTAGCTCCCATAGTGTAAGTATTTACTGCAAGGCTTGTAAAAGTTGCGGAGGCTTGAAATGCACCACCATTAATATTGTAAGTAAAACCTGAACCCCCACCAGTAGTAGTTACAGTTATTGAACCATTAGCAGGGTTAACACAAGGAGTTGCAGTTACTACAGTACCGCCAACGGTAAAACTTACAGATGCACAAGGATCATTATTATTTACAGTAAAGGATTGACTACCCGTACAACCACTACTGTTTTTAGCAGCAATAGTATAAGTTCCGGCTGCAAGTCCTGTAAAATTTCCAGATGCTTGGAATGCGCCGCCATTAAAACTAAAAGTGAAACCAGAGCCTCCACTTGCACTGGCTACTATGCTTCCATTACTCATTCCTACTGCAGATGCATTTGTAATGGTACCTGTAACTGTAATTGTAACACCAACGCAAGGATTTGCAGGAGTACCGCCGCTGCCTCCGCCACAAGAAACTATCAATAACATTGAAATTAAGTAGGAAGTAAGCAAAAAATGGTTGAAGAAATTGTTTTTCATAGAACATGATTAATCACCATTAGAAGCAGAGCATCTTTCATGGTCAACTACAAGGTACAACATTTTCAAATAAAAAAAATCAAGTCTTCATTCTAGAAAAGATTATTTAACAAAGTTTATTATCTGGGTGTCAAATTGTGATTTTTGCTTATTATATAATTCTTGTAACTTGTAGTTTGAATCAATATTTTTAACCTAAAACAACTATTATGAACTCAAAATTAATTGTTCGCGGATTAGTGGGTGGTCTTTCCTACTTTTTACTAGGTTGGGTAGTTTGGGGAATGTTGCTTAAGAATTTTATGATGGCACACAGTAGCCCGGGTGCCGCTTCGGTATTTAGAGCCGAAGACGATTTTATTTGGTGGGCGATGATTCTTGGTAATTTGTCGTTAGGTTTTTTACAAACCTATGTGTTGAGCAAAGCTAAAATTAATGACTTAAAAGCAAGTGCTTTGACTTGCGCCATGGTGGGGATGTTAATTAGTGCTGGGAGTGATTTTATGATGTATGCTCACATGAACTTATCGGATGTAAATGCTATTGTGGTTGATATTCTGGCAATGACATTGGTATCGGGTGTAGTGGGGGCGATACTGAGTTTATTAAAAGGATCCGATTAAAAACAAATTTGTAATTTTTTTAGTAGGGCACTTTTTTAAGTGCCTTTTTCAGTTTGTTCTCAAATTGAGTTTTTTGATTTTTCTAGAAGTTGGGTTAATTCATTCATTTCAGGTTCGCTTAAATAGCGCCATTTACCGATTGCTAAATTTCCAATTTTTATATGCATAATTCGTACTCTTTTCAAACTAACAACTTCGTAGCCAAAAACCTCACACATTTTTCTGATTTGTCTATTCAAACCTTGTTTGAGGATGATGGAAAAAACTTTGCTGCTGATTGTTTTTACTTTGCAAGGAAGTGTAACTGTATCTAATATGCGAACACCAGTGCTCATTTTGAAAGCAAAATCTGTTGTTAATTTTTTATTTACAGTAACTAAGTATTCCTTTTCGTGTTCGTTTCCCGAACGAAGAATTTTGTTTACAAAATCGCCATTGTTGGTTAGAAAGATTAATCCCTCCGAATCTTTATCCAGCCTTCCAATCGGGAAAATTCGTTTTGGATGATTGATGTATCGGATAATATTACTGCGGTCTTTTTCGTCAGTTGTGGAGGTAACATTTACCGGTTTATTAAATGCGATAATAAATTGATTCTGTTGGCTGGAACCAACTGTTTTCAAAAGTTCATCATCAATAAAAATTTTATCTGTAGCTGAAACCCTAGTTCCGGGGTTGGCAATATTGTGGTTGATGACAACCCTTCCTTGTTCAATAAGTTTATCTGCTTCGCGACGGGAACAATATCCTGTCGCACTGATATATTTGTTTAAGCTGATATTTTCAGTTGTCTCTTTCATAAAAATAAAGAGAACAATTTATCCCAATTTATTTTTCAGATTTGTATCAATCGCATCCAAAAATTCTTCTGTATATAAATAATGTTCACCATGATTTACTTTATTACCATGAATACAAACGGCAAGGTCTTTAGTCATTTTTCCGTTTTCAACAGTTTCAATGCAAACTTGTTCCAGTGAATCAGCAAACTTTATTAGCTCAGTATTTCCATCCAGCTTTCCGCGAAAAGCAAGTCCTCTTGTCCACGCAAAAATGCTTGCAATTGGATTAGTGCTGGTGGGTTTCCCTTTTTGGTGTTCACGAAAATGGCGTGTAACGGTTCCGTGTGCTGCTTCTGCCTCCATCGTTTTTCCATCGGGTGTTATTAACACAGAAGTCATCAGTCCCAATGAACCAAAACCTTGGGCTACTGTATCGCTTTGAACATCGCCATCGTAATTTTTACAAGCCCACACAAATTCACCATTCCATTTTAAAGCACTTGCAACCATGTCGTCAATCAATCTGTGTTCATAAATAATGCCTGCTGCATCAAACTGAACTTTGAATTCATTTTTGTAGATTTCTTCAAAAATATCTTTAAACCGTCCATCGTATTTTTTAAGAATTGTATTTTTAGTGGAGAGATACAACGGCCACTTCTTGCTCAGTGCCATATTAAAACAACTGCGCGCAAAGCCTAAAATACTTTCATCTGTATTATACATGGTCATAGCAACACCATCGCCTTTGAAATTAAATACTTCAAATGTTTGAGGAGTACTTCCATCTTCCGGTGAAAAAGTCATTGTTAATTTCCCTTTTCCTTTTATGACAGTGTCTGTTGCACGATACTGATCTCCAAAAGCATGACGGCCAACAATAATTGGAGCTGTCCAATTGGTAACTAATCGTGGTACATTTTTCATAACGATGGGTTCACGAAAAACAGTTCCATCCAAAATATTACGAATAGTTCCATTCGGGCTTTTCCACATTTGGTGAAGAGAAAATTCTTTCACTCTTTCTTCGTCTGGAGTAATGGTAGCACATTTAATTCCTACGCCATATTGCTTGATTGCATTTGCAGCATCGATTGTTACTTGATCATTAGTTTGATCGCGATATTCTACTCCCAAATCGAAATATTTTATATCAATTTCTAAATAAGGAAGGATGAGTTTTTCTTTGATAAATTTCCAGATGATTCGGGTCATTTCATCACCATCAAGTTCTACAACCGGATTGGATACTTTAATTTTTTGCAACATAATTTCGGACTAATTTTTGAAAATAATTTGTATTTCGTTCTTATTATAAAGTTGGCAAAATTAAGGCATTTATCTTCATCAATAAGTGTGTCACTAATTAGTTGCTATCCTTTTTTCTTCCATCCTCTTAATTCATAGTATTTATCTTTTGGTTCGCCTGTCCATCCATTGATTCCTTTTTTGGGCAACCACCATAAATGGATAACAAGAGGGAATATCATCGATATGCCTAAAAAAATATGAAACCCCTTGCGGCCGAAGAAATAGGAAATGAGGATAGAAATACTAATGAAAAATACAAGTTTCAAAAGTTTTCTCCATTTGGGTGTTTGTTCTTCAAAGTGTCCGAACAAAATATTTCCGACTGCAAATATGAGAGACGTTATTGCAACTTCGTACCACATCATTTAAACGTTTACAACTAAAACAGGAATATTTAATTCATGACGAACCGTATCAATGGTTTGCCCATAGAACAGGTCTTTAATTCCTCTGTGACGATGCGCCCCAATAACCAACATATCGGCATTATTTTCTTTTATGATTCTTACAATTTCTTTGGATCGGCGATTGAAACCAAGTATAGCCGTGGTGTCATATCCCATTTGGCGTAACTTTTCTGCATAGAAATCTAATTGTTGTTGGTCCGACCTAGTTTCTAAGTCATCACTTTCCTTTTCTAATATTTTTGCCGGCACACTTTCTACTACATGTATCAATAAAAATTTTGTGTTTTTATGCGCTTGTCCAATGGAATAGGACAGCAATTTTTCATCTCTATCGCCAAACTCAAGCGCCACTGCAATTTTATTAAATATTGGCACAGAAATTTTTTGCAATTCGCTGGCTTCTGGATGTAATTGAATAGAAATATCGCGACTTTTCTTTCCCATAAGAGGATAAAAAATGGCTGTTAGCAGTAGCACAATGTAAAGGATACCGGCCAACAAAATAACTGTTTTCAAAATATTATTTTCAGAAGTAATAAAAAAGCTGCCCGCTTGTTCGGCCACCATACGAATATTAAGATAAACAAGGATGGCGGTAATAAGTGAAGCCAAAAAAATAACCCAAGGCGGAATGACAAACTTGCCCATTGTTTTTTTATCACTTGTAAAATGAATGAGGGGAATAATGGCAAAGCCTAATTGAAGGCTTAAAATCACTTGACTTAAAATGAGTAGATTATCAATATTTTCTTCACCATTAATTAATATAACAATTACAGCAGGAATAACTGCAATCAGGCGCGTCATCAATCTACGTATCCAAGGCGATATACGAAGTTTCAGATAGCCTTCCATCACTATTTGGCCAGCTAGTGTTCCTGTAATTGTTGAGCTTTGCCCAGATGCTATTAACGCCACTGCAAATAAAATAGGTGCCAGTCCCGATCCCAACATTGGTTCTAATAATTCATGAGCTACTTTAATTTCTGCCACATCAGTTCTTCCTGTATTAAAAAATACTGAAGCGGCTAAAATCAATATAGCTGCATTTACAAAAAAGGCAAGATTGAGTGCAATGGCGCTATCAATAAAATTCAATCGCAGCGCTTTTTTGATTCCGACATAATCCCGCTTTATTTTTCTTGTTTGCACTAGCGCTGAGTGTAGATATAAATTATGGGGCATTACCGTGGCGCCAATGATTCCAATTGCAATATATAATGCTGTGTTATTGGGAATTGATGGTACAAAACCTTTGGCTACTTCTCCAAAATCTGGCTTAGCCAAAATGATTTCAAACAAAAAAGATAGACCAATAATCAGCACAAGTGCAATAATGAAAGCTTCCATTTTGCGCATTCCTAATCGTTGCAATAAAAGGAAAAGAAAAGTATCAAAGACGGTAATGGATACGCCCCAAATTAGTGGAAGCCCAGTGAGCAATTGAATGCCAATTGCCATACCCAAAATTTCTGCTAAATCTGTGGCAGCAATAGCTATTTCGGCTAGTCCATATAATGCGTAATTAATAAATCGCGGATATGTTTCTCGGTTTGCCTGAGCCAGATCTCTTCCTCTCACAATTCCCAATCTGGCCGATAAACTTTGAAGGAGTAAGGCCATCAAGTTACTCATCAATAATACCCATATTAGTTTATATCCAAACTGGCTGCCACCAGCTAAATCAGTTGCCCAGTTTCCAGGATCCATGTAACCAACACTCACAAGATAGGCGGGTCCAAAAAAAGAAAGAATTCTTTTCCAAGTTGGTTTGTTCGAAATTGTTGTATCTACACTTTCGTGTACCTCACTCAACGATCTATATTGATTTTCTTTTGTTGCCATAAATTTCAGGGGATTATCAAAACTAAAATAAACAGTCGGCTCATTCAAATATTAATTTTTTACAAGATGTGGAAACATTATTTTCGGTTCGTAAAAAGTAGTACATGTTTCGTTATATTATTTTAGTGTTGGTACTGTTTGTTACTAGTGTAAACTGCAAGGAAAAAAAGAAACCTTCTCTGTCAGGCTCGGAGCCCGTGGCGGTGGAAGATTTTATGGCGTCCTTTGAGTTAGCAGCTCTTTCAGTTTCTTTTAATGACAGCCTACTACTTCGTAAAGAAAAGGATTCTTCGCAAATCAGTTATAGAGTATTTAAGCAATTTGTGCCCGATTCAATTCTTCATCATTTATCATGGAGAAAAACTAAACCTAAAATATTTCCTTTAAAGCGTGTGGAGATTAAAAATCAGGAATCATATCTATTTGTTAAGCTAATTGATGCTAATCAAAAAATGATAGTGGTAATGTGTTTCGATCAGGAAAATCGATTCCTTTCAGCCATGCCACTTTTGAAATTGGATGATCGTGTTTCTACAAATCAGATAAGCGGAATGGATCGGAAATACTCAATTTTCAAAACTACTTTTTTAAAAAAGGCAGATGGCTCAACTGGTGAGGGGAGTGAAGTTTATGTTTTTAGTGCAGATGCAAAGCAGTTTATATTGATAATGACGGATGCATTAGATGATAAAATAACTGAAATCGTTAACCCTATTGACACGTTGCCGAGAAAAAATAAATATTCTGCCGATTATTCAAAAGATAAAGTGAATTTGGTTTCAGTTCGTGATGGTATCCGTGCTGGGAGTATTAATTTTTTTATTCATTTTGAAAAAAACTCTGGTAATTGTATTGGAGAACTAAAGGGTGTTGCTCGATTTACATCATCTCGTACGGCAATATTTCGTCAAGCCGGCGACCCTTGTGTTTTACAATTGACATTTTCTTCAAACTCCGTTTCATTAAAAGAAATAGAAGCGTGCGGCTCTCATCGTGATGTTAAATGTGCATTTGAAGGATCTTTTGTACGCAAAAAATTCAAGAAAAAATAGCTGCTTAAATTTTTATTCAAACTGTTTTATCATTTCATCAACTGAAGTTGATAATTTAAAATAGCTGCTTAGTTTATTTATTACTCCTTCTACTAATGCGTCTGGGCAAGAAGCTCCACTTGTTATAAGAATTTTTAGTGGACTATTTTGTGTAAGATAATCACTAGTTATTATTTCGACTTTTTGATGTAGTGAGTAATGAATGATTTTATTTTCATTAATAATTTTTTCTTCATTATTAATAAAATAAGTGGGCACTATTTCTTCACACAGTTCTACTAAGTGTGAAGTGTTGGATGAATTGTATCCACCCATCACTATGGCTGCATCAGCTTTTGTTTTTAGTAAGTGACGAATAGCAGTTTGATTATCGTTAGTGGCGTAACAAAGTGTATCTCGTGTATCGGCAAAACGGGCTGCTCCATTTTCTTCTTGCTGAGGATACTTAGTAAGAATGGTTTGTTTCAAAAAATCGGCGATGGCTTGTGTATCGCTGGCTAACATTGTGGTTTGATTCACTACACCAATTCGTTGTAAATCTTTTTTAGGATCAAAGCCTTCAGAAAATTGACCTTTGAATTCTTCATAAAATTCATCTGCTGATTTTTCTTCCAAAATGTAACTAGCCAAATTTTTAGCTTGCTCCATATCACTCACAACAACTGACGGAGCATTAATGGCTGCATGTGAAAAAGTAGCCCTTGTTTCCTCGTGATTGGGTTTTCCGTGTATCACAATGGAATAATTTTTTTTTGCTATCTGTTCACTTCGATTCCAAACTTTTTCAACAAAGGGACAGGTCGTGTTATATTTTTCGGTTTGAATACCTATTTGTTTCAACTTTTTTTCTAATTGAAGCGTTGTACCAAAAGCTGGGATAATAACAATGTCTTCTGCTGTTAATGATTCTAATGGAATTAATTGGTTTCCATAATTATCTTGCAAAAATTGCACACCGTGATTTTGTAAATCTGCATTTACTTGCGGGTTATGAATCATCTCACTAAGTAGATAAATTTTTTTTCCTTTATTTTCTTCTACTGTTTTGAAGGCAATTTCAATGGCGTTCTCTACGCCATAACAAAATCCAAAATGACGAGCAAGGTAAATTTGAAGCGGCCCAAAATCAAGCAGGGTGGGACTGAAATCCTTTTTCATTTTATCAACTTCCTGGCGCTTTTTTTTAATTGCAGATATCAGAGGACTTCTATAAATAATGGGGACTTCGAAATTCTTCATTGTATAAAGGTACTACGCAACTTGGCTAAGTGAAAGACGCTTCTTATTCTAGATAAAGTAAAATTCGAATTATAAAATGCTGTTCATACTTCTTACAGCTTCAGCACTTGTAGCAAATTTTTCTTGTTCGTCGCTATTCAAATTAAAATCAACAATTCTTTCCCATCCGTTTTCGCCAATAATTACAGGTACACCCAAGCAAATATCTTTTTGTCCATATTCACCATCGAGTGCTACGCAACAAGTATGTAAAGATTTTGTATCCCGAATTATAGCTTCCACTAAAGCGGCTCCGGCTGCACCAGGTGCATACCAAGCTGATGTTCCGATTAATTTAGTAAGAGTTGCTCCACCAATCATAGTATCTGCAATGGCTGCTTGCTGTTCTTGTTCATTTAAAAAATTATCAATAGGTTCATTTTTCCAAGTTGCCAATCGAATTAAAGGAATCATTGTTGTATCGCCATGGCCACCAATTACAAATGCATTAAGCTCGGAAGGGCTGCAATGTAGTCGTTGACTCAACTGAAATTTAAATCGACTACTATCCAAGGTACCGCCCATTCCGATGATTCTGTTTTTGGGTAATCCAGTTGTGTTTAATGCCAAATAAGTCATAGTATCCATTGGATTACTAATGACAATGATAATTGCGTCTGGCGAATATTTTAAAACATTCTCACACACACTTTTTACAATTCCTGCATTCACGCTAATCAATTCTTCTCTTGTCATTCCGGGTTTGCGGGGAAGTCCTGAAGTAATGACAACTACTTTACTGTTGGCCGTTTTTGAATAGTCATTGGTGCTGCCTGAAATTTTTGTTTCAAAACCAAGCAAAGCAGCTGTTTGCATCATATCCTGTGCTTTTCCTTCTGCAATTCCTTCTTTAATATCTAATAGTACCAATTCAGTACAAATTCCTTTGCGGGCAATATTATCTGCACATGTGGCTCCTACGGCTCCGGCTCCAACAACTGTAACTTTCATAATTTATTTTTTTGCGCTGCAAAGATAGTGGATTGACTTACTGCTTCTATTGACTTTTGCTGCAATAGCATTGTGGCTTATCTTTGCGCCTCTAAAAACAAATCTAAAAATATTCGGAGAAGAACTGCCGAAGTAAAAAAATAAAATTATGGCTACAACAGCAGATATTAGTCGCGGTATGATTATTAAACTTGATGGGAGTTTGTACAGTATTGTGGAATTTGGCGAAAACAAAACAGCAAGAGCTGCAGCCAAAGTTTGGGCAAAGTTGAAAGGCGTAGATAATAAAAGGAGTATTGAAAAAACATGGAACTCTGGTGATAATTTATTTCCGGTGCGAGTGGAAAAACGTACTTACCAATTTTTGTATAAAGATGATACAGGCTTTAATTTTATGGATGTGGAAAGTTTTGAGCAGGTTGCTCTACAAGAGGAAGCGATTGATGCTCCTCAATATTTAAAAGAAGGACAAGAAGTAGGGGTATTAATTAATACTGAAAATGATCAAATATTGGGGGCAGAATTGCCAGAAAAAATAATATTAATGATCACTTATTGCGAACCTGGAGTTCGTGGAGATACAGCAACTCGTACCTTAAAATTAGCCACTTTGGAAACTGGTGCAAAGGTTGGAGTTCCCCTTTTTGTGAATGAAGGAGAGTCCATTCGTGTAAATACAACGACTGGAGAATATGTAGATAGAGTGAGATAAGTCATTTTTTAAAATTATGATTTAAGCCAAAAATTGTCAAATTTTTGGCTTTTTCATACTTATTTGTGCCAATTTTAGGCAAAAAATCAAAAAAATGGCTATTTTTAATTTTCATTCATTATCTTGCCCCTCCTTACAAAATAGGTTCTCATCTAAATTTTTATAAAATGGATCTGAAACAAATTCAAGAGCTCATTAAAATGGTTAACAAATCCAATATTGGAGAGTTGACAGTTGAGCAAAAAGACATTAAAATTACCATCAAGCAAAAAGAAGAAAGAATTACACAAGTAATTAATTCGCCGGGAGCAACACAGCTTGCTTCTGTACCGCAGCAAATAACTGTTGCAGCGATAGCTGCACCAATCGAAAATAAACCTGCTGAAGTTGCTTCCAATTTGATAACAATTAAAAGTCCGATGATCGGTACTTTTTATAAAAAACCAGGCCCAGGCAAACCGGATTTTGTTAATATTGGTGATGAAGTAACACCTGGAAAAGTGGTTTGTATTATTGAAGCCATGAAATTATTCAATGAAATAGAATGTGAAGTAAAAGGAAAAATTGTAAAAATATTGGTAGAAGAATCTTCTCCGGTAGAATATGATCAGCCTTTATTTCTAGTGGACCCTTCCTAATTTTTTACTTATACTTTTAGCAACGTTAAACAATGTTTAAAAAAATATTGATAGCAAATCGTGGCGAAATTGCACTTCGAATTATTCGAACCTGTAGAGAAATGGGTATTAAAACGGTTGCAGTTTATTCTACAGCAGATCGAGATAGCTTGCATGTAAAATTTGCCGACGAGGCTGTTTGTATTGGAAAGCCGCCAAGTAGCGATTCGTATTTAAATATTCCTCATTTAATGTCGGCTGCAGAAATTACCAATGCCGATGCCATCCATCCAGGGTATGGATTTTTAGCGGAGAATGCACGTTTTGCACAAATCTGTGCCGAGCATCAAATAAAATTTATTGGTCCTACTCCAGCTATGATTAATTCGATGGGAGATAAGATAACAGCAAAAGCAACAATGATTAAAGCCGGTGTGCCTGTGGTACCGGGAGGCGATGGATTATTAAAAAGTGTTGATGAAGCAAAAGGACTTGCTAAAAACATGGGATATCCCGTTATTTTAAAAGCAACAGCAGGTGGTGGTGGCAAAGGAATGCGAATTGTGTTTGAAGATTCCGAAATGGAAAAAGCCTACGATACGGCAAAAGCAGAAGCTGCAGCATCTTTTAAAAATGATGGTGTGTATCTAGAAAAATATGTAGAAGAACCAAGGCATATTGAAATTCAAGTAGCAGGAGATCAATATGGAACAGTTTGTCATTTGAGCGAAAGAGATTGTTCTATTCAAAGAAGGCATCAAAAATTAGTAGAGGAATCTCCATCTCCTTTTATGACGGATGAGCTGAGAAAGAAAATGGGCGATGCTGCAAAAAAAGCAGCGAATTCTATAAATTACGAAGGTGTGGGCACCGTAGAATTTTTGGTTGACAAGCACCGGAATTTTTACTTTATGGAAATGAACACAAGAATTCAAGTAGAGCATTGTGTAACCGAAGAAGTCATCAACTTTGATTTAATAAAAGAGCAAATAAAGATTGCTGCTGGTGAAAAAGTTTCAGGCGTTGATTATTTTCCACAACTGCATTCTATTGAGTGTCGAATCAATGCCGAAGATCCATATAATGATTTTCGTCCATCGCCCGGAAAGATTGTAACACTGCATCAACCAGGCGGACACGGAGTAAGAGTTGATAGTCATGTGTATGCAGGTTATGTGATTCCTCCGTATTATGATTCCATGATTGGGAAATTGATAACTGTTGCACGTACAAGAAACGAAGCCATTGATACTATGTATCGGGCGCTGAGTGAATATGTTATTGAGGGGATAAAAACTACCATTCCTTTTCATTTGCAATTGATGCAAGATGAACGTTTTCGCAGTGGCAATTTTAATACCAAGTTTCTGGAAAATTTTCAATTGAAATAAAAAAATCTGGATAAGCACCCAGATTAATTTTTATAACATTTCTGTTCAATTAACGTAGAAACAATATCTCTCTGTACTTTGGTAAATTCCATTCTTTATCATCTACCAATAATTCAAGTTTGTCAACGTGGTAGCGGATTTTGTCAAAATAAGCATCCTTCACTTTTTCCTGATATGCTATCGCTTTTTTACGAGTATTGTCGATGGCATTTGCTTTTTTGCGTGCTTCAATCATCGTTTCCACTTGTACACTCACATTTGAAATATGTTCCGAAATTTTTTCCAACATTTGTTTCTGGCAACTATACGTATCTTCTTTTAATCCAGCATCTTTTAATCCTTTAATATTGGTTGCAATTAAATTTTGGTAACGAATTGCTGCCGGTAAAATATGGCTCGATGCTATTTCGCCCATAATACGACTTTCAATCTGCACCTTTTTAATATATTTTTCCAATTCAATTTCGTGGCGTGCTTCTAATTCTGAATGATTGTAAACTTTATTGCTTTCGAAAAGATGTTTTGCTTTTTTTGTAATCATAGCATCCAGAGCAAGAGGTGTAGTTTTAATATTGAGTAATCCTCTTTTTTCTGCTTCTTTTTCCCATGCATTGCTGTAACCATCGCCTTCAAAAAGAATTCTTTCGCTGGCAACAATATATTCGCGTATAACGTGCATGATGGCAATCTCTTTCTTTTCCCCTTTTTCAATTAATGCATCTACATCTTTTTTAAATTGCTTTAAAGTATCCGCCATTATTGTATTCAATACTGTCATTGCATTGGCGCAATTTGCAGTAGATCCAACGGCACGGAATTCAAATTTATTTCCTGTAAATGCAAAAGGAGAGGTTCTGTTTCTGTCCGTATTATCCAAGAGTAACTCGGGAATACTTCTGTGAATATCAATCTTTAAAAGGCTTTCATCGGTTTCGTCCATTTTATCCGTTACTCTTTCTTTTATTTCATGAAGTACCTTGGTTAAATATTCGCCAATGAAAACAGAAATAATTGCAGGTGGCGCTTCGTTGGCTCCTAAACGATGATCGTTATTGGCAGATGCAATAGAAGCTCTGAGCACATCGTCATAATCATGAACTGCTTTAATTATATTGACAAAGAAAGTAAGAAACATCAAGTTGGTCTTTGGTGTTTTTCCGGGAGCCAAAAGGTTTACGCCAGTATCTGTAGCCATGCTCCAGTTATTGTGTTTACCACTTCCGTTAATTCCTGCAAATGGTTTTTCATGCAAAAGCACTCTAAGTTTATGACGACGTGCAACACGATCCATCACATCCATCAATAAAGAATTATGATCCACAGCAATACTTACTTCTTCAAAAATGGGAGCGCATTCAAATTGAGCAGGAGCTACTTCATTGTGTCTTGTACGAAGTGGAATACCTAATTTATAAGATTCAGTTTCAAAGTCGCGCATAAATGCATACACTCTTTCTGGAATGGAACCAAAGTAATGGTCTTCCAATTGTTGTCCTTTTGCTGGTGCATGACCGAAAACAGTTCTTCCGCATAAAACCAAATCAGGACGAGCATTGAACAAACCTTCATCCACAACAAAATATTCTTGTTCCCATCCCAAAGTAGCGGCAACTCTTGTTACATTTCTGTCGAAATAATTACAAACTTCAACGGCAGAATTATTCAAAGCTTCGAGAGCTTTTAAAAGGGGGGCTTTATAATCGAGCGATTCGCCTGTGTAAGAAATAAAAATGGTAGGAATGCACAATGTTTTTCCATTTCCAATTTCCATAATAAATGCTGGAGAAGAGGGATCCCAAGCCGTATAGCCACGTGCTTCGAAAGTGGCGCGTAATCCACCGCTCGGAAAAGAAGAAGCATCGGGTTCTTGTTGAATCAATGCTGCTCCGTCAAATTCTTCAATAGCGGTTCCATCACTTTTGATAGTAAAAAATGAATCGTGTTTTTCTGCAGTTGATCCAGTTAGGGGTTGAAACCAATGTGTAAAATGAGTTACATGTTTACTTTCTGCCCAAGCACGAATGCCATTTGCTATTTGGTTAGCCATGGAGCGATCAATTTTATGACCTGCTTTTATGGAAGCCATCAAACTTTTAAAGGCTTCATCACTTAAGAATTCTCTCGCAGTTTTTCCTTTAAAAACATTTTCACCAAAAAATCCAGTAATGCGATTATGGTTATTTTTTTCAGTTTTAATTTCCGGAGTTTGGGAGATGTTATTTGGGGCAGTAAATCGTGTTGACATAAAATATATTTATTAAACAAAGAAAACAATTTCTTTCAAAAAGTAGTATTATTTTTTGAAATAATGATGTAAATGTTAATAAATTGTTCAAGAATGGTAAACAATTAGACAGTTTGTTTTAAAATTGGAACTAAACTCTAGTTAAATTAAAATATTATAAAATAGTATAATGTTTTAGTTTGAACCACTTTAAAAGCACTAAAATGAGGAGGGTTTCATAAATAACTTTATATCGAATGATGGCGCCCAAAAATGGCACCATATAACCTATCAAAACATAATTGAGAAGAGCAAATAAAACTAATCCAAGTAGAAAAGGATTCTGAAAAAGTTCAGGAAAGAATTTTTTATTGAAGAGCAAAACGAAAATTAGCATTGCGAGCACAAGAATCGTTTCTATAAAAGCCATCAAATACAAAGGGTTTGATATTTCTGTTGGGTAGGGCCTTAAAAAACTATGGTTGATTGCGACTGGTAAAATAGAGGTATAACTTTTAAAATTAGGTTCCAACTGTTGTAATGGTAATCTTGAGCCGCCACTTAAATTTTGAAAACTCTCTTGCCTTTTTGCCATTTGCATCGGTAAGTTCAAATCATTGAACAACAAACTGCTGGCAAAAAATAAAGCAATCATTAAAAGTATTACAACAATGAAAATGAAAGCGGTCTTTTTTGGAAATGAGTGTGATATACGCCAAAGTAATGCAACAGCAATTGCCAACATGGCTACAAAATTTCTAAAAATGAATAAGCCCAACCAGAAAATCAAAGCATAAAAAATATGTTTTTTAGTTTCAGTTTTTAAAAAAGAATAAAAATGAAAGAGGAAGCCCATCAGCATTAAAAACACCAATCCGTCTTTACGAATTCCGCTTTCCCAAAATAACAGTGGAGGGAAAAAAAATACAATTAAAAATAAAAGACGGGAATTGTTTTCGTATTGTTTGATAAAAAGTTTATAAAGAAAATAATGCCCCCAGAAAATCAAAAAATTGAAAAATAAAACATTAATGTAGTACGAACCCCGGCTGAAAATATTGAAAATTGCCAACAGCTTAATTAAAATATTATCCGCCAAATCTTTCCAATACGAATGATGAGCTGTGAAGAAACTCATCGTTTGGTTTTCCTGATAACCATATTGGAAAATGGAGATAAAAAATTGAGCAGGTGATTGTATCAAAAGCTGAAATTCTGCCAACC
Source organism: Chitinophagaceae bacterium (assembly GCA_004322425.1). Taxonomy (GTDB): domain Bacteria; phylum Bacteroidota; class Bacteroidia; order Chitinophagales; family Chitinophagaceae; genus VBAS01. The sequence goes on from SCVJ01000016.1 coordinate 25,554, forward strand.
CAGCTTGGTGCAGTTTCCATGTATCATCGCCTTTGTAAAGGTTTAAAAACAGATATCCGTAAGCGCAACCGGCAATTATTTTTGCAATAAAAGCAATGCTTAATTGAGAAAAATTTAGCATTGCTTTTTCTTTTTTGCTGTAGTAGTATAAAATTCCCAGTAAAACAGAAGTATATAATATGAATAGCAGGATTTGCTCCATCGGATTGAATAGATGAGAATTTCTTAATTTTCCAAAATTATCGAAACGAAATTGCAAATGAACCTCTCATTAATTTCAGCATCTAATCCCAATCGACGTATTGTGTTAACCGCAACTTGTGGTTGGTCGGTAATTAATTATCGAAAGGAAGTTGTGTTGTATTTATTAGAGCAGGGGTATGAGGTTCATATTATTGCTGGAGAAGATAAATTCCTGCAATCTTTAAAAGAAATGGGATGTTTTATTCATGCCATTAAAATTACGAATCGAGGGAAAAATTTAATCCACGACTGCCAACTATTTTTTTCATTACTAAATATGTATAGAAAAATTAGGCCGGCTTTAATTTTCCATTATTTTATAAAACCCAATATTTACGGCTCGATAGCAGCTTCTGTTTTAAAAATTCCATCCATTGCTGTTGTTGCAGGTTTGGGATATAGTTTCAGTAAAAACAATTGGTTGCAATATTGTGTGTTGAAGTTGTATCGATTGTCATTGCGCAGCAATTATAAAGTGTGGTTTCAAAATTCAGAAGACGCAGCATATTTTTTGAGAAAGAAAATGGTTTCGAAAGAACAACTTACTATTATTCCTGGCGACGGAATTTGTACCAATACATTTAAACCTGTTTACAATAAGATGACCGTTGCGAAACCTTTTACTTTTATTATGGCTGTTCGATTGTTAAAAAGTAAGGGAATCAATTATTATGTGAAAGCTGCAAAAATGTTGCAGGAAAAGGGCTATGAAGTGGAGTGTCAATTAATTGGTCCATTTGATATTAATCATCCCGATTCTATCTCAATGAATCAATTACAGGAATGGCAAAATAACGGTCCTATTCATTATTGTGGATTTACAGAAAACATAAAAGCGTATTTGGCCAGCTGCGATTGTTTGGTTTTACCTACTTATTATCATGAGGGAACTCCTCGTTCTCTAATGGAAGCTTGTAGCATGGGACTTCCAGTAATTGCTACTGATATTAAGGGATGTCGAGATATAATCCAAGATGGGTTTAACGGATATTTATGTACACCAAAAGATGAATTCGACCTATTTCATAAAATGGAAAAAATGTTGCTTTTACAACCCTCCGAGCGAATGGCTATGGGAACAAATGGCCGTAATAAAATGATTGAGGAATATGACATTAAAAAATTATTAATAATTTATCAGTCGGCAATTGACAGTTTTATTAATGAATCACAAGTAGAAAACATTCGAACTGCTTAGCAGAAAAAATTAGTTTCAATTAACGGGTTTCATTTTAGGATATTCATATAGTTTTGCTGAGTATGGAAATAACACACGAAACCGCTGAACAACTTCGACTTACAAAAGAAGAATTCGAACTCATCAAACAAAAATTAGGTCGCACTCCAAATTTTAATGAGTTATGTGCTTTTAGTGGAATGTGGAGTGAACATTGTAGTTATAAAAATTCCATAAAATGGTTAAAAACATTGCCAAGAGATGGAGGCCGAATGTTGGTAAAAGCTGGAGATGAAAATGCAGGATTGATGGATATTGGCGATGGATTGGGCGTTGTTTTCAAAATTGAATCGCATAATCATCCTTCTGCAATTGAACCTTTTCAGGGAGCAGCAACGGGAGTTGGCGGTATTCACCGCGATATTTTTACAATGGGAGCAAGGCCTATCGCCTCATTAAATTCACTTCGTTTTGGAAATCTGGAAGAAGATAAAACACAACATTTATTGTCGGGAGTCGTACATGGCATCGGGCATTATGGAAATTGTTTTGGTGTACCAACTGTTGGTGGCGAAATTTATTTTGACGAGTGTTATCACACCAATCCATTAGTCAACGCCATGAGTGTTGGAATTGTTAAAATTGGAGAAACCGTTTCTGCAACTGCAAAAGGAACTGGAAATCCTGTAATGTATGTGGGAAGTGCAACCGGAAAAGATGGAATTGGAGGAGCCTCTTTTGCATCTGCAAATATTACTGAAGAAAGTACACAAGATTTGCCAGCAGTTCAAGTGGGTGATCCATTTCAGGAAAAGAAGTTATTAGAAGCTTGCTTGGAAGTAATTCAAACGGGAGCAATTGTGGGAATGCAAGATATGGGTGCAGCAGGAATTATTTGTTCTACTTCGGAGATGAGTGCAAAAGGAGAAGTAGGTATGCGCATCGATTTAGAAAAAATTCCCACACGACAAAATAATTTAAAAGCTTGGGAATTGTTGCTAAGTGAAAGTCAGGAAAGAATGTTGCTGGTGGCAGAAAAAGGGAGAGAAGATGAAGTAACTCGCATTTTCGAAAAATGGGATTTACCCTGTTCGGTAATTGGCGAAGTAACTAATGGTGGCCAACTTGATTTTTATTTAAATGGAATATTAGAAGCTTCTTTACCAGCTTATGATTTAGTATTGGGAGGAGGCGCACCACAATATGAAAGAGAATTTACTGAACCCTCTTATTTTTCAGAAATAAAAAAATTCAATCAAAACTTAATTTCAGTTCCTCAAGATTTAAAAGCTGTTGCTGAAAAAATAATTCAACTTCCATCAATAGCATCAAAACGTTGGATTTACAATCAATATGATAGTATGGTGGGAACCAACAATACGAACACAAATGCTCCCAGCGATGCAGCTATCGTTATTGTAAAAGGAACTTCAAAAGCTCTTGCCATTACAACTGATTGTAATAGTCGATATGTTTTTGCAGATCCATACAAAGGTGCTATGATAGCAGTGAGTGAAGCAGCAAGAAATATTGTTTGCAGCGGAGGGCTACCAATTGGTGTTACCAATTGTTTGAATTTTGGGAATCCCTTTAATCCCGAAGTTTATTTTCAATTTGTTCATGCAATACAAGGCATGGGAGAAGCATGTAAAAAATTTAATACTCCAGTTACGGGTGGCAATGTTAGTTTCTACAACCAAAACCCCGACGGTCCTGTTTTTCCAACCCCCACCATCGGAATGGTTGGTTTATTGGAAAATGTTGAAAATAAAATGACTCTCGATTTTAAATCAAGTGGAAATGTTATTTATTTATTAGGAACAGTGAATGAGGATTTGGGTTGCTCACAATATGTAACTAAGATTCTGAATGTAGAATATTCCTCAGCTCCCTATTTTAATTTAGATGAAGAATATGAATTACAACAAGTACTAACTATTTTAATTTCAAAAAAAGTTGTTGAGTCAGCACATGATGTGAGTGAAGGTGGACTGTTTGTTACTTTGTGTGAAAGCGGATTTAACCGTCAATTGGGTTTTGCCATTGAAACAAAAGAGTCGATTCGTAAAGATGCTTATTTATTTGGCGAAGGACAAAGCCGTGTGGTAGTAACGGTTGCAGCAGAAAAGATAGAATCCTTTGAGCAAATGATTGGTGAATTGCCACATGAAAGAATTGGCATTGTAACCAGCGGTGAAATATTAATTGATGAAGATTTTTGGGGATCGATAGATACTTGGAAAGAAAAATATGATACAGTCATTGAAAAGTATTTATCCAACGAAGAATCTGGAGATGCATTAACAGCAATTTGATTTGGAAAAAACTTCAACAATATTAGTTACAGGAGCTGCCGGTTTCATCGGCAGTTGTATGGTGAGTTATTTAAACCAACAAGGATTTTACCATATTATTATTGTGGATGAATTTGAGACGGAATCAAAAATTCAAAATTATTGCAACAAAAATATATTACATAAAGTACATCGGAATGAACTTTATGATTGGTTAAAAAATAACCCAATTGAAATTGGATTTGTTTTTCATTTAGGTGCCAGAACCGATACCACTGAATTTAATTATGCCATTCATGAAGAATTGAATGTGGAATATTCTAAAAAAGTATGGAATTATTGTGTCGAAAAAAGCATTCCGCTTGTTTATGCCTCATCGGCTGCCACCTATGGTGGAGGCGAGTTAGGGTATCAAGATGATCACGATTTTGTTGAAAAATTACAACCCCTCAATCCATATGGAATCTCAAAAAATGAATTTGATAAATGGGTTTTGATACAAAAATCACAACCTCCATTTTGGGCGGGTTTAAAATTTTTTAATGTGTACGGTCCTAATGAATATCATAAAGGAAGAATGGCGAGTGTTGTATTTCATGCATTTGAGCAAATTAAAAATTTCGGAAAAGTGAAATTGTTTAAATCGCATCATACTGATTTTAAAGATGGCGAACAGCTTCGCGATTTTATTTATGTCATGGATGTAGTGAATATTTGTTTTTGGATGATGGAAAATAGGCCAACCAATGGATTATACAATGTTGGTTCCGGAAAAGCGCGAACCTTTAACGATTTGGTTGCTGAAATATTTAAAAATTTGGATACCAAAGAAATAATTGAATATGTAAATACTCCAGAAGATATTCGAGATAGATATCAATATTTTACGGAAGCATCAATGGCGAAACTTAAAAATGCTGGATATAAGAATGAGTTTCATTCTTTGGAAGAAGGTGTAAAATCGTACATCAAGAATTTTTTAAAAGTTAGAAGCTATTATTAATTTTTATATACTTTCCCGTCCTTCATTACAAAAACAATTTTACCGAAAGCTTGAGTGTCAATTAGTGGATTGCCATCCATTGCAACTATATCGGCAAGTTTCCCAGCTTCGATACTTCCCAACTGGTTTTTCATTCCAAGCAAATCAGCGGCATTTATTGTTGCTGCTTTAATAGCATCCATCACGGGCATTCCGGCTTCTGTCATATAAATAAATTCTTTCCAGTTGAGTCCATGTTTATATACGCCACCATCCGTCCCAAAAGCAATTTTTACTCCAGCCGTATAAGCTTTTGCAAAAGTGTTTTTTAATTGTGGTCCAATGGCGATGGCTTTAACAGCAATTATTTCTGGAAAAAATCCTTGTTTTTTTGCAGAATCTGTTACTGCTTGCCCAGCAGTTAATGTTGGAACATACCAAGTGCCATATTTTTTGAAAAGTTCAATAGCTTCATCATCCATCAAACTTCCATGTTCAATTGAATGAACACCAGCTCGAATGGCACGTTTTATTCCTTCTGCTCCATGAGCATGCGCAGCAACTTTCATATCATAATCTTTGGCTGTTTCCACAATAGCTTTTATTTCTTCTTCTGTTAATTGCGGATTACTTCCATTTTTTGCAACACTTAAAACACCACCTGTTGCTGTAATTTTTATTAAATCCGATCCATTTTTATATCGCTGCCGAACAGCCTTTCTTCCATCTTCGGAACTATTTACAACTCCATCATTTGGGCCGGGATCGCCCATCAAATCTTGTCGATAGCCATTAGTTGGATCTGCATGTCCGCCAGTGGAAGCAATACTTTTTCCTGCCGTAAAAATTCTGGGACCGGTTACTAAATTTTTATTTATGGCATTGCGAAGTGAAATATTTACGCCACTTCCCCCCATATCTCTTACTGATGTAAAACCAGCATTTAATGTGGTTGCGGCAAACACGGTTGATTCAAAAGCAATATCGGATGGGTTTTGAATAAATTCATTTAAATAACGATTTGGATTTTGTTCGCTTTCAATATGAACGTGCATATCAATCCAACCTGGAGTTACTGTTTTTGTTTTTAGGTTAATTGTTTTATCGTTCACCGCTGGCTTTACATAACCAACTTCTACTGAAACAATTTTATTCTTTTCAATAATAATGGTCATTTCTTTTTTAGGAAGGTTGGAAACGCCGTCAATCAAATTGCCGCACCAGATATATGTTTTTTGCGTAGATGCAACCAAGTAAAAACAAAGGGAAATGGTAATTGTAAAAAAATATTTCATAAACATAAATTAAGCACTAAATATAGTGGATTGACAATAAAAATTTAAAAGGCATTAATTTTTTTCAATAAAAGTGAACGATATTTTTTGTCTTAAGAAAATACAGTTATTTTTGCCCGACCTTTCGGAAATCAGTATTTCTTCCGCCGGTCATTTGAAAGTGACTTATTTCAAAATTAATTGTAGAGCTTGATTGACTTTTTTGAGCAAGTGATAAAATAAAAACTTGCTATGTAAATTGTTTATTATTTTATGTCAAAATATATTTTTGTAACAGGCGGAGTTACTTCATCATTGGGGAAAGGAATTATTGCAGCATCACTTGCTAAATTATTACAAGCAAGAGGTTTGCGAACAACGATTCAAAAATTTGATCCCTATATTAATGTTGATCCCGGAACGATGAATCCCTACGAGCACGGTGAATGTTACGTTACAGAAGATGGTGCAGAAACAGATTTGGATCTGGGACATTACGAAAGGTTCTTAAATATTTTTACTTCGCAAGCCAATAATGTAACCACAGGACGTATTTATCAAACAGTAATCAATAAAGAGAGGGAAGGTGCTTATTTGGGAAAAACGGTTCAAATAATTCCTCATATTACAGATGAAATAAAAAGAAGAATGAAACTCTTGAGCGAAAGTGGAGAGTTTGATATTATTATCACAGAAATTGGTGGAACCGTGGGTGATATTGAATCGCTGCCGTATGTTGAAGCCGTTCGTCAAATGCAGTGGGAGTTGCCCGAAGAAGACCTTATCGTGATTCACTTAACATTAATTCCGTATTTGAAAGCGGCAAAAGAATTAAAAACAAAACCTACTCAACATTCTGTAAAATTACTAAGTCAGGAAGGTGTTTTTCCAGATATTATAGTTTGCAGAACCGAACATCCGATTAACGATGATATAAAAAGAAAAATTGCTTTATTCTGTAACGTAAAAATCGATTCAGTGATTGAGGCACAAGATGCCAGCACGATTTACGAGGTTCCTTTAATAATGATGCAGGAAAAACTAGATGCAATTGTCTTGAAAAAATTAGCCATTCAAAATAATATAGAGCCAGATTTGAGTCAATGGAAAGCATTTGTTGACAAGGTCAAAAAACCAAAAACAAAAGTGTCTATTGGTTTGATTGGGAAATACGTAGAATTACAAGATGCCTATAAATCTATTCTGGAGTCATTTGTTCACGCAGGTGCTGCAAATGATTGCAAAGTTTCAGTGCATTATATCCACTCCGAATTTATTACTCCTGAAAATGTTGCAGTAAAATTAAAAGGATTAGATGGCTTATTGGTTGCACCTGGTTTTGGACACAGAGGAATTGAAGGAAAAATTACAGCTGTAAAATATGCCCGAGAAACCGGACTTCCTTTTTTCGGCATTTGTTTAGGAATGCAGATGGCTGTTATAGAATTTGCTCAAAATATTTTGAAAATAAAAAATGCGCATTCCACCGAAATGGATCCGCAATGTAGTGAGCCGGTGATTGATATGATGGAAGAGCAAAAAAAGATTTCGATAAAGGGAGGAACCATGCGATTAGGTTCATATTCTTGCGAAGTAAAATTGGGCACACTTGCTCACGATATTTATAAAAAATTACAAATTATAGAACGACATCGCCATCGTTATGAGTTTAATAATAAGTATCTCAGCGAGTTTGAAAAAAATGGCATGATAGCCAGTGGCTCTAATCAACAAACGGGACTGGTAGAAATTATGGAAATTCCCTCACATCCATTTTTTATTGGAGTACAATATCATCCAGAATTAAAAAGTACGGTTGAAAATCCGCATCCACTTTTTGTAACATTTATTGCCGCTGCAAAAAAATATAATTCCAATTTAAAAGAGTTGAATACAATGAATCTGCAAACAGCAGCCAATTAATGGTTTTTGGATAACTTCATCCTTCTCTTTTATTAATAATTTGATGTTCATAATTTAAGGATTGTGATGGCTCATTAACCCCATTCGCTAACAGCTATTATCTTATCTTTGCCCTCTTTAAAATTTAAGTAAAATGAATTTTGATCGTAATACAATTTTTGGATTTTTAGTTTTAGCAACCTTGCTTTTTGGGTATTTTTATTTTACCAATAAAGAACAGGCGGCATTGAATCGTCAACAAATCATTCGCGATTCGATTGCTAATACCAACAGACCTCTTCCCAAAATAGCGATCACTAAAAACGAGGAAGACAGTATTGCAACAGTTATTAATATAGCAGCTGCCGGCGATTTTAAAAACGCAGGCACCGGAGTAGAGAAATTGACTATTGTAGAAAATGAAGTTTTTAAAATTGCTTTTACAAATTTGGGTGGCCAACCGAAATGGATTGAACTTAAAAATTTTAAAACAAAAGAAGGCCAACTTGTAAAACTTGCGGCAACTTCTTTCGATAAATTAGATTATTCAATCAACACAACTTCCAATCAAACTTCGCGAATAGCTAATTTGTATTTTACATCAAGTGAAGTTGTTAATAATAGTGACGGAAGCAAATCTTTATCATTTACACTTGCTTCGGATAATATTGAAAATGCAGCTTCGATTGTCCATCAGTTTACAGTAAAACCAAATGAGTACATGCTCGGATTTGATTTGCAACTCAATGGAGCCAACCATTTGCTTACGGGTGAGGTATTGAATTTGGAATGGAAATATCGTGCTGTGAATCAAGAAGGTGATTTGAAATATGAACGGGTGAACACACAATTAGGGTATTCAATGAACGGTGAGTTTGACTATCACACCATTGGAAGAAAAACGGATGTAACCTTTGAAAACAATGTCCAGTGGTTGGGTTTACGTCAACGATTTTTCAATACCATTCTTGTTGCCAAAAATAATTTTACCGATGGAAAAATTGAATGGAATACACCAAATGATTCGTTAACTGTAGTTCAGTCGACAGCAAATATGCAATTGAAAGCAATTGGCGAATCCGTTAAAATTCCATTATCTATTTTTTATGGCCCAGCCGATTACCAAATACTTAAATCGTACAATGCTGAAATGAGTAGTTTGGTAAACTTGGGCCAAGGAATTTATGCGTTCGTAAGTCCGATTAATAAATATATAGTGTTACCCGTTTTTGATTTTTGTATGAAACTAGTTAACAGCTACGGAATGGCCATTTTGCTGCTTACAGTTTTTATTCGATTAATCACTTCTCCATTGATGTATCCTGGTTATAAAACCAGTGCGCAAATGAAAATATTGCGCCCAGATTTAGCTAAACTAAAAGAAAAATTTCCGGATCAGCAACAATTTTCAATGGAGCAAATGAAGTTTATGCGAGAGGCTGGCGTTAATCAATTTGCAGGATGTCTTCCGGGTTTATTGCAGATACCTATTTTCTTTGCGTTGTACAGTTTTTTTAATGCCCATGTTGATTTGCGCGGTGAAAATTTTCTTTGGGCAAGAGACTTGTCTGCATACGATTCCATTTTTGATTTTGGAACTATTCCATTGATTAGCTCTATCTACGGCAATCATATTAGTTTGTTTACAATTACTGCTTGTGCTACTAGTTTTCTAATTTCAATTTATAGTATGAGTGCAACACCGGATCAAAACAATCCCGTGTTAAAGTACATGCCGTATATTTTCCCAGTGTTCTTATTATTTATTTTCAATAGCTTACCTTCTGCATTAACTTGGTATTATACAGTTTCAAACGTAATTACTTTGGGGCTTCAATTTGTGATTCAAAAATTTATTATTGATCACGATAAATTGATTTTAAAAATAGAAGAGAGCAGAAAGAAGCCCAAGAAAAAATCGAAGTGGCAAGAACAAATGGAAAAAGTTCAAGAACAACAAAAAAAGCTGAAAGAGACGCAAAGCAAGCGCTAATAGAGTTTAAAATAGAGGCGATATGAAAGTTATTTTTTTTTTATTAACAGGATTATTTTTTATTAATAGTGACGTTGTTGTTGCTCAAGAATTAAGCGCTAATACATCTAGGCGAATTTCTGAAGGAACTATTTATTATGATATTTTTTTTACTACAGGAAATAATGCCGCTGCACAAGTTGAAAAAAATTCAGGAGGAACTCAAACTGTTAGCCTGAAAGGCTATATGAGTCGAGTTGATATTGCTAATCAACAATTTCTTCAATCTACAATTATAGATGCGAAAGCTGGAAATATTAAGTTGCTGAAAACATTGGGTGGGCAGCAGTATTTAATTGAACTAAATCGAGAAAACTGGGATGAACTCAACAGCAAATATGAAAATGCAAAAATTGTTTTTGGGGAAGAGTTCAAAAATATTGCCGGGTTTAATTGTCAAAAGGCAGTGGTAACTTTTAAGGATGGAACAAGTTCTGCTGTTTTTTTTACTAAAGAACTTATTGCCGAACATCGTGATTTTGAATATGCTTTCAAATCCATTCCCGGACTTGTTATGGAAAATGAAACTGCCGTCGGGAATAAAAAAGTAACTTATTCGGTTTCCAAAATAAGTTTCAACATTGTTCCTACATCAAAATTTGAATTGCCAAAATCAGGGTATAGAGTAATGACTTATGAAGAAAGTAAACAAATAAATAACCGAGGTAACTAAATCAATGCTTATTCATTTGCGGCACACCAGCTGATAATTTTATTTTCTGAGTATAAACCGTAGTTTTTATTGGAATAATAATTATGCCTCTTCCTCTTTGAAAAGTTACAATTTCGTTTAGGGTAATGGTATTTTTCGAGTTCTGGAAGTTCAAAATTTGATTGCCCCGATAAGGATAGTTTGATTTTAATGAAAACTTATCATTGATTTTAAAGTTGCTTTTAGGTAGCAAGGAGGAACTTTTTTTGCTTTTTGATTTACCACCACCGGAAGAAGCAAAAATCAAAGATGCCGATAAGCAGCTTACCAATAAAATTGCAAAAAATTTACTTAGTAGTATATATTTTGGCTTTCTCATATGTAACATTTGATGTCAAAGTTATAAATAAGTTTAAAGTAACTCCAAGAGTTTTTACATTTCTTTAACGCAGAAATTTGAAAAATAGTATGAAAATTGTCTATCCTGTTTATTATTAGTAACTTAACTGTACTTAACGCTATGAAGGAAAATAAATATAATGAAGATGGTGAGGAGTTGAAGGAGTTGTTAGCGCACTACAATAATCTTAAAGGTGGTCGTCAACATAAATTTTTGGATGAAGAAGCCTTTGAAAAAATCATTGATTACTTCGATGAAAAGGAAGAAGTCAATAAAGCCATGGAGGCTGCAGAAATTGGTGCCGAACGATATCCGTATTCTTCTTCCATTTTAATTAGGAAAGCTGATTTGTTAATTGCTACCCAAAAATATCAGGCAGCTCTTCAACTTTTAAATCACGCAGCCACTTTGGATGGAGGTAATATTGATATTTATATTTTAAAAACAAGTGCATACTTAGCATTGGATCAACAACAAAAAGCAGTTGAAATATTAGAAAAAGCACTTGCCATTTTTGAGGGATCAGAACGGGTAGATTTATTATTTGAGTTAGCTGATGTTTATGATGATTATGAAGAGTTTGAAAAAGTGTTTGACTGTCTTCAACTTATTTTACAAGAAGAACCCAACAATGAAGAGGCTTTGTATAAAATATGTTTTTGGACAGATTTTACAGGACGCAATGAAGAAAGCATCCGATTGCATAAAAAAATTATCGACGAGTTTCCCTATAATGCGTTGGCTTGGTTTAACATGGCAGCTGCCTATCAAGGGATTAAACTTTATGAAAAAGCAATTGATGCTTATCATTATGCGGTAACCATTGATGAGAAATTCGATTTTGCTTATCGCAATATGGGCGATGCTTATATTCGTTTACGTAAATACAAGGAAGCTATTGAAGTGCTTGAAAAGGTTCTGGAACTTTCAAAACCTGAGTGTTTGATTTACGAAGCCATTGGTCATTGTTATGACAAATTAAAAAACAATGCGCAAGCTCGATTTTATTATAGGAAAGCAACACACTTAAATCCTGATGATAGTAAATTATATTATAAAATTTCGTGCACTTATTTCAACGAAGGGCAATGGGGGAGTGCATCTAAACAGTTGGAAACCGCATTGAAAATTCG
>SCVJ01000184.1 GCA_004322425.1 Chitinophagaceae bacterium
AGCGGGCAAAAGTCGGTGATCTTGCCGGGCGCAATCAGCACGCCCCCTGCGTGCATGCCGATGTTGCGCACCATGCCTTCCACGCGCATGGCGAGCTCGAGCAGCGAGGCCACCTCTTCTTCGGCCTTCTCGCGCTCTTCCAGCTCGGGCGCTTCCTTGCGGGCGTAGATGATGCCGGGATCGGGCTCGGCCGGCACCCTGGCCAGGGTCACGCTCTTGCCCGGTGGTGCGGGAATCAGCTTGGCGATGCTGTCCACATGGCCATAGCCCATGCCCAGCACGCGGCCCACGTCACGCAGCGCGGCCTTGGCGGCCATGGTGCCGAAGGTGGCGATCTGCGAGACGGCATCGCGGCCATAGCGGTCCTTCACGTAGTCGATGACGCGGTCGCGGTTGCCCTGGCAGAAGTCGATGTCGAAGTCAGGCATCGAGACCCGCTCGGGGTTCAGGAAGCGCTCGAACAGCAGGTTGTACTTGAGCGGGTCCAGGTCGGTGATCTTGAGCGCGTAGGCCACCAGCGAGCCGGCACCGGAGCCCCGGCCCGGCCCCACGGGGCAACCGTTGTTCTTGGCCCAGTTGATGAAGTCCTGCACGATCAGGAAGTAGCCGGGGAAGCCCATGTTCAAGATCGTGTTGATCTCGAAGTCCAGGCGCTCGACGTAGTGCGGCCGCTGGGCTTCGCGCTCGGCCTCCTTGGGGAAGAGGTGCACCAGGCGCTCTTCCAGGCCGGCATGCGACAGCTCACGGAAGAAGTCCGCCATGGGCTGCGGCTCACCATTGGGCATGATGGGCGTGGGGAAGTTGGGCAGCTGTGGCTTGCCCAGCACCAGGGTCAGCGAACAACGGCGGGCAATGGCCAGCGTGTTGGTAATGGCCGAGGGGATGTCGGCAAACAGGGCCTCCATCTCGGCCGTGGTCTTGAAATGCTGGTCGCGCGTGAAGCGCTTGACGCGCTTGGGGTTGCCCAGGGTCTCGCCTTCGGCAATGCAGGTGCGCGCCTCGTGCGCCTGGAAGTCATCCGGCTCCTGGAACTGGATGGGGTGGGTGGCCACCACGGGCAGTTTCAGGCGCGCG
>SCVJ01000017.1 GCA_004322425.1 Chitinophagaceae bacterium
TCCAAACCGAATCGTGGCGGCTAATATAAACAGTGGCGTTTTCAAGTCCCACATATTTTAAAACCACTTTATCTTTTATAAAAAACCAATCCGATAGATGAAAGTTTAATTTTTCAGCAAAAAGCAACGTGTCTTTTTGTTTATCGTGCAGCAATATATTTCGAAAAACCAGTTTGTTAAAAAGCGAGAACTCTACTTTTTGTACTTGAAGGTTAACACCCAGTTCTGCCGATAATTTTTGCGTAAGCTGCCGGCTAAGCCAGTTTTGCCCGCCCGAACTTGCAATGAACAGATAGCCGGTGCTGAGCAGCAAAAACAGCAACAACAGGCCCCCGAGAAGTATTTTATAAAAAGTTTTCAGCGCAAAAGGTTGGCCGTAAAAATAAGTAAAAGAACTGCTACTTGCTTTTGCACAACCTAGCCGGAAACTAGGGTAAATTTTTTTCAGGAAGAGGCATAAAATTTACCCCTATTATTTGAACGAGAGTAAATATTTAGTATTTTTGCCCTTGTGTTAAAAACGAGCGTAAAACGTACACTTGAAAAAAATGGGCAAATTCAAAAGAGAAATACCCTATAACGACCTGCAATTGCTACCGCCAAAGGCAGACATAGAAACAAAGAAAATTCTTCGTAAAACTATTTCTGCGGGAAGGGCATTGGCTCAACTGAACGGAACTTTGCTCAATTTACCTAATCCGACTTTGTTTTTGGACACGATTTATTTGCAGGAAGCTAAAGCGAGTTCGGAAGTTGAAAACATAATCACAACAAACGATGAACTCTACAAATCGTTAGTAGCCGACAGAAAAGTAGAAAAGTCAGCCACAAAAGAAGTGCTGAGTTACAAAGAGGCTCTTTGGTTGGGATTGAATCAGTTGAAGAAAAAACCGTTCATCACAAGCAATCTTTGCATCAGCATTGTTCAATGTATCAAACAAAATACCGCTTCAATTCGGGTTACACCCGGTACAACCTTGAGCAATAAGCAAGGTGAATTAATTTACACACCACCCAGTGGCGAAAAAGTTATCCGTGAAAAATTGGCGAATTTGGAAAAGTTCATCAATGAAGATGCAAGTATTGACCCGCTTATCAAAATGGCGTTAATGCACTATCAGTTTGAAGCCATTCATCCTTTTTCGGACGGTAACGGAAGAACAGGAAGAATTTTATTGTTGTTGTATCTCAAACTTTCGGGTTTATTGGACACACCAGCCATTTACCTGAGCGAATACATCATAAAACACAAAGTGGATTATTACCGAAAATTGAAAGGTGTAACCGAAAATAACGAATGGGAAGCCTACATTTTGTTTATGTTGGATATGATTGAAGAAACCTCTGTAAAAGGTTTAGATCGGTTAATTAAAATTACAACTACAATGGACAAAACCGCAAACGAAATCAAAAAGAAACTTCCGAAAATTTATTCCAAAGATTTGATTGAAATTTTATTCCGTTTGCCGTACACCAAACGCCAACATTTGATTAACGAAAACATAGGCAATCCGAAAACAGTTGGAAATTACCTGATAGCACTGGAAGAAAACGGATTTTTGAAATCAATAAAAGTGGGAAAAGAAAAATTGTATTTGAATGAACAATTATTGAAAATTTTGGAAGGGAAATAGTAAAAATTGTCTCATTCTGAAATTGCTTGATATTTTATACCCCAACGCCAAAAACCTTTCATGGAATTGGGAGCAATTTGTAATTGTTTATGCACTATATTTAATCTTAAATCAAAACTATTACCCATGCAAAAATTATTCGTATCAGCCCTGCTGATGGTAACTATTTGTACCCATGCACAAGTGGGTATTGGTACCAGCTCTCCGGCTGCTTCTTCGCAACTGGATTTAACCAGCACTTCAAAAGGGTTGTTGTTGCCGCGAATGACGGCAGCACAAAAGGGTTCTATCTCTTCTCCAGCAACCGGTTTATTAATTTACCAAACCAATGAAACAGCAGGATTTTATTATTACACAGGAGGTGATTGGATTTTAATTGCAAATGATTTAATTGTAAAAAATGGCGGAACAAATTTTACCGGTAGTTTATTAATTGGGCATAATACTACCGGCTCATTAAATAGCGCTGTATTTAATTTAGGCATTGGATCTGGTGCTATTGAATCAATTACAACCGGAGCTGTAAATACTGCAATTGGATATAACTCCTTAAAATTAAATACAACAGGATATAGTAATACAGCGCTTGGATATAGCTCATTAACTACCAATACAACAGGAGTTGGAAATACTGCAATTGGGTATAATTCATTATATTCCAATACAACAGGAGTAAGTAATACAGCAGTTGGATATCAATCATTAAATAACAATACAACAGGAGTAAGTAATACAGCAGTTGGACTTCAATCATTAAAATCCAACACAACAGGAAATGGGAATGTTGCAGTTGGCCAAAATTCTTTAGTTTACAATACAACAGGATCTGAAAGTACTGCAATTGGAGTCAATTCATTATTTGATAATACATCAGGATATGCTAATACAGCAGTCGGCTACAATACATTACATTCTAATACTTCTGGTTTTGAAAACACAGCAATTGGAAATGAATCATTAGTTACCAACACAACAGGGGGGAGAAACACCGCAATTGGATTTTTGTCATTACAATACAATACTTCAGGTTTTGAAAACACAGCAATTGGAGATCAATCATTAACTTACAATGAAACTGGACAAGGTAATACGGCAGTTGGATATAAATCATTAAATTCCAATACAATAGGAAGTAACAGTGTTGCTATTGGCTTCAAGTCATTATTGAATAGTACGCAAGGAGATGGAAACACAGCTATAGGGTATCAATCATTAGCTTTTAATTTTGATGGAAATAACAATGTTGCAGTTGGCCTCAATTCATTATATAATAATACATCAGGTTCTAATAATACAGCATTTGGATATAAATCATTAACTTCCAATACATCTGGGGCTGGAAATACAGCACTTGGGTATCATACATTAGTTGCCAACACAACAGGTGTTGAAAACACAGCTACTGGATTTCAATCATTATATTCCAATACAACAGGAAGTTACAATGTTGCAGTGGGCTTAAATTCTTTATTGTATAATAGTGTAGGATATTCTAACACAGCACTTGGCCATCGGTCATTAGTTACTAATACCTCAGGTTATCGAAATGTTGCAGCGGGATTTGAATCATTACTTTCCAATACAACAGGATATAATAATACTGGAGTTGGTGGAACCTCATTAGACGCCAATACTACAGGATATAATAATACTGCAGTTGGTCACAATTCATTAACTACCAACACAACAGGAAATGAAAATACAGCAAATGGGGCTGCCGCATTGTTTTCCAACACAACAGGAAATGGAAATACAGCCCTTGGAAATCTCGCTGGTTATAGTCTTGTTTCAGGAAGCAATAATTTGATTTTAGGATATCAAGCACAAGCAAGTACTACATCCGTCAGTAACCAAGTTACAATTGGTAATTCCAGTAATAATGCTTACCGCATGTTTGCCGC
>SCVJ01000018.1 GCA_004322425.1 Chitinophagaceae bacterium
CATGGCGCGATGTCGCTAATAAATATTCGGGAGTAAAAGGTGTTGAAGAAATTTTAGCTAAAAAAATTATCGAAGGAGGTAGTGGTGTTTGGGGAGAAATTCCAATGGCACCACATGTTAGTTTTTCAGAAGAAGATGCAAAAACTATTGCTCGTTATATTTTATTAATGAAATCCAATTAACCTATGAAAAAGCTAATTATTCTTTCAAGTATTTTAATGACTCTTTATTGTTTTAGTGTTAATACAATTTTCGCACAAACACTTTCAAGAAAAGAAGTGAAGGATGGCTGGGAATTATTATTTGATGGTAAAACAATAACTGGGTGGCATTCTTACGGAAAAAAACATTTAGGAACTGCTTGGAAAGTAGATGAGGGAGCTATTCATTTGGATGCATCTAAAAAAGAAAATTGGCAGATTAGAGATGGTGGCGATATAGTTACTGAAGAGGAGTTTGATAATTTTCATTTAAAGTTGGAGTGGAAAATTGCTAAGAATGGGAACAGTGGAATTATATTATATGTGCACGAAGACAGTAAATTCAAATTTCCATGGGAGACGGGACCAGAAATGCAAGTGTTGGATAATAGCGGACATCCCGATGCCAAAATAATAACACATCGTGCCGGCGATTTATACGATCTTATTTCCGCAACTCCTGAAACTGTACGCTCTTTTGGCGAGTGGAATCAAGTAGAAATTAAAAGTTTAAATGGAACTTTAGAGTTTTGGTTGAATGGCGAGAAGGTTATCAGCACTACGTTATGGGACGATGAATGGAAATCTAAAATAGCCAAAAGCAAATTCAAAAACATGCCTTTTTTTGGTACAATTAAAAAAGGAAAAATTGGATTACAAGATCACGGAGATGATGTTTGGTTCCGAAATATTAAAATCAAAAGACTTTGAATTTTAGGAAACAGTTGAAATCTTAATTGCATTAGTTGGTAAATGCATATGTATTGGAGTGCTATTTGTATTAATCACAATGTCACCACTGTTAATATATCCTTCTTCTTTTAGAATATTCATTTGATCAGAAATAATTTCATCAATGCTTTCTTCTTTGTCATAAAAAATTGCACGAACTCCCCAACTGAGACTCAACTGATTTACCAGTGATTTTTCTTTTGTAAAAATAAACAAAGGTGATTTAGGTCTGTAACTACTTAGCATAAACCCTGTATAACCACTTTGTGTCATTCCAATTAAAGCTCTTGCATTTACATCTTTCGCCAGTTTGCATGCATTATAACAAATGGCATCGCTTAAAAAAGATGGCGAATGTTGTTGTGGAGCTAATTCTTCTTCAAGATTATAGTTGTAATCAGTCTTTTCCACTTCCAAAATTATTTTTTTCATTGTTTCCACAACCAAAGTGGGATGTATTCCTGTTGCAGTTTCACCACTCAGCATCACCGCATCAGCACCTTCTAATACGGCATTGGCAACATCTGTAATTTCACTTCTGTTTGGTTTTGTTCTTTCAATCATGCTCTCCATCATTTGTGTAGCTACAATTACTGGTTTAGCACGATGTAAACATTTTTTTATAATTTGTTTTTGAATAAGAGGAACTTGCTCAATCGGTAATTCTACTCCCAAATCGCCACGGGCAATCATAATGCCATCTGCCTCTACAATAATATCTCGGATGTTTTCAAGTGCTTCAGGCTTTTCAATTTTTGCAATAATTTTAGTTTTACTATTCTTCTCATTTAGTTTATTTCGAAGAATGGTAATGTCTGCAACACTTCTTACAAATGATAAAGCAATCCAATCTAATTCTTGTTCAATAATAAAATTCAAATCAATTAAATCTTTTTCTGTCAATGCAGGTAATGAAATTTTTGTATTGGGAAGATTAATGCCTTTATTGGAAGAGAGCACTCCACCCAAAAGTACTTTTACTTGAACGTCATTATTTTTTAAAATGCAACATACTTCTACTTCTAATTTTCCGTCATCAATTAAAATGATATTACCAACTTTCACATCATTATGGAGGTTTGGATAAGAAACATAAATACTGTTTTTTGTTCCAACTACTTTTTGATTCGTAAACGTGAGAATTTCTCCTTCTTTTATCAGTAGCGAATTATTTTCAATTTCGCCAACTCGTAATTTAGGCCCTTGTAAATCGCCGAGAATGGCTACGTTATTGAATTTATGTTGATTTATTTTTCGAATATGATTAATGATTTCTAATTTATTTTCATGTGTACCATGAGAAAAATTTAATCTAAAAACATTAACGCCAGCGGCAACAAGTTCCAATAGTTTTTCATACGTCTGGCAGGCTGGACCTACAGTTGCTACAATTTTTGTACGATTGTGTGCTTGTGAGTTGTCTATTTTTTGCATATTAACTGGCAAGTATTTTTACAATTTTCATCCACTCGTCACTAATACTTCCTTTGGCCTTTACAGCTTTTTCGAGTGGGATATAATTTATTTTATCATTTTGTATTCCTACAACTATATTTTTCTTTTCTTCCAAAAAACATTGAACAGCATAATACCCCATTCTGCTAGCCATTAATCGGTCTAAACAAGTAGGTGATCCGCCACGCTGAATATGCCCTAATATGCAAATGCGTATTTCTGCTTTCGGTAATTTTTCAACTAAGGCTTTGTGTACTTCTTCAGCTCCACCAAACTCATCTCCTTCGGCAACAACTATTAAGTTTACCATTTTTTTTCTTCTATCTTTTTCTTGAAGTGAAGTGATGATATCAGAAATATTTGTTTTTCTTTCTGGAATAAGAATATTTTCTGCACCGGTAGCAATGCCACTATGTAAAGCAATATAGCCGGCATCACGTCCCATCACTTCAATAATGAAAATTCGATCGTGAGCTTCCATTGTGTCGCGAACTTTATCGATGGCTTCAACAGCAGTGTTTACGGCAGTATCAAAGCCAATGGTGTAATCCGTACCTTGAATATCTCGATCAATTGTTCCGGCAATTCCGATGCACGAAATATCAAACTCTTGAGAAAATTTTGTAGCACCACTAAAAGATCCATCACCACCAATGACAACTAATCCACCAATTCCTCTTTTTTGTAAATTTTCGAATGCTTTTTTCCGTCCTTCAAATTCATAAAATTCTTGGCAACGTGCAGTTTTTAAAATTGTACCTCCCCGTTGAATAATATTGGCTACTGATTTTGTGTCGAGTGGCACTATCTCATCTTCAATTAAACCCTGATAGCCACGCATTATACCGAATACTTCAAAGCCGTGATACAATCCTGTTCTAACCACAGCACGAATAGCTGCGTTCATACCGGGGGCATCACCTCCCGATGTGAGAACTCCTATTTTTGATATTTTTATTGCCATTTGAAATAAATTGAAATAGTCCTTAATTTGGATGAAAACTAAGTACTACAAAGAATATTTTTCGTTATCAAAAATAAGCATTGTTAGATTAACAGTTAGTAGTATTAGAATCCTTAATTTTAGTGATTAATAATTTTATATGAAAAGACTGATCATTGCGCTTTTATTTATTCCTTTTTTTACGAATGCACAATACAAATATCCTCAAACTAAAAAAGTGGATACTATTACAAATTATCATGGGCTGAATGTAGTAGATAGTTATCGTTGGCTGGAAGATGATAAGAGTGTTGAAACAAGGGAATGGGTAACGGAACAAAACAAAGTTACTTTCAATTACTTGGATCAAATACCTTACAGAGCACAATGGTTAAAGCGTTTAGAAGAAATCAATAATTATCCAAAATATTCTTCTCCCAATAAAAAAAATGAGTATTTCTATTTTTCAAAAAACAGTGGGTTACAAAATCAAAGCATACTTTATCGCCAAAAAGGTTTGAAAGGGGAAGCTGAATTAGTGCTTGATCCTAATAAATTTTCAGAGGATGGAACTACGAGTCTTGCCAATTTTTCTTTATCCAAAAATGGCAAATATGCTGTAGTTGGAAAATCAAAAGGTGGAAGTGATTGGCGGACTTATTTTGTTTTGGATATGAGTACACTTCAATACTTGCCCGATTCTTTAAGCTGGGTAAAGGTTTCAGGTGTTTCATGGCAAGGGGATGGTTTCTTTTATAGTCGTTATCCTACTCCTGAAAAAGGAAAGGAGCTTTCAACTAAAAATGAAAATCATCAAGTTTTTTACCACAAAGTGGGTACTCGGCAAGATCAAGATTTGATGGTTTATGAAGATCAACTCAATGGTCAACGATTTCATGGAGTGTTTACAAATGAAGATGAACGGTTTGTATTTTTAAACATTAGCGATAGAGGAAAAGCTAAGGATGGGAATGCACTTTGGTATTATGATAGTCAAAGTAAAGACAGGAAATTTTTACCAATCTTCAAAGAACCCGGAGATTTTAATTATGATTTTATTGAAGAAGTGAATGGTAA
This sequence comes from Chitinophagaceae bacterium, assembly GCA_004322425.1. Classification (GTDB taxonomy): domain Bacteria; phylum Bacteroidota; class Bacteroidia; order Chitinophagales; family Chitinophagaceae; genus VBAS01. The sequence goes on from SCVJ01000018.1 coordinate 4,408, forward strand.
ATTTTTAATAAATACCAATGAAGGAGCGTTGAATAGCAGAATTGTTTTAATTGATCCTTTGCATTCAGGGAAAGAAAACTGGGAAACAATTATTGCCGAAAAAAATGAAAATATTTCTTCAATTTCTTCTGTTGGCGGAAAGCTATTTGTTACTTATTTGAAAGATGTTACAAGCCGCGTTTTAGTTTATGATTTGAAGGGAAATTTTGAAAGAGAAGTAAAGCTACCTGCATTAGGAACTGCTTCTGGTTTTGGTGGTGATCGCGATGATTCGTTTGTATTTTACACTTTTACTTCTATAACTTTTCCTCCTACTATTTATCGATATGATATTTCAACTGGGGAAAGTACAGTTTTCAGAAAACCAGAAGTAAAGTTTAATCCCGAAGACTATATTACTGATCAAGTCTTTTATCCGGGAAAAGACAGTGTCAATATTCCCATGTTTGTGGTTTACAAAAAAGGGACAACATTAAATGGAAAAAATCCAACCATACTATATGGATATGGTGGATTTAACATCAGCAGCAATCCATCTTTTTCATCAACAAGAATTACATGGTTGGAGCAAGGTGGAATTTTTTGTATAGCCAATCTGCGCGGTGGCAGCGAATATGGAGAAAAATGGCATGAAGCTGGAATGCGTCTAAAAAAGCAAACAGTATTTGACGATTTTATTGCTGCCGCAGAATTTCTAATTAATAAAAAATATACTTCAAAAGATTTTCTTGCTGTACAAGGTGGATCGAATGGAGGGTTGCTTGTTGGTGCGGTGATGAATCAGCGCCCCGATTTATTTAAGGTAGCTATTCCACAAGTAGGTGTAATGGATATGCTTCGTTTCCAAAAATTTACTATTGGATGGAATTGGATTGCAGAATACGGAAGTAGTGATAATGCTGTTGATTTTAAAAACCTTTATGGCTATTCTCCCATTCATAATATTAAATCAGGCGTGAATTATCCTGCAACATTAATAACTACTGCCGATCACGATGATAGGGTAGTACCTGCTCATTCTTTCAAGTATGCTGCAGCTCTTCAAGATAAACATAAAGGTGAAAACCCGGTTATGATAAGAATTGATGTGAATTCTGGGCATGGAGCTAGTAATTTAAAGAAGTCGTTGGAGACTACTTCTGATATTTACTCATTTATTTTTAAAAATATGAATATCACTCCGAAATTTGCATCTACAAATTATTCCATTGAGAAAAAACCATTTTGATAAGACGATTAAACTTACATGAAGAAAAAAATTATCATCACATTAGACGGATGGAGTAGTTGTGGTAAAAGTACTTTGGCCAAACAATTGGCTACTAAATTAGGATATACTTATGTGGATAGTGGCGCCATGTATCGGGCTATCACACTTTATTTTTTGCAGCATCAGGTTTTGTGGACAGATGAAAAAATGTTGACAGAAGCATTAAAAAAAATAGAACTAGCTTTTGTAGAAGATTCAGCTACCGGAAAAAGTAATATTTATTTGAACGGGAAAAATGTTGAACTTCTTATTCGTGAACTTGTAGTTGCCGAAAAAGTAAGTGAAGTATCTGCAATTAAAGAAGTACGAAATTTTGCTGTAGCAAAACAGCAAGAAATGGGGAAACAAAAAGGTGTAGTTATGGATGGAAGAGATATTGGAACTGTTGTTTTTCCGGAAGCCGAATTAAAAATATTTATGACAGCTGATAATGAAATTCGTATTAAGAGAAGATTTATAGAAATGCGTGAGCTAGATTCCAATGTAAGTATTGAAGAAGTAAAAAAGAATATTGAATCGAGAGATTATACTGATAGTAATCGTGAAATAAGCCCACTTAGAAAAGCTGATGATGCAATCGTTTTAGATAATACTCATTTAACAACCGGGCAACAATTTGAGATAGCATTTAATTGGGCTAACGAAAAAAGTTCTATGTAGAAAATGGTAGGTCTTATTTTTCTTTAACACCTAAAAGTTCCATTTCAAAAATTAACATAGAACCTCCCGGAATTGTATAATAATCGGATGCGCCGTAACCAAGTTTGTAGGGAACATAAACTTTCCATTTAGAGCCCGTTGGCATCATCAATAGTGCTTCCGTCCATCCTGCTATCACTCGCGTTATCGAGAAGGTAACAGGCTCTCCTCTTGAGTAAGAATTATCAAATTCCTCTCCGTTTACTAAGTTGCCTTTATAATTACATACTACACTATCTCCAATTACAGGTGTTGGCCCGGTACCTTGTGTAATAATTTCATATTGCAAACCGGTTGATGTTGTGTGAACTTCTGCTCTCTTTTTATTTTCAGATAAAAATTTTTCACCTGCAGCTATAGTGGGTTTTGATTTTTCAATTTGAATTGCTGATAAATAATTCATCACTGCAGTGTTGGCTTGTGTATCATCCAAAAGTCTTGGTTTTTTTGTTTGAATATCATTTATTGCTTTTGCAACTAGAGTACTGTTAATATCAGTAATTCCCTGTTGGTTATAAACGCTTACAATAAAAACGCCCATAGCGTAGCTAGCAGAATCTTTTGCAGACTTCAGAATGTTAACTGGCAAAATAGGTTTGATGCTCGGTTTGCTTGTTGTAGTTGGTTTTTTTACTTGAGAAAAACAAAGTGCAGAAAAGACAAGCGAGCAGATTATTGAAAAGATAATTTTTTTCATATTATTTCTTTGGGTTTCAAATATAGTGGATTCATTCTAACAGCTACTTATTCTGACATCAGAAATTATTTTTGAGATGTTAATTTTTGCTGGATATAATTTTTGGAGTCGTTTTGCATTAATTTTTTAAAAACTTCCAAGGTAGCAAGAGCGTCTCCAGCTGCTCGATGGCGACTGTTAATATTAATTTCTAAAGAACTACAAAGATTGCCTAAGCTATAGCTTGGAAGCCCTTTAAATATTTTTCTGCTAAGATGTACAGTGCAAAGTTTTTTGGTTTCTAAGCTAAAACCTGCAGATTGTAAATGACTTTTTAAAAAGCTGTAGTCAAAATTAACATTGTGTGCCACAAATATATTTTGGCAAAGAAGTTGATGAATTGTTGCAGCTACTTTATTAAAAGTAGGGGCTTGTGCCACCATGGCATTGGTTATTCCAGTGAATTGTTGAATTCGCTGCGGAATGTATTTTTCGGGATTGATTAGTGTTTCAAAATTTTCAACTATTTTTTCACCGTCAAATACATAAATGGCTACTTCGGTAATTCCATTTTCTGTTGTAAAATAACCTGTGGTCTCTATGTCAACAATTGCAAAATTCATATTAGAACAAAGTTGTAAAAAATGTGTGAAAGATGAATGATTCTAAAATAATAATGTTTGAAAATAGGCTAAAGAAAAACTTTAAACACCTCAACAAGCAGGCAAAACGATTGGGTGTGAATTGCTATCGTATTTATGATCACGATTTGCCTGAATTTCCAATCTGTGTTGAAAAATATGGACCCTATGTTTATGTGGCAGAATATAAAAGAAGACATCAACTTTCGGATGATGAGTACCAACTTTGGATGGATGAGAGTTTAAACTCCATTGTCAAAATAGTTGCAGTTCCTCTTGAAAATATTTTTTATAAACTGAGGCAAAGGAAGCAGGGAAGATTGGGGCAATATGTGAAAATGGAAAATATAAAAAAGGAATTAGTTGTAGAAGAGAATGGGATGAAATTCATCGTTAATCTCAGCGATTATCTTGATACAGGTTTGTTTTTGGATCATCGAAATACAAGAGAAAAAGTAAAAAGCATTTCAAAAAATAAAAATGTACTCAATCTTTTTGCCTATACTGGATCATTTTCTGTGTACGCTGCTTCGGGTGGTGCGCAAGAAGTTGTAACTGTGGATTTATCAAATACATATTTGCAATGGGCAAAAAAAAATATGGAATTGAATGGGTTTGAAAATGCATCGAACTATAAATTTGTTCAAGCTGATGTGCTACAATATTTAGATTCGTTGGATAATGAATGTTTTGACATAATTATTTTAGATCCACCCACATTTAGTAACAGCAAAAAGATGAACGATATTTTGGATATTCAAAGAGATCACGTTTCATTGATTAATCGTTGTCTGAAAATATTAAAAAAAGGAGGGTTATTATTTTTTAGCAATAATTATAAAAAATTTGTGTTGGATCAAGATAAAATTCATTCAAATGAAATAAAAGATATGACTCTGCAAACTGTTCCTTTTGATTTTGTAGGAAGATTTACACGATTTTGTTACCAAATCAAAAAAGCAGATTAGCGTTCAATTTCAGAAATCAACTCAGTGCAGATTACTTTTCCAGGATATTGTTCTAATGCTATTTCCAAACAATCCATAGCAGCATCAAGTGCTTTTACATTTAGCACATAAGCTAAACGAACTTCATTTTTACCCAAACCTGGCGTACCATAAAACCCGGTTGCCGGAGCCAACATTACTGTTTGATTATTATGGCTAAAACTTTCAAGCAACCATTGACAAAATATATCGCAATCATCAATGGGTAATTTTGCAAGAACATAAAATGCACCACCCGGATTAGGGCAATAAACTCCAGGAATGGCATTGAGACGTTGCACTAATAAATTTCGTCTTTCTAAATATTCCGACTTTGGTTTAAAAAAATAAGAATCTGGTAAGTCCACCGCAGCTTCTCCCATTATTTGGGCCAATCCCGGTGGGCTTAATCTTGCTTGTGCAAATTTCATAGCGGCTGCATAAACATCTTTATTTTTTGTAACGAAAGCCCCTAATCGTGCGCCACAAGCACTATAGCGTTTTGAAATTGTATCCATCATCACTACATGTTCATTCATCTCAGTTAAATGCATGGCGCTGATATTTTCTCCTTCATAACAAAATTCTCTGTAGGCTTCATCGCTAAATAAAAAAAGATTATGCTGAATACAAATGCTTTTTAGTTCCTCCATCTCTTCTCGGCTGTACAAATATCCCGTTGGATTATTGGGATTACAGATGACGATTGCTTTGGTTTTGGAAGTAATTAATTTAGTAAATTCTGAAATGGGAGGTAATGCAAATCCTGTATTAATATAGGATGTAATAGGAATTACAGTTATTCCGGCAGCAATAGCAAAACTGTTGTAATTGGCATAAAAAGGTTCAGGAATAATTACTTCATCTCCCGGATTTAAGCAACAAAAAAACCCAAATTGTATCGCTTCGCTTCCTCCGGTTGTGATGATTATTTGTTCGGGAGTAATATCAATTCCAACTTTTTTATAATAGCTAACTAATTTTTTTCGATAGCTCTCATTGCCGGCGCTATGGCTGTATTCCAATACTTTAATGTCAGCTCTTCTTACAGCATCCAACATTTCTTTTGGCGTTTCAATATCGGGTTGGCCAATATTGAGATGGTAAACTTTGATGCCTTTTTTTTTGGCAGCTTCCGCATAGGGAACCAATTTTCTAATAGGTGAAGCTGGCATTTGTTTTCCTCTTTGTGAGATTTTTAACATACAATAAAGATAAAAATGAAATAATGCTTTAAACAAAAAAAATCCCCGTGAGTAACGGGGATTCTTAATTCATAAGAAATTAATTTGAGGTTGGCGCAACCACTTCTCCAGTAATCTTTAAAATTTTTGAAGCATCAATTCCTGCAATTTTTATATAGACGTCTTTTTCAAAAGGTCCGATGCCGGCAGCACTATATTGAACTTTTATTTTAGCAGTTTTTGAGTATGCAATCGGCTCTTTTGGATATTCGGGAACTGTACAACCACAGCTTGATGTAGCACTTTCAATAACTAAAGGAGTTTTTAAATTATTTGTAATTTCAAAATAATAAACTGCTGGAATTCCTTGTTTTATTTTACCGAAATCATGTTTTTCGGTGTTGAATTTTGCAGCATCTTCTAATTTAGTTTGCGAAAAGGAAGTAAGTGAAATTGCAAAAGCGGCAGCAAGAAATAGGATTTTTTTCATATACCTGATTTTATTGTTTAGTTTTTCGAAAGGCGTTCAATTCTTGACTCAAAATTACGGTGAAAAAAGAATATTTCGATATCTGGGTTTAGTTTAATTGACAATATTTTAACAGTTCTAAATTCAAATCACCTTTTAATATCTTTGACCAATGGAAAATACGGGTGCACAATTACTTGCAGAAAATAAAGTAACATTTAATAATTTCCAAACGGAAGTGCTGAATGATTACCGAGTAGCGTGTATAAGCAGAGAAACTAGTCTGTTAGGCCGTAAAGAAGTATTAACTGGCAAAGCTAAATTTGGCATTTTTGGGGATGGCATAGAAATTGCTCAAGTGGCCATGGCTAAATTTTTTAAACCCGGCGACTTTCGAAGCGGATATTACCGCGATCAAACTTTTATGTTTGCCGCAGGCATGGCATCAGTAGAGCAATTTTTTGCTCAACTATTTGCAGATCCTGATAATAATAACGATCCGTTTAGTGGTGGCCGGCAAATGAATGCTCATTTTGCAACAAAATTTGTGGATGAAAAGGGAGAGTGGCTGGATTTAGTTAATAGTAAAAATTGTTCATCTGATATTGCACCGACTGCTGGACAAATGCTTCGGGGGTTTGGCCTTGCATTCGCTTCAAAGAGTTTTCGAGGTAATAGTCAGCTACAGGAATTTAACAATCTATCAAATAATGGGAATGAAGTTTGTTTTACAACTATTGGCGATTCGGCAACTTCGGAAGGCCATTTTTGGGAGACAATTAATGCAGCTGGAGTAGAGCAAATTCCATTGGCTGTATTTGTTTGGGATAATGGTTTCGGCATTTCTGTTCCGAAAGAAATTCAAACAGTTAAATCTTCTATCTCTGAAGTCCTTAGCGGTTTTCAAAGCAAAAACGATACCAATGGTATTAATATTTATAAAGTAAAAGGTTGGGATTATGCAGGTATGTGCGAAGTTTTTGAAGAGGGAATTCGATTGGCTAGAGAAAACCATATTCCTGTTGTGTTTCACGTTGAAGAATTAACTCAACCTCAAGGACATTCTACCTCTGGAAGTCACGAAAGATATAAATCAGCAGAAAGATTGAGCTGGGAAAAAGATTGGGATGGGATTAAAAAAATGCGCGAATGGATTTTGGTTAATGAATTGGCAACAGAAAATGATTTAATTGAAATTGAACAAGATTCAAAAAAGTTTGTAAAAAGTGAAAAAGAAAAAGCTTGGCAAAAATTTCAAGCTCCAATAAAGACACAAGTAAAACAAGCAATTGAATTAATAAAAACACTTGAAGAAGAATTACCTGAATTCTTCAATCAATTAAATGAACTAAGTTCTTCGCTTTCTTCCATTCGAGAACCATTGAGACGCGATGTGATGAAAACAATTCATGCCGTATTAAATTTTGTTGGCAAAGAAGAACAAACTTTTCAGCTGCGTAATTTTTATAGTGATTTGCAAAAGGAGAACTTTCAATTTTATAGTTCCCATCAATATAATGAAGGAAATAAAAGTGTTGGTAATGTAATAGCAACAAAAACCATTTTTGAAAATGATGTCGTAGAAGTGAATGGCTTTGAAATACTCAACAAATATTTTGACGAACTATTTGCCTCCAATCCTTTGGTGTTGGCATTTGGAGAAGATCTAGGATTTATTGGCGATGTAAATCAGGGATTTAGTGGGTTGCAATCGAAATACGGCAATCAAAGAATTTTTGACACCGGTATTCGTGAGCTTACAATAATTGGTAAAGGAATTGGACTTGCTTTAAGAGGGTTAAGGCCCATTGCCGAAATTCAATATATCGATTATTTATTGTTTGGATTACAACCTTTGAGTGACGATGTGGCTACCACTCACTATAGAACAAAAGGCAAACAAAGTTGTCCGTTAATTGTTCGCACAAGAGGGCATCGATTGGAAGGAGTTTGGCACAGCGGATCACCAATGGGAATGGTTATTAACTCATTAAGAGGAATGCATGTTTGTGTTCCAAGAAATATGCTTCAGGCTGTTGGAATGTACAATGCGTTGTTACAAACCAATGATCCAGGTTTGGTTGTTGAATGTTTAAATGGTTATAGATTAAAAGAAAAATTACCAAGTAATTTATTGAACTATGTAGTAGCGTTGGGAATTCCTGAAATAATAAAAGAAGGCGATGATATAACTATTGTAAGTTATGGTTCTACATTAAGAATTGTGGAAGATGCAGCCCTTTACTTGGAAAAAAATGGAATTAGTTGTGAAATTGTGGATGTTCAAACTTTATTACCCTTTGATATAAATAGCAGCATTGTAGAATCTTTGAAAAAAACTAATCGAATTGTATTTATTGATGAAGATATGCCCGGTGGCGCTGCGGCTTATATGTTTCAACAAGTAATGGAAGTACAAAAAGGATATCAATATTTAGATGTTGCACCAAGAACAATTACGGCGCAGCCACACCGTCCTGCTTACGGAAGTGATGGTGATTATTTTAGCAAACCCAATGCGGAACAAATTACAGATGTAATAAAAGCGATGATGGCAGAATAATTTTCTATGAATTTATCTATTTATCAAGTTGATGCCTTTGCAGACAAATTATTTTCGGGCAATCCTGCTGCAGTAATTCCATTAGAAAAATGGTTGGATGATAAGTTGTTGCAACAAATTGCTATGGAAAACAATTTGGCAGAAACCGTTTATTTTATTCCGTCCACTGCAAATGAATATGATTTTGAAATCCGTTGGTTTACGCCAACCTTAGAAATAAATCTCTGCGGACATGCAACATTAGCATCAGCATATATATTATATAATTTTCTTGTCTTCCAAAAAGCCGAAATTAAATTTCAGTCAAAAAGTGGGCTGCTGACTGTGAAAAAAGAAGGCGATTTATTGCAACTCGATTTTCCTTCTTGGAAACCCGAACCAGTTTTGGAAGAAATGAAATTGCTACAGCAGGCTTTAGGAAATGTAGAAATAATTTCGGTACACAAGTATAGAGATTTAGTAATTGAATTAAAAGATAAAAAAACGGTACAAGAATGTTTGCCCGATTTTACACTTTTAAAAAAAGTAAAAGATTTTGTAATCATTACCGCGCCGGGTACGAATGGTGTTGATTTTGTTTCTCGTTTTTTTGCGCCCGTGGCAGGAATTGATGAAGATCCCGTTACGGGTTCGGCTCATTCACAATTGATTCCATTTTGGGCAGAGAAATTGAACAAAACTAAAATGGTAGCCCAACAATTATCAGCAAGAGGCGGAACATTATTTTGTGAACTCAACGGCGATCGAGTGAATATTGGTGGGCAATGTAAATTTTATATGAAAGGAGAGATTGAACTTAGTTAATCTAAAAATCTTTTTCCCATTTCTCCATTTGGGATGATGCAGGTATCTTTTTTTCCGAACCACCGGTACCTATTATGGGAAATAATGTTATAGAAAAAATCTCGAAAATTTTTTGGAATAATAATTAATCCGTAAATCAATTTCCATCCACCATCAAGATATTTAAACAAACGAAAAGCTGCAGATGATTGTGTATATATTTTCCCTTGATCAATTAAAAGTACAGAAGAAGGGTTGGTAGGATTTATTCCAAAAGGGAGCAGCAATTTTTTTGCACTTTCACCTTGCAATGGGGCAAATTTCAGTACACGCTTTCTATCTCTTTTAATTACGAATTGGATCCAAAAGTTGCAGAAATTACAAGTACCGTCGAAAAGAATTACAGGATTGTTATTCATTTAATCAAAGGTAATCTGACGATTCAAAAATGAACTGAATCATTTACCCCATATTATGAAATACTTTTTGCACATCTTCATCTTGCTCTAAACGTTCAATCAACTTACTAACTGCTTCTGCTTGTTCATCATTTACGGGAACTGTAGTTGATGGAATCCACTCCAATTCTGCAGAAATGGGATTTATTCTTTTATCTTCAAGAGCTTTTTGCATATTTCCAAAATCTGTAAAAGCGCAACGAACCACCAAAATATCTTCTCCATTTTCGCCTGATCCTTCACCCAATTCTTCCAATCCAAAATCAATTAACTCCAATTCCATATCTTCTGTACTCAACCCTTCTAGCTTTAATTTAAATACACCCATTTTTTTAAATTGAAAAGATACACTGCCGCTATTACCCATTGTGCCGTGTCCCTTACTAAAATGTGATTTTACATTTGCCACAGTTCTTACATGATTATCGGTTGCTGTTTCTACTAAAATAGCTACGCCATGAGGGGCATATCCTTCATATAAAATTTCATCGTAATTAATTAATTCTTTTCCTAGTGCCCTTTTAATAGCAGCTTCCACTCTGTCTTTGGGCATTCCAACGCTACGAGCATTTTGGAAACATCGACGAAGTGCAGCATTAGTTCCTTGTTCGGGACCACCTGCTTTTACGGCAATTACAATTTCTTTACCAATACGGGTAAAATTTTTGGCCATTTTATCCCAGCGGGCAAACATGCTAGATTTTCGAACTTCAAATATTCTTCCCATAATTTTCAATCATCCTAAACTTAAAGAAGGATGGCTGCAAATTTAGGGCAATGGCAGTAAAAGAAAAACCGTCTAGCCTAAGGCGAGACGGTTTAAAATATCAGATAATAGTTTATTTATTTAGGATTTCGAAGTTTGCTATGATGTCGACTGTATAAAAAATAAACAATAATACCAATTAGCATCCAAGTAAATGCAACTTTTAGTGTTTGTGCATCTAAGCCAATAATCATTGCAGAGCAAATAAGTACACCTAAAGTACAAACAACAGGGTAAATTGGTGTTTTAAACGGACGATGAATGTTTGGTGATTTTACACGTAAAATCCAAACACCTGCACTTACAAGTATAAAAGCAAACAGTGTTCCAAAAGATGTTAAATCTCCAGCAACATGCCCTGGCACAAAAGCTGCAAATAGCCCAACAAAAACAAACAAAATCCAGTTTGCTTTAAAAGGTGTTTTATATTTTGGATGAAGTTCTCCAAATGCTTTTGGAATCAACCCGTCATTGCTCATGGTGTAAAAAATACGACTTTGCCCCATCAACATTACAAGAATTACGGATGAAAATCCTGCGAGAATAGCAATAGTAACTGCTTTTGCAAGCCATTCATAACCCGGCATATAAGTAGAAATTGCATAAGCTACAGAAGCTTCTCTTCCTTTTTCGGGATCAACAAAATCTGTCCAAGGAGCAACACCAGTTAAGACATGTCCGAAAAGAATATATAAAATTGTACAAACAACCAAAGAGCCAAGAATTCCGATAGGCATATCTCTTTTAGGATTTTTAGCTTCTTGCGCTGCTGTACTTACTGCATCAAAACCAATAAAAGCAAAAAATACAATTCCTGCACCACCAAGAATACCACCCCATCCATGCTTGTTCCATTCGCTATAATCGGCAATTACAGCACCGGCTTGGTCCAAAACCGGCGGCGTTCCTTCGGGAATTAAATATGGAGTTTGATTAGCTGGGTTGATAAACTGCCAGCCAAGTGCAATAAATAAAAGAACAATCGCAACTTTAATAAATACAATTACCATATTTACAAGGGCACTTTCCTGTGTTCCTTTAATTAATAATAATGTGAGTAGTAATAAAATAGCTAAAGCTGGCGCATTCATAATACCCGAATGATAAACACCTGCTGAATCTGTAAAACTCTCAAATGGTGAGTGGCTCCATTCGTAAGGCACTGCACCTCCAAGCAGTTTGTTTAAATATTCACTCCATGCAATAGAAACTGTAGCGGCACCTAAGGCATATTCCATAATTAATGCCCAGCCAATAATCCATGCTACTAATTCTCCCATAGTTGTATAGCTGTATGCATAAGCACTACCAGCAATAGGAATCATTGAAGCAAATTCTGCATAGCACAAACCCGCAAAAGCACAACCTACAGCAGCTACAATGAAAGATAAAGTAACACCGGGGCCTGCAGCTTGTCCTGCAGCAGCAGCGGTTCTTACAAAAAGTCCGGCTCCAATAATTGCACCAATACCGAGTGCTACTAAATTGGCAGCACCAAGTGTCCGTTTAAGTCCTTTTCCACCATCTTCAGCTTGTGCAAGCATTTGTTCTAGTGGCTTCTTGATAAATAAACTCATACTCTCTATTTGTTGTTGGTTATAAATTGATTTTTCAGGTGCGTAAAATAGTACAATAAATCCAAAGGGGTAAATATTTATCGGTGAATGAGAATTAATTGAATTATAATTTTAGTCTCGTTATTTTTTCCGATTTTCGGACTTCGTAAAAAAACTTTAATGAAGAAAGGAAGCAAACTGACTATCTATATTATTATAGCCATGTTGTTAGGTATTGGCGTCGGCTATGTAATTCATACCAATTCATCGCAAGAAAGTATTGCAGGGTTTTCAAAAAATATTAAACTGCTAACCACTATTTTTCTTCGGTTAGTTCAAATGATTATTGCGCCGCTAGTATTTTGCACTTTAGTAGTTGGAATAGCAAAACTGGGCGATTTAAAAACCGTAGGAAGAGTAGGAGGCAAATCGATCCTTTGGTTTCTTTCCGCTTCCCTTATTAGTTTACTCATAGGGATGGTGTTAGTTAATATTTTTCAACCAGGTACAGCAATTGATTTGAGTAATGCCGACACTAACGCAGCCAAAGAATTAATTGGAAAAACACAGGAGTTTTCAATTCAAAAATTTGTAGAACATGTTTTTCCAAAAAGTGTTTTTGAAGCAATGGCTACTAATGAAATTTTACAATTAGTAATATTTAGTATTTTCTTTGGTGTTGCAATTACTTCTTTAGGAGATTTTGCAAAACCACTTATTCGTGCATTGGATATTGCATCGCATGTAATTTTAAAAATGGTGGGTTATGTTATGAATTTTGCACCTCTGGGTGTTTTTGGCGCTATTGCTGCGGTAATTGCTACAAAAGGATTACAAGTGTTTAATTTTTACGGACAATATCTATTCTATTTTTTAATAGGGATTATATGCTTGTGGATTGTTTTGTTATCTGCGGGTTTTTTAATTTTAAGAAACAAGGTTCCTCAATTATTGAAAAGAATTTCGCAACCTTTATTAATTGCTTTTAGTACAACAAGTAGCGAGGCTGTATTTCCAAAACTAACAGAAGAATTGGAACGCTTCGGTTGTAAGGATAAAATTGTTTCTTTCGTTTTACCACTGGGTTATAGTTTCAATTTGGATGGAAGCATGATGTATATGACTTTTGCAAGTTTATCTATTGCACAAGCGTATGGTATACACATAGATTTTGGAACACAGCTTACTATGTTGATAGTATTAATGTTAACAAGTAAAGGAATAGCCGGAGTGCCTCGTGCATCGCTAGTGGTTGTTACGGCCACTTGTGCCATGTTTGGAATTCCTCCCGAAGGGATCGCATTAATTCTACCCATCGATCATTTTTGTGATATGTTTCGTTCGGCTACAAATGTTCTTGGAAATAGTGTGGCTACCTCAGTAATTAGTAAATGGGAGGGAGAACTGTCTCAAGATTAATTTTCAACCTAGTTTTTAAATAATAATTATGGAATTCGAAAAAGGGTTACTTCAGCAATTTATTGAATGGATTATTCAAACGGGTGGTCTTTATGTTTTAATATTGGTAGTATTTGCAGAAACAGGATTAATAATAGGATTCCTTTTTCCGGGCGATTCATTATTATTTGCTGCGGGGATTTATGTGGATGATTTAGCCAAAGAATTTTTTAATGCTCATTGGAGTATTATTTTGGCACTTGTAGCAGCTGCTTCTATTTTAGGTAATATAGTTGGATATTGGTTTGGATTAAAAACAGGACCATTTTTATTCGAACGAAAAGACACGTGGTTTTTTAAGAAAAAACATCTTATTCGCTCTAAAATTTTTTATGATAAATACGGGAAGTCAACTATTTTTCTTGCTAAATTTTTACCATTTATCAGAACGTTTGCACCAATGATTGCCGGTATTGTTAAGATGAAAAAATCCACTTTTATGTTTTATAATATTGTGGGTAGCATTTGCTGGGTTTCGTCAATGATGTTGGGCGGTTATTTTCTTGAAAGCTTAGTAAAAGAGAAATGGAATTATAGTTTGAAAGATCATATCGAAGTCATTACACTTGCCATTATTTTCGTAACTACAGTTCCGGTGTTATATAAAATAATTTTTATCAAAAAAGATCACGACCAAGAAATATCACAATCCTCATAATAATTTCATGGAAAGAAAATATTACGGCATTCTGTCGATACCCGTTATCGTAGCTGCATTGGGCTACTTTGTTGATGTTTATGATTTATTATTATTTAGCATTACTCGTGTTCCCAGTTTAAAATCGTTAGGATTAACAGAATTACAAATTACTTCTGAAGGCGAAGGAATCATAATGTGGCAAATGGCGGGCCTACTCATTGGAGGTATTATTTGGGGGATGCTTGGAGATAAAAAAGGAAGACTCAGTGTTTTATTTGGTTCAATCATTCTTTATTCTGTTGCCAATATTGCAAATGGATTTGTGCAAACAGCGGAACAATTTAAATGGATTCGATTTATTGCCGGCTTGGGTTTAGCCGGTGAATTGGGCGCAGGAATTACATTAGTTTCTGAATTAATTAGAAAAGAAAAAAGAGGAATTGCCACTTCATTTGTAGCAGGCATTGGCTTAACAGGTGCTGTAGTTGCTTATTTTATGAAAGAAACATTTGATTGGCGTAGTTGTTATTTTATTGGTGGCGGTATGGGGTTGTTACTTTTAGTATTAAGAATTTCTGTTTTTGAATCTGGAATGTTTCATGAAGTAAAAAACATGAATGTTCAACGCGGAAATTTTTTAATGCTTTTTAACAACGGGGAACGATTTAAAAGGTATATACTTTCCATCTTTATCGGGCTCCCCACTTGGTTTGTCATTGGAGTGTTGGTGACTTTTTCCAGTGAGTTTGGAAAGCAAATGGGAATTGCCGAAAAAATTGATCCGGGCAAAGCAATTATGTATGCCTACGCTGCAATTTCTATTGGTGATATTTTAATTGGTTTTGTAAGTCAATGGCTAAAAAGTAGAAAAAAAGCGTTGTATCTTTTTTATTTTATAACGGCAGTATTTATGGTTTTATTTTTTACAACACAATGGAATGGTAATGCAAATAGAATGTATTGGATTTGTGCTGGACTTGGCTTTGGCACAGGATTTTGGGCCATTTTTGTAACGATGGGAGCTGAGCAATTTGGAACGAATCTTCGTGCTACTGCGGCTACCACCATTCCTAATATGGTTCGAGGAATGCTGACTATTTTCATACTTCCGTTATTTCAAGGATTACGCGGAGTTACCGATTATGTTACGGGCGCTTGGATTACAGCAATTATTATTATGGCCATTACAATTGTTGCTGCAATTTTGTCTAAAGAAACTTTTAATAAGGATTTACATTTTGTAGAGAAATAATTGCTTAACTATTTTTTTTGCCCAAATTTCTTATCATACGATTTTCTTCTATTGGCGATATCGTGCTCACCACACCAGTAATTCGTTGTTTAAAAAAACAAGTAAAAGGAGCAGAAGTTCATTTTCTAACAAAAAAATTATTTGCTCCAATTGTTGAGCACAATCCATTTATCGACAAAGTTCATCTGTTGTCTTTTAGCTGGGAGCTAATGATGCAACAGTTGGAATTGGAGAATTATGATTATATAATCGACTTACATCATAATTGGAGAACCTTGCGAATAAAAAATTTATTGAATGTGCCTTCTTTTTCATTTAATAAATTAAATGTACAAAAGTGGATTTATGCCAATCTTAAATGGGACTTATTGCCAGCAGTCCATATTGTGGATCGATATATGAATACAATAAAATCATTTGGCGTTTCAAATGATGAGGAAGGGCTTGATTATTTTATTGAAGAGAAAGATGTGGTACAGCAAGTTGATATTCCCAGTTCTCATTTATTCGGGTTTATTGGAATTGTAATTGGAGCCGCGCACAGTACAAAAAAGTTATCAATTAAAAAACTCCAAGAGCTTTGCATAAAAATTAATTACCCTATTATTTTATTGGGAGGAAAAGAAGATATATTGGCAGGGTCTGAAATTGCAACAGTGGATACAGTTAAAATTTATAATGCTTGTGGAAAATTTAAACTAAACGAAAGTGCCGATTTGGTTCGAAAATCAAAACTCATTATCTCACACGATACCGGCTTGATGCATATTGCAGCGGCGTTTAAAAAATCAATTATTTCTGTTTGGGGCAATACGGTTCCAACTTTCGGAATGTTCCCATATTATGGGAAAAATGTTGTGCCTCAATTTATTGCTGAAGTTCAACATTTAAAATGTAGACCGTGTAGCAAAATAGGATTTCAACAATGTCCCAAAGGACATTTTAACTGTATGAATTTACAAAGGATTGACGAGATTGTATCCGAAGTAAATACCATTTTGAACGTTATAGCAAAGTGAATTTATTTCTAGATATTTGATAGATTAAATTATTAACTAACTTGGGCAAATAGAAATTGAAATAATGAATTTAAGACGAAGATTAAAATCTCATCCGGAATTACATGCAGGTGCGTTGAACGATATTCTTTTCATCCTGCTATTCTTTTTTCTAATAGTTTCAACGTTGGCCAATCCAAACGTAGTAAAGCTTTCTACACCAAAAGCAAAAAGTGATACTAAAGCAAAGCAAACCGTTATCGTAAATATTAAAGCAACCGGTGATTATATTATTAATGGAAAATCGATAGCCTTAGAAGATATTGGCAATTTTATTCAACCCTATATTACTAAAGATTCAACACAGGCAACGATTGCCATCAATGCTGATAAAACGGTTCCTTTGGAAAAAGTAGTTGCCATTATGCGTGTAGCTAGAAATATGGGAGCTAGAACTACTTTGCTAGTAGATACTAAGGATTAATTATTCGTCACTGTCTGTCATCATTTCAATTAAGTCTGTATTACCAGTGGCTGTTCTTTTTTCATTTGTGTCAATCAGTCAAGAATAGATCTTTAAACTTTATGGCAAATTCAGTCTCTAAAAAATTTCTTGTCTTCTGTTGCCCTTGTAGAGAAGCTTTAACAAGTTGACTTGTAAAAAGTCCTGATTTGCTTTTCCACTTTGCTTGTTTACCGTCAACGGTTTTTATCCAATCAATTTTGACAAGGAACTCAGATTTATCATTATAGCAGTTATCAAAAATGTTTGATTCTTTAAGTGTAATTTGTCTTAGTGATTTTCTATCAATTTTAAAGTCATTTACTCTAATTGCTTTTTCAGTTACTCGTCCAATACCAACATAACCGTGATTTTTTAAATATGCAGCGACAATGTCACCAACTTCTAATGTCCTAATTGGGGCACTCCATTTTTTACCTTGTCCTGCCGATAGAAAACCAAACTCTTTGCAGTCAATCCAACATCTGTGAGGTCCTTCTCCAACATTTACATAATACAGCCCATTGTAAAAGTCAAAACTTTGAAGGTCTTGATGAAAAGTATTGTGTGGTCTGAATTTATCAGCAAAGTGTCCAGAAGAAAGATTTGTTAAACTTCTACCGAGTTTCCAGATTAAAGTCTTTTCTACTAAAAACGCTTCCTTTTCTGTCAGACTTTTAGCGATTACTTTGACGATTGGTTCAAGCCCTTCTTTTTTTATTGCCTTAATACGTTTTGCTTTTTCCGTGTCGCTGTTGTCAGATAGATGAGCAGATTTTCTACCACCAGTTCCTTTACCATAATAGAACTCTTCAAAGTTTCTCGGGTCGATGTAAACATAAACGTAATATGTCTCTGTGTTGTATGTCATATGGTTAATTGTAGCAATTATTTTATGTACAAAAAGTACGCATAAATTCCAAAATAGTTGTTATTCTGCAATAAATTAATGGTTTACGGTTTTAAAGAAGCGACGTTGCCACTCTTTTTAATTTTGCAAAACGATAGCCGAAAGGCTTACCGAAATTCTGAGTTTTCCCTTTCGGATAAGCAGAATGTTCAATCGCAGCTATTACCCGTTGCGCAAATCATTCTGTTTTTCCCTTGCAAATCTTTTTTTACTGTAACAAATTGGAACTCATTTTTCTTGAATATTGCCGATACTTCATCTGCAAAATCTTCATGAATTTCAGTAAAAACACTTCCCCCTTCTTTAAGATGTTCTTTCCCAAATTCAGCAAGAGAAGTATAAAAAATTACGGGATCATAATCCGGAACAAATAGAGCTTTTTCTGGTTCGTACATCCAAACATTTTTATTCATTGTTTCTTTATCTTTTCGAGGAATGTATGGCGGATTGCTGACAATAATATCGAATTGTTCAAGTTGCTTTCGATTTTCTTTATTCAAAAAATCAAGCAGCATTAAATTTACTTCGGCATTAAGATTCGCAGCATTGGTGGCTGCTACAAATAGTGCTTCGCTACAACAATCAATTGCTGTTACCGTTACTGTTGGTAATATTATTTTCAGAGCGATAGAAATACAGCCGCTTCCTGTCCCAACATCGAGTATTGTTTCAATTTTTTGGTGAACACTTTCCTTAAGAATCCACTCCACTAATTCTTCAGTTTCAGGACGAGGGATTAATACATTTTTATCAACGAAAAATTTGTAATTATAAAACCACGCTTCTTGTAAAATATACTGAATGGGTTCGTGTTGTAAAAGCCGTGCAAGAATGGTTACAGTATCTCGATCTTCTTTATCATCAATTTTACGTTGACTATTAATAATTAGTTCTGACTTTGAAAATTTGAAAACATGCTCCAGCACAAGTTCTGTAATATTTGCAGCCTCACTTTCAGAATATATTATTTTCAGTTTTTGAATTAATTGAAATCTAATTTCGGCAATAGTCATAACAGCAAACTTACTGTATATTGCAAACAATGTTTTTGTGTGTATTTAACTAAAATTTTAATTGTATGTTGTTATTATTGGGCAGTATTATTTTTACATCTTGGCTCACTCTTTCTTTTAAGTTGCTCGAGAAATTTCGCATTTCTAGTTTCCAGGCTATTGTTTTTAATTACTGGACTTGTGTATTAACGGGCTCTTTGGTGAATGGAGACCACCCATTTCGTCCATATATTATTTCTGAAGATTGGTTTAAGTGGGCTTTAATAATGGGAGTATTTTTTATCATCATTTTTAATATTGTTGCCTTAACGGCACAGCGTATTGGAGTGGCAGTTGCATCGGTTGCTAATAAACTTTCATTGGTAATTCCATTTATGGTTTCCATTTTTCTTTATAATGAAAAAGCTACAAGTTTAAAAATACTGGGAGTAGTCATTGCTTTGGCCGCAGTTATTTTAACTTGCTGGCCCCATGAACAAAATTCCAATAACAAAAAAAATACTTGGAAGAATATTTTCATCCTTCCTCTCATATTATTTTTTGGAAGTGGCTTGCTAGATACAATTATTAAATATGTAGAACAAGCCTATTTGACCGATTTGAATAAAAACGATTTTATTGTTACTTCTTTTGCGGTGGCGGGTTTTATTGGGTTATTAATTTTTGCATTTCGAGTTGTGAAAGGGTATGAAAAATTTGACTATAGAAGTATTATTGCTGGCCTAGCTATTGGTATTCCTAATTTTTTCTCAATCTGGTGTTTGATTAAAGTGTTGAAAATATATTCCAATAATAGTTCTGCAATTATTCCTATTAATAATATGGGTATTGTATTGTTTAGCACACTGTGTGCCTATCTATTTTTTAAAGAAAAGCTTTCTGCAAAGAATTGGTGGGGAGTAGCCCTCTCATTATTAGCCATTAGTTTCATAGCTCTGGGATAAATCTGTGAACGAAGATTCATATCATACAATTAAAAGTAAAGCTGTTGCTGAGTTTAAAGACAGAGGTAGCAAATTTATTGCTATTGCTTTTCCAATTATTACCACAAATGATTTTAAAGTAAAGTTGAAAGCTATAAAAGAAGAACATCCCAAAGCAAGTCATTTTTGCTTTGCTTATCGATTAGGAACTGATGGAATTATTTTTCGATACACTGACGCGGGAGAGCCTTCAGGAAGTGCAGGAAAACCGATACTCAACCAAATAGATAGTTTTGGAGTTACAAATATTGCATTGGTAGTTACTCGATATTTTGGAGGGAGTTTATTGGGAATTCCAGGATTAATTAATGCCTACAAAACTTCGGCTTCTCTCGTATTGCAAACCTCACATAAAATAAAGATGCCCATATTGGTTAATTATATTTTGCAGTTCAACTATACAAAAATGAATGAAGTTATGATTCAAATAAAAAAATACAACTGTGTTGTTTTGAAAAAAGAAAGCACACTTTTTTGTGAGATGAATATTGGAATTCAAAAATCAAACCAAGAAATTTGCTTATTGCGATTTAAAGAAATTACAGGGCTTTCGATTGAAAAGGAGTCAACAAAAAAATAAAAATGTTTTTAGTTGGTTTAGTTATTTAAAACTTTTACTAACTACCAAATCTTTACTGCCTGCCGAATAAACATAAAAACCCTCTCCACTTTTTACACCCAACTTTCCGGCAGTTACCATATTCACAAGCAATGGACAGGGTGCATATTTTGAATTGCCAAAACCATCTTGCAATACTTTTAAAATAGAAAGGCAAACATCTAATCCAATAAAATCAGCAAGTTGCAAAGGTCCCATGGGATGCGCCATTCCAAGTTTCATAACCGTATCGATTTCTTCAACACCGGCAACACCTTCATATAAACTATAGATAGCTTCATTAATCATGGGCATAAGAATTCGGTTGGCAATAAAACCAGGATAATCATTAACAACACAAGGAATTTTTCCAAGTTGTTTGCTTAACGAAACAATTGTTTCGGTTACATCTTTTGAAGTTCCATATCCATTAATAATTTCTACCAGTTTCATAATAGGAACCGGATTCATAAAATGCATCCCAATTATTTTAGCAGATCGATTTGTAATTGATGCAATTTTGGTGATGGAGATTGAAGAAGTATTAGTAGCTAATATGGCTTCTTTGGGAGCTAATCGATCTAATTCTTCAAAAATTTGCAATTTCAATTCCATGTTTTCCGTAGCGGCTTCAATAACCAATTCAGCATTTTTTACTCCGTCGCTCAAATTGCTGTTACAACTTATATTTTTTAAAGCCTCATTTTTTTCTACTTCTGTAATTATTCCTTTTGCAATTTGTCTGTCAAAATTTTTTGTAATATTTTGAATAGCGCGATCTAATTGCGACAAGGAAACATCAACAATGGTTACTGAAAATCCAGCTTGTGCAAACACATGGGCAATTCCATTACCCATTGTTCCGGCACCAATGACAGTAATATTTTTCATTCAGTAAATTTAGTTTTTCTTTTTAAAATCACCTCTTTTCCAAGCTTGAATAAATTCTCCCCACGCCGCAGGATTAAAAATATTTTGCGGAGGAGTTTGCCCCGCATAATATGCCTTGGTGGCAATCGTACGTAGTTGAATGTTTGAGGCTTCCAAACCATCGTGTGGTGTACTCTTAAGTAAAGCACGTCGGGCTGCAATCGAAGTATTTTTTCGTGCTGTTTCAAGATCGTCATCATCAATTTTTGCATTGGCAAAATCACGAGCAAATTGTGCGGCTGTTGGTCGTCGTTTGATAATTGTTGCCGGCAAATAAACTGTATCCTCTATCAGCAATTGAACAATACTATATTGATTTCCTTCTAGATTTTTTGGTACAGTAATAATTTTGGATTGGTAAGTAACGTGTGTAAACTCAACTATATCACCTTTTAAAACCACAATGGAAAATACACCCTGATTATTGGTTATGGTTCCTCTGTTTTGTCCCTTTACAACAATGCTAACGGAGGGAATTCCAACCAAACTATCTGCGGTCATTACAATTCCATACAGTTGAACAACTGAGTCGCGGACAGACTCAAATTGTGCTTTAAGCGTATTGGGCAATAAGAAAATCAACAAAGTTGTTATTAGAAATACAGGTTTTTTCACAGTGTCAAAAATAAAGACAAGTTGCTGAAATCATAAAACTAAATACAGGAAGTAGGGATTAACTTTGCTAAATCTATAATGTTTTAACAAATTGTTGAGTAATGACGCAAGAAAAAGTACTGGAAGCTCTTAGTAATGTTCAAGAACCCGATTTAGGAAAAGACCTTGTAACATTAAACATGGTTAAAGATATTTCTATTCATGAAAAGGAAGTTTCTTTTACTGTGGTTTTAACTACGCCCGCTTGTCCTATGAAAGAAATGATTAATAATGCTTGTGTAAATGCTATAAAATTATTAGTGAATAAAGAGGCTATCGTTAAAGTAAATTTTACTGCTAATACTAGTTCCAAAAGAACAGATCCCAAAACTATACTACCAAAAGTTAAAAATATAATTGCAGTAGTCAGTGGAAAAGGTGGAGTTGGTAAATCTACGGTGGCTGCAAATCTTGCAATAGCATTAGCACAAGAAAATGCAAAAGTTGGTTTGATGGATGCTGACATTTATGGTCCCAGTGTACCTATTATGTTTGGAGTACGAGGTGAGCGACCAAAAATGATTGATTTGGGTGGAGAAAAAGGAATGATTGTTCCTTTGGAACGATTTGGAATAAAATTGATGAGTATTGGTTTGCTGGTTGATGAAAAGTCAGCAGTTGTTTGGAGAGGTCCCATGGTGAGTAGTGCCATCCGTCAATTTGTAACGGATGTTTATTGGGACGAATTGGATTACTTAATTGTTGATATGCCTCCCGGAACGGGCGATATTCATTTAACTCTTATGCAAACTGTTCCTGTTACGGGTGCTGTTATTGTTACTACACCACAAGATGTTGCACTCGCCGATGCAAAAAAAGGTATAGCAATGTTTGGACAGGCTCAATTAAATGTTCCAATAATTGGATTGGTAGAAAATATGAGTTATTTCACACCACCTGAATTGCCGGAAAATAAATATTACTTGTTTGGAAAAGATGGCGGTAAAAGATTGGCTGAAGAATATGATATTCCATTTTTAGGACAAATTCCAATAGTTCAAAATATTAGGGAAGGCGGCGACCAAGGAGTTCCCGTAATGATGACAGATGATGGAATTTCAAAACAAGCTTTTTCCAACTTTGCTGCTCAAGTCGTACGCAGTGTTGCTATTCGCAATGCAAATAGTGCAACTATTCCTCTTAACTAATTTTTGAATCTATTTTTCTATGTATAATTTACCGTATTTCAAAGAAGAAAGTAAAGAAACAGTTTTGGAATTTATGCAACAGCATCCATTTGTTTTTTTAACTGGCTGCGGTGAAAAGAATATTCCAATTGCAACGCAAGTGCCAGTTTTTGTAGATGAACGAGATGAAAAATTATTTATTACCGGACATATCATGAGAAACACAGATCATCACAAAGGGTTTTTGAAAAACTCGAATGTATTGGTTGTTTTCTCGGGGCCACACTGTTATGTAAGTGCTTCTTGGTACAGCAATCCACATCAGGCAAGCACTTGGAATTATATGAGTGTTCATGCAAAAGGAGATATTCAGTTTCTTGATGATCAAGCATTAATTGATGTTTTGAAACGATTGTCATTGAAATACGAAAAAAACAATTCTACTTCGCCAACTGTTTTTGAAAATCTTCCTGATAAATATAAATTCCCAATGTTGAATGCTATTGTTGCTTTTGAAATTGAAGTTTCTGCAATAGATAATGTATTTAAACTAAGTCAAAATCGGGACGAAAAAAGTTACCAAAGCATAATTGAAAATTTAAAACATCAAGAAGGTGATGGAAAATTAATAGCAGAGGAAATGGAGAAAAGGCAACAACAACTTTTTGGAGTATGAATAAACTATTCTTAATTATTACTCTTTTTACAATGAACTCCTGCTTTTCACAGAATTTATTTTCCAAAAAAAATCAGGTTAAAAAATTTGATTTTCAAGGTCATCGAGGATGTAGAGGATTAATGCCGGAGAACACAATCCCAGCAATGATTAAGGCGATTGATTTAGGAGTGACAACGCTCGAAATGGATGTAGTTGTTACAAAAGATAAAAAAATAATTCTTTCGCATGAGCCTTGGTTTGGCCATGAAATTTCAACAAAACCAGACGGAACATTTTTTGATGAAAAAACAGAAAAGTCGTTCCCTATTTTTAAGATGAATTATGAAGAAGTAAAGTTGTATGATGTAGGAATGAAGCCACATCCCCGATTTCCCGATCAACAAAAACTGGCAATGTTTAAACCCTTACTAAGTGATCTTTTAGATGCTGTTGCTGACTATTTAAAAAAGAATAAGTTACCCAATGTTCAATTTAACATTGAAACCAAGAGCACAATAGAGGGCGATAACATTTTTCATCCAAAGCCCGATGAGTTTGTAGATTTATTAATGAAGGTTATTATTGAAAAACAAATAGAAGAACAAGTGATTATTCAATCGTTTGATTTTAGAACGCTTCAATATTTGCATATAAAATTTCCTTTAATAAAAACAGCCATGCTGATTGAAGATTCTGATCATCGAGGTTTGGAGCAGCAGATACTTTCCTTAGGTTTCATACCCACTATTTATAGTCCTCATTTTTCGTTGATTACCAAAAAGCTAATTAAAGAATGTCATCAGAAAAAAATAAAAATCATTCCTTGGACTGTCAATGAAAAAAAAGAAATTATGAAATTAAAAAATTGGGGAGTGGATGGTATCATTTCTGATTATCCCAACTTATTTCAATAAAATATTGGATAATCAACAATTCAATTTTTATAGCCACAATTTTTTATCTTCGCAGGAATGACTCGTCAGCAGCTCGTCAAACAAATTCGCACTAAGAAATCGTACCTCTGTGTTGGCTTAGATACTGATATTACTAAAATTCCCAAGCACCTTTTAAAAGAAACAGATCCAATTTTTAGTTTCAATAAATCCATTATTGATGCTACAAATGATTTATGTGTAGGCTATAAAATCAACACAGCTTTTTATGAAGCGTTGGGTGTAAAAGGGTGGGAGGCAATGGAAAAAACCGTTCGCTACATTGGTACCGATCATTTTAAAATTGCAGATGCAAAACGTGGAGATATTGGAAATACTTCTGATCAATATGCAAAAGCATTTTTTGAAACTCTTCCTTTCGATGCTGTAACTGTAGCGCCTTATATGGGTGAGGATAGTATAAAACCATTTTTACAGTATCCCGAAAAGTGGGGGATTGTTTTAGGACTAACTTCAAATGCAGGGGCAAAAGATTTTGAGTTGCAAAAATCAGGAAACGATTTTTTATATAAACAAATTTTGCATTCCGTTTCTCAATGGGGTACAACCGATAATTTAATGTTTGTAATTGGTGCTACACAAGCCAATGAGTTTTCAGAAATTAGAAAAATTACTCCGAATCATTTTTATCTGGTTCCCGGTGTTGGTGCACAGGGTGGAAGTTTGAAAGAAATTTCTGAAAAAGCGATGATTGAAGATTGCGGAATTTTAGTGAATGTTAGTCGTTCCATAATTTATGCATCAGATAAAGAAAATTTTTCGGAAGAAGCAAGAAAAGTTGCAAAGCAATACCAATCCGAAATGGAGGAATATATTCGGTAATGCGCTTCCATTTCTACCATACTATTACCCTAATTTTGTAAACTAAACATTGAAAATTATGGCTGCGCGTACCGATTTGTTTCAAAGCCCCGACTATTTTTTTGTGGATGAACTTCTTACAGAAGAACATAAATTAATTCGTGAATCTGTTAGAAGCTATGTTAAAAAAGAAATTTCTCCTATCATTGAAGAATATGCACAGAAAGCGGCTTTCCCTCAACAAATCGTAAAACAATTAGGTGATCTTGGATGTTTTGGACCAACCGTTCCTGTCGCATATGGTGGTGGAGGATTAGATTATATTTCATACGGTTTAATGATGCAAGAGTTGGAAAGGGGCGATAGTGGTGTTCGATCAACAGCATCAGTTCAAGGTTCATTAGTCATGTTTCCAATTTTTGCTTTCGGAAGTGAAGATCAACGAAAAAAATATTTGCCCAAGTTGGCGAGCGGAGAATGGTTGGGTTGTTTTGGATTAACAGAACCCGATCACGGCAGCGATCCGTCAAGTATGCTAACGAATATCAAAGATGCTGGCGATCATTATATTTTAAATGGATCAAAAATGTGGATTAGTAATGCCCCTTATTCACAAGTTGCAGTTGTTTGGGCAAAAGATGAATCAGGTGTTGTTCGAGGATTGATAGTGGAAAGAGGAATGGAGGGATTCAGCACACCCACTACACACGGCAAATGGAGTTTGCGTGCATCGGCAACTGGTGAATTAGTTTTTGATAATGTTAAAATTCCGAAAGAAAATATTTTTCCAACCATCAAAGGATTAAAAGGACCATTGAGTTGTTTAACGAAAGCTCGCTATGGAATTGCGTGGGGCGCAATTGGTGCTGCTATGGATTGTTATGATACAGCTTTGCGATATTCAAAAGAGAGGGAACAATTCGGAAAACCGATTGGGGCTTTTCAGTTGCAGCAAAAAAAATTGGCTGAAATGATAACTGAAATTACAAAAGCACAATTATTAAACTGGCGGTTGGGTGTGCTTATGAATGAAGGAAAAGTAACACCGCAACAAGTAAGTATGGCAAAAAGAAATGCTTGTGAAGTTGCTAGCAATATTTGTCGTGATGCCCGCCAAATGCTAGGTGGGATGGGAATTACAGGAGAATATTCTGTGATGCGACATATGATGAACTTGGAAAGCGTCATTACATATGAAGGTACTCACGACATTCATTTATTGATTACAGGAATGGATGTTACCGGAATTAATGCATTCCAATAAAAAGTTAAGATGCCCAAGCTGAAAATATTCATCATTGGCTTTATGGGTTCTGGGAAAACTTATTGGGGCAAACGCTTGAGTGAAAAAATTAATCTTCCATTTTTTGATTTAGATGAATTAATTGAACAACATGAAAATGAAAGTGTTGATGAAATCATATCTGCGAAAGGGGAAACTTGGTTTAGATCATTAGAAAAAGAAACACTGGAAAATTTTACAAAAAATCACAACTCATTCATTCTATCAACTGGAGGCGGTACGCCCTGTTTTTTAAATAATATTGAGTATTTGAAAAAAAACGGATATGTAATTTGCTTGAATGCAGAAATTGAAATTTTGTATCAACGATTGAAGATGGAAAAACAAAAGCGACCATTAATAAAAAATTTGAATGATAAGCAATTGAAAGATTTTATAGTCGAAAAATTGGTGGAGCGAAACATTTTTTATCAACAAGCGGATCAAATTATCAATGAAAAAGAAATTGACTTGGAGAATATTTGTAAAATTTTAGAGCATGAATAAAAAATTTTTAGTAATAGGTTCAATACTGAGTGCCGTATCAATTTTGTTAGGTGCATTTGGAGCACACGGATTAAAACCAATGGTTACTTCAGAAGTGCTACAAGCTTTTCATACCGGAGTTCAATACCAGATTTATCATTCATTTGCTTTGTTACTTGCTGGAATTTTGTATGAAAAATTTTGTGTAAGGTTTGTGAAACTAGCTGGAATATTTTTTATGATAGGTATATTGTTGTTTTCGGGTTCTCTTTATTTGATGACAATAATGAAAGCAAGTGCAATAATGATTCCTCCATACATCGGTATTATTACGCCTTTCGGCGGTATTGCATTTGTTGTAGGTTGGATTTTATTGATTTATGCAATTCGTAAAAGCAAATTATAGCGGCAATGCTAAAACAGCAGTCGTTCCTTTCTCATTATTTTTAATTGAAAATGTTCCTTGAATCTCTTCCATTCTGTGCGTAATGTTTGTTAATCCATTCCCTATTTTATTTAAATTATTCAAGTCGATACCAATGCCGTTATCAATTACTGTGATTACCAGCTGATGATTCAATGCTATATCCAGTACAACTGACGTGGCTTGTGAATGTTTTGCAGTATTCGTTAAAAGTTCGGCAACGCTCAAGTATAAATTTCGACGAGTTTGCCCGTTCAGTTCTTTCGGTAAAATTTGCTGTGGAGCTTTATATGAAAATTCAATTAATGTTCCTTTAAAATACTTGCTGGATGTGGATTGAATATAGTTGATGAAGTTCGAGAGTGAATCATTTTTTGTGTTAATACTCCAGGCCAACATGCTCATTTTTTTTAATAAGTCGGTGGCAGAATTTGAAATTATTGTTATTTCTTTTGATGAAGTTTCACTGGACTTCGATTTTAAAATTTCACTCAACAACAAAATATGTGTCATTCCCGCACCCAATTCATCGTGCACATCTGCTGCAATATTATTGCGTACTTCTTGTTGGGTTCTATAAATAGCAACTTGTTTTTCTAATTCATTTTCTTTTTTCAACTGTTCGCGTTTGGCAGCTTGGCGAATCAGCTCAGCAGTATTTTTGTACGTTAACGCCATTAAAAAAAACAGGAGTTCGAAAAATAATCCCAATTCATACCAAAATAGGGAGCTGTTAAAAATTGAATTGGGGTCGATTTTAATACGGAACCAAATCAACACTAAAGAGCCAAGTGAAAAGAGTAAATAAAAAAGAGTGCCTAGAAATAGGTAGCGTAAAATTTTGTCTTTCCAATGTAGTAAACTAAAAAAAAGAAAAAACAAACCCAGTACAAACAACAATCCTTTTGCCAAAATATTTTCTAAAAAATTTTGTAGAAAAAAGTTATCCGAAGCAAAATATAAATAAGTAAAAGCAAGTAAAATAATAGTTAATACATAGGCGCAAAAAGTATAAAGCTTGTGTAATAAGGAATAAGCGGTTTTGTAGGAAAGAAATTTAATGGTGAAAAGTAAATAAAAGCACATGCCGACACCTTGTAGTATAAAATCAAGATAGGATTCGAATAAGAAGCTAGTCGGTGAAGATTTAGAATAATAAAATTCCTTTGTAAAAAGCATAGCCCCCAAAAACAAGGCGTAGAGCGAATAATATAAAAATTCTAAATGTTTGTTTTGGCTAAAGTTGATGAGGGCTAGCAAGGCCATAATCAATAAGATCCCGCAGAAAAAATAGGTAATAGTTCCGTCTGCACTTTTTTTGGATTGTAAAAAATGATCAATGAAAGTGTTAATCCATGCGGCATTTATTATTTGAGGGCTTAAATGGTTCGTATATGATTTTATAGGAGTGAGTTCTACAATAAAGCTAAGCGTGTCTTTTGGTGGGATCGTCAGTTTTCTAAAAGAAAAATTGTTGGTATGATTCGGTAAAATATTGGGGAGTGAAATTAAAGTACTGTTTTCGAAGCGATAAAAATTAACAGATTTAAAATGATTGCCCGGATAAAAATAACAAGGCGTTTCAGTTGGGCTTGTGTTGGAAAGAGTAAAGCGAAAAATGATTTTCTTCGTTACATTCTTTACACTAATCTGAAAAGGAGTTTTTAGTGAGCCAGAAAAAGCAAGTGATTTAAAATCGGTTAATACATTAAACGAAACGGGAACAAAAACAGTTTCACCGGCTGTTATTTTTTTTTCGATCGAAACATCAGTAATATCAATGAACGAATTTAAATGCTGCGCTGGTGCTAATAGGGGGAGCAATAAAAACAGACTTACTAAAAATAGCAGATGTCGAATTTTTACTAATCGTAACATTAGTTGCAAAAATAATTAGATATTTAAAGTTAACGGTTTGTCATAATATTTGAATGCAAATTGTGGGTGGGTAACGCAAGAAAGAATTGATTATCTACATGGGCTTCTTATTATCTTTGTCGGCATGGCTAATAAGCTTAAAAATTCCGGTAAAGAAAAAGGAGAAATAACCGAACAGTTAAAAGTTGAAAAAGAGGAAACGGTGAGTTGGAAAAAATTTTTGCAAGATGAACGAACTTGGAAAATAATAGGCGCCGCTTCTTTGTTGGTTGCTTTTTTTCTTTTTATTTCTTTGGTATCCTATTTATTTACTTGGAAAGAAGATCAGGATATTGTTTTAAATAATGCCACTAAAGTATTATTTGATGAAACTATTGTTGTTGCCAATTTGCTAGGGAGATTGGGTGCTGTTACTTCGCATTTCTTCATCTATCAGGGTTTTGGAATTTCTTCCCTATTGATTTCATGTTTCTTTTTTGTAGCTGGTGTTAATTTGCTTTTCAATGAAAAAATTTGGTCGCTTTGGCGCACCATCCGCTATGTTATAATTGGACTTATTTTATGTTCAGTCAGTTTCTCTTTTCTGTTGGAAAGTTCTTCTTTTTCATATGGTGGTTTAGTAGGAAAAATGATGGTAGAGTGGTTGATTAAATTTTTAGGATCCTTCGGAACTGGCGCATTACTTTTAGTTATTGCGTTTACGTACATCATTTGGCGGTTTAATCCTGCATTTAAAATTCCAAAAGTTAAAAAAGCAGAACCATCAACAAATATTGACTATGTTGAAAATGTCCAAGAAGCTGAATTTGCATTGGGCAATTCAATCAATGATTCATATGCGACAGCTAACGGTGGAAATTTTTTAAAACAAGATGAGTCTGAATTTGTTCTCACAAGTAATAATGAGTCTGCTGGCGAATCTTCTACATTGACGCTTGTAGAAAAGGAACCAATTCAATTTCAAGAAACTGTGGAATTGAAGAACACAAATGAAGCAATTGAGAATAGTGAATTGAAAGTTGAAGAAAAAAGCTCTACTAATGTAGTTCCATCTATTCTTGAAAATGAGCTTGAGTTGGAAGTAAAAGAATCGCATGCAGAAATAGTTGTTGATAAAAATTTTGAAAATTTACCACCTTATGAACCAACACTTGATTTAAGTAATTATAAATATCCAACTCTAAATTTATTGGAAACTTATGGGAATGAGAAAATAGTACAAGATACCAATGAACTAGAAAATAATAAAAATCAAATTCTAAATACACTTCGCAATTACGATATAGAAATTCAAAAAATAGTTGCCACTGTTGGTCCTACTGTAACACTGTATGAAATTATTCCTGCTGCCGGAGTTCGTATTTCAAGAATTAAAAATTTGGAAGATGATATTGCCTTAAGCTTGGCAGCACTGGGAATTCGTATCATTGCTCCCATTCCAGGCAAAGGGACAATTGGTATTGAAGTTCCCAATGTTCGAAAAACGTTAGTTGGAATGAAAGGACTTCTTGCTTCCGAAAAATTCCAAAACAATAATTATAGTCTACCCATTGCGATTGGTAAAAAAATAGACAACGATAATTTCATTGTTGATCTCGCCAGTATGCCGCATTTGCTGATGGCCGGTGCAACAGGACAAGGAAAATCAGTTGGAGTAAACGCTATTTTAGTTTCTCTTTTGTATAAAAAGCATCCTTCGCAATTAAAGTTTGTATTAATAGATCCAAAGAAAGTTGAGTTAAGTTTATATCGCGTTATTGAAAAACATTTTTTGGCTAAACTCCCCGGCGAAGATGATGCCATCATTACAGATACCAAAAAAGTAGTTCACACCTTGAATGCGCTTTGTATTGAAATGGATAATCGGTATGATTTATTAAAAGAAGCCGGTGCAAGAAATATAAAAGAATACAATGAAAAATTTGTGAAGCGTAGATTGAATCCTCTAAAGGGACATCAATATCTTCCATTCATTGTATTAGTAATAGATGAGTTTGCAGATTTGATTATGACCGCTGGAAAAGAAATTGAAATGCCGATTGCTCGACTAGCACAATTGGCTCGTGCGGTTGGAATTCATCTGATTATTGCCACTCAGCGACCTTCTGTAAATATTATTACTGGAACTATTAAAGCAAATTTCCCTTCTCGTATTGCATTTAAGGTTTCGTCAAAAATTGACTCGAGAACTATTTTAGATGCCGGTGGTGCGGAGCAATTGATTGGGAAAGGCGATATGCTAATTTCTCATCACGGAGAGATAACAAGATTGCAATGCGTTTTTGTTGATACGCCTGAAGTGGAACGACTTGTTGGATTTATTGAAAAACAAAGGGGTTATCCGCAAGCATTTTTATTGCCAGAATATATTGATGAAAAGGATATTGATGGAAAAGATTTTGATATGAACGAAAGAGATTCATTATTTGATGATGCTGCTCGATTAATCGTTCAAAATCAAGTTGGGTCAACTTCTCTGTTGCAACGCAGAATGAAATTAGGATACAATCGAGCCGGACGATTAATGGATCAATTAGAAGCTTCAGGCATTGTTGGCCCAAACCAAGGAAGCAAGGCAAGAGAGGTTTTAGTTAAAACTGAAGCCGATTTGAATAATCATCTTTCTAATCTTAGTTTATAATTTGTTAAAAAGAGTAAGCGGTTTTTTTTGAGCTTCTATCGGATGTTTTCGTGCAATCTAATCACATACCTTTGAGGCCGAATAATTTTTTTGTAAACGATAAAACATGAAGAATTTTTATTTACTTATATTTTCGGCAGCAGTTGTAGTTTCATTAGCAGCTCAAGGTTTACCTAAAAATGACCCACTGGCTAAAACTATTTTAGATGCCGTAAGTTTAAAATTCAAATCTTATAAAACTACAAAAGCAACCTTTGTCTATAAAGTTGAAAGTGCAGCGAATAAAGTTCTCTCTTCCAAGAATGGTACCATTTATATGAAAGGAGTAAAATATAGAGTCAGTTTCATTGGACAAGAAATATTTTGCGACGGTATCAATGTGTGGTCTTTTGATAAGGCTGCTAATGAGGTTTCCATAACCCAGTTTGATCCAGAAAGTAATACCTTAACTCCACAAAAATTGTTTACCAATTTTTATGACGATGATTTTTTATATAAACTAAATAGCGAAAAGAAACAAGGAACAAAAATTATTCAAGAAATTGAATTGACGCCGACAGATAAATCCAAGTCATTTCATAAAGTTTATATTTATATAGATAAGATTAGAAAGACTATTACTGGAACTAAAGTGATGGAGAAAACAGGTAATCGTTATATTTATTCAGTTACTGCGTTAACCACAAACTCAGTAATAGCAGATAGTCAATTTATCTTTGACGCGAAGAAATATCCCGGAGTGGAAGTAATCGATCTTCGTTAAACTATTTTCCCCAACGAAATGAATTTATTGAAAGGCCTGCTAAATCAATTACCCTATCAACAACAGTCGAAGCCATTTCAACAAAAGTTGTAGGCTTGCTATAAAAGGAGGGTGAGGCCGGGCAGATAATTCCACCAGCTAATGTTATTGTTTCCATATTGCGAATATGAATAAGATTGTAAGGAGTGTCACGAACAACACAGATCAATTTTCTTCTTTCTTTCAGAATTACATCGGCAGCTCGAGTAATAAGGTCGTTTGAAATTCCACTTGCAATTCTCCCCAAAGTTCCCATTGAACAGGGTATGATAATCATAGTGTTATACTGTCCAGATCCTGAAGCAAAAGGGGCAGAAAAGTTGGTTGTTGTGAATAGGTGAGAGGAGTATTTTTCGTAAGTTTTATTGCCAAGTTCCGTATGCCAAACTTCTTTAGCGTTATCGGTCATCACCACCGAAAGTTCATTCCATTGGTCTTTTATTGCTAATAGTTTCTCTAATAACAGATTAGCATAAATGCTACCACTAGCTCCTGTAATTGCAATTACTATTTTATTCATAACCGAGAAGGGTAAAACAGGAATATTTAAAATTTTACAAAAACGTGATAATCTGCAATGAAAAATATTTTTTTATATTATACTTTTTATTAATTTACATCGAATTTTCATAGGATAAGGTTTAATGGTTAATGGTTTTTGATTAGGGTCCCCCAATTTCTATTGGGGGTTCTTTTTTTTAGCTAACCTTTACTTCAGCCATATCCGGAATAAGTTCAGATTTATAGAGACCTGCATCTAATTTTTTCTTAGTCGTTTCAAAAGCATACAATGTTTTTTCAATATCGCTATCGGTATGAATGGCCGAAGGAATTAAGCGATAAATAATGTGTCCTTTTGGAATAACGGGATAAACAACAATAGAGGCAAAGACGCTATAATTTTCCCGCAAATCCATAACCATAGCGGTTGCTTCTTCAACACCGCCGACCATATAAACAGGCGTTACGACTGAATCGGTTTTGCCAATATTAAATCCTCTTTCTTTTAATCCTTGTTGAAGTTTTCGTGCATTTTTCCAAAGTTTGTCTTTGTATTCGGGATGATTACGTAGTAAGTCGAGGCGTTTTAAGTTTCCAATCACCAAGGGCATCGGTAAACTTTTGGCAAAAATTTGACTTCGAATATTATAGCGTACATAATCAATAATGTCGGTGGGACCTGCAACAAAAGCGCCAATCGATGCCATCGATTTGGCAAACGTAGAAAAGTATAAATCAATTTTATCTTGACAATCTTGTTCTTCGCCAGCACCGGCCCCTGTTTTTCCCAAGGTTCCAAATCCATGGGCATCGTCCACCAATAAACGGAATTCATATTTTTCTTTTAAGGCCGCTATTTCTTTCAATTTTCCTTGATCGCCCGCCATTCCAAAAACTCCTTCTGTGATAACTAATATACCACCGCAGCCTTGTTTTTCAACTAATGCTGTGGCACGTTGCAACTGCTTTTCACAATCATCAATATCATTATGTTTATAAACATAGCGATGTCCAGGATGTAGTCGTAAGCCATCAATAATACAAGCATGGCTTTCAGCATCGTAAACAATAATATCGTGTCGGCTACACAAGGAATCTATCAAACTAACCATTCCTTGGTATCCATAATTTAACAGAATGCAATCCTCTTTGGAAACAAACGACGCAAGTTCGCGTTCCAATTGTTCATGGAAGTCACTATTACCACTCATCATTCTTGCACCCATTGGTAAGGCCAAACCAAATTTTTGTACTGCTTCGGCATCGGCTTTGCGTACTTCGGGATGGTTGGCTAATCCAAGATAATTATTCAAACTCCAAACAATCATTTCTTTTCCTCTGAATTTCATATTGCTATTAATGTCTCCCTCAAGTTTTGGGAACGAAAAATAACCATGCGCCCTTTTACGATATTGGCCAATTGGGCCATAATTTTTAATAAGTCGCTCAAAAATATCTGCCATTGCTAATTTGTTTAAAATTGGCGCTAAGTTAAGCTAAGTTGATGAATGGTTTTTGTCTTTTACCTTTAAAAATTAAAGCACAATTTCATAGCACAGTCGTTATTTTTGAGAAACATTTTAATCAACCGTATGAAAAAAGCACCAATTTTTCTTATTGCAATATTTTTAGTTCAAGTTGTTTTTGCTCAAACAAATAGTAAGGGAGCGCAACAGCCTAAACTCGTAGTTGGAATTGTGGTGGACCAAATGCGCTGGGATTTTTTATCTAGATATGCTAATCGTTATAGCGCCAATGGATTCAATCGCTTGATGTCTGAAGGGTTCAATTGTGAAAATACATTTATTCCATACGCACAAACCGTTACAGCAGCTGGTCATGCTTCTATTTATACGGGTTCAGTTCCTGCTATTAACGGAATTATGGGAAATGAATGGTATGATCGTGTTCAAAAAAAATCAGTCTATTGTACCGAAGATGCCTCCGTAAAAACTATTGGAGCCATTTCAGAACCTCAATCACCAAAAAATTTATGGGTTAACACTATTTGCGACGAATTGAAACTGGCAACCAATTTTAATTCGAAAGTTATTGGCATTTCTATAAAAGACAGAGGTGGAATTTTACCTGCAGGTCATACAGCCGATGCTGCTTATTGGTACGATACAAAGTCGGGCAGTTGGATTTCTAGCACTTATTATATGCAAAAATTACCTGATTGGGTTAATCAATTTAATAGTAAAAAACTTCCTGATTCTTTGTATAAATTAAATTGGAACACACTTTATCCCATTGATAGTTATAAGCAAAGTGATAAGGATGAAATGTCTTACGAGGGAAAATTTGCACACGAGCAGAAACCTGTATTTCCACATGAACTTGCATCTCAGGCTACAAAGAATTATGGTTTGATTGCTGCAACTCCATATGGAAATACTCTTTCATTTGCATTTGCAAAACAAGCTATTGACTTTGAACAAATGGGAAAAGACAGCATCACAGATTTTCTTGCTATTAGTCTTTCCTCGCCTGATTATGTTGGGCATCAATTTGGCCCCAACTCAATAGAAACAGAAGATACTTATCTGCGATTGGATAAAGAAATAGCTGATTTATTAAACTACTTAGATAAAAAAGTTGGCAAAGGACAATACACTATTTTTCTGTCGGCAGATCACGGAGTATCGCATATTCCTGGATTTTTGAAAAGCAATAAAATGCCCGGTGGGCTTTATTCTGCAACTAATTCAACAGCCGTAAAAAACACAATTGAAAAGTTTGGTGTAAAAAATTTGATTCTTTCTTCTGCTAATTATCAACTTTATCTTAACTATGATTTGTTGGATAGCTTACATATCAATCTCAAAGAAATAAAACAATTCTTGATTAAAGAACTCAATAAAGAATCCAATATATTTTTAGCATTTGATTTGGAAGAAATCGACGCTGTTAATCTTCCAAGTGTTGTGAAAGAAAAATTTGTCAACGGGTATAATTATAAACAATCGGGCGATATACAAGTTGTATTAAAACCCGGATTTTTTTCCGGAGGAAATACGGGTACCACACATGGTTCATGGTATCCTTACGATACTCATATTCCATTGCTTTGGTTTGGATGGGGAATTAAAAAAGGCAAATCAAATGAGACCCATTTTATGAATGATATTGCTCCAACACTTGCTGCCTTGTTGAAAATTCAAACACCAAATGGAACAACAGGCAAAGTAATTCCAGAAGTATTGAAATGATTTTGCTAATTACAAGAATTTTTTTAGCGCTAGTAATTTTTATTTAGCAGCTACCAATAAATGAATTGCATTCCATAAATCGATTCTGCTTTTTAAAGCAATGATGGTTTCACTCGTGGCTTCTTGCCATTTTTGCACATCGTTACCACAAAGTTCCTCCATCATTTGATAGGCTAATATTGAGTGGTGTCCACCATCTACTTCAATATGTCTTTCAATGTAATAGTGTAAAATGTTTAATTTTTCTGGAAATTGGTTTTTCAGTTCTTTAATTAAGGAAAGAAACATGTCTGGAATCAAGTCTTCCCTACCAAATGTAAATACAGATGCAATCAAGTGTGGTTGGCTTGTTGCAATAGTTTTAAAAGTAGCAGTAATAAATTGTTTAGCAGCTTCCGGAATTTTAGCGCTGTTCATTGCCTCTGCTAAATTTCTATTAGTTTCAAGAACATTGGAGAAACTATCAATACAAGTTGAATTACAACCTGCTTGTTTCATAGCGGTTAAATACAATTCAAAGTGGCTGGTTCTGTTTCCTAATTCATCCACATCACTTTCTTCTCCAATTACGATTTCATTTATCAAAAATCTTGTATTAGCATTCCCTATAGGAATCCAAGGCACAGATACGCAGGTTAGTTGTTGTTGTAATGATTTAAGCAAGGACATGAAATCCCAAACAGCATAAACGTGGTGCTCCATAAAAATGCGAAGCCCCTCCAAATCTTTTATTTTTTCATAAACCGGATGATGAATAAGTTGCAATCGATACGGTTCAATTTCAAGTTTTAATTTTTCAATGTGTGTCATTCGAATAGTTATTTGTGTATAAAAAATAATGGAAAGGAGTTAGAATGCTACTACATCTTTCATCGTAAAACATCCTGTTTTTTTATGAATAAACTCTGCTGCTAAAACAGCGCCCAGTGCAAATCCCATTCGGGAGTGGGCAGTATGAATTATTTCAATATCGTCGATAGCAGATGAATATTTTATTTTATGTGTACCAGCAGCTGGATCAATTCGTTTACTTATAATTTCGAGCAAATCTGGGTTGTCTGTATTTTCATTAATCCAGTTTTTCTTTCTGCTAATATTCTCAAGTATTTGTTCGGCAAGTGTAACTGCTGTACCACTGGGGCTGTCCTTTTTTTGCGTATGATGAATTTCGGAGATTTGAATATCGTAATCGCTTTGTGTATTCATTAGCGAGGCTAATTTTTTATTGATCTCAAAAAAGAGATTTACACCAACACTGAAGTTAGTAGCATGTAAAAAAGCAGTTTTCAATTCATTGCAGATTGTTTTAATTTCATCCAAACGTTCTGTCCAACCCGTGGTTCCGCAAACTACAGGCAATCCCAATTCGAAACATTTCGTTACATTATCAAAAGCACTTTTTGGGTTTGTGAATTCTATTGCAACATCAGCCTGTGACAAATTTTCTTTTGAAAATAGAGGATCATTTTGATGAGTAATGGTAAAAAGAATTTGGTGTCCTCTCGTTAGTGCAATTTCTTCAATTGCTTTTCCCATTTTCCCATAGCCAATCAACACAATCTTCATAGCAGATTTTATTTGGCGGCAAAAATAGTTAAGGGAATGAACATTTTAGCGAATAGCTAAAGTAATACTTAAACCGTGGGTATTTGAAAACTCGCTGAATCCAGGTTTTATCTTTAAACTTAAATCGCGGGAAACGTCGAAAGATTTCAGATGAGCGTCAACGGCAGCATCGATCACATTCAATCCCCAAAGGGCAACAAACAGAAGAGCAGTATAATCTAGACTTCTTCGAAACTGATCGCGATTAAACCGAAGTGATTCTTCGCTAAGAGGTAATAAATTGGGATCTACTTTATAATAATCCGTTGAATCTTTATGAACTCGGATGAAATATTTTACTTTAAAAGCCAATCGTAAATCTTTATAGGTGTTGAGATTATTAGCAAATACAAAAGCTGTTGTTCCCAAAGCGCCGTAAACAATAGGAAGCTTCCAGTATTTTTTATTGTAAATCTGTCCGAACCCTGGAAGTAGTGCTGATCGTAAGGCAGCAATTTTTTGAGGAGCAATCTCTTTCTTCTCTTTTGCGGGTGTTTCTTTTATGACAATGTTTGAATCTAAATTTATTGAAACTTCTTGCCCATTACTTAAAAAAGGAGCACATAAAAATAGTAGTAAAATAAATTTAAGCTTTTTATTTAGCATCATAGTTAATCGATTGGAACATGTAATTGATTGAGCAGTTTATTGAATTCCTCCAATGAGTAATATTCAAATGTTATCGAACCACTGCTGTCTTTACTATGTTTCAATTTTACACGAGTTGAGAAATGAGATGCTAATTTATCTTCAATTCTTTGAAAATTATTAGGAAGCATTGTTTTTTTATAATTTTTAACAATACCGCTTTGCTTGTACAAATTGCGAACTAAAGCTTCTGTTTGGCGAACAGACAATCCTTTTTCTTTAATAGCATCAAAAACAAAAATTTGTTTGTCGATGGCGCCTACATTAATTAATGCGCGGGCATGTCCCATACTAATTTCGCCTTTTCGAACTGCAATTTGTATATCGGGTGGAAGTTTTAATAGACGAATAAAGTTGGCTACAGTACTTCTGTCTTTTCCAATTCGTTCCGCAACTTGTTCTTGCGTAAAGTCGAGTTCTTCCATCATTCGTTTGCAACTCAGAGAAACTTCTATTGCATTTAAGTCTTCTCTCTGTAGATTTTCTAATAACGCTAACTCCAATAGTTGCTGATCATTTGCTTGTCGAATGTAGGCGGGTATATCTTTCAATCCTGCAATTTTTGCTGCTCTCAATCTTCGTTCACCCGAAATAAGACGATATCTTCCATTGGGAAGAGGGGAAATAGTTATGGGTTGAATTACATCGTGCATTTTTAGCGAAGAAGCAAGTTCTTGTAATGATTGTTCATCAAAGTCGCGCCGAGGTTGTTTAGGATTGGGATCTATTTCATCAACCATGATACGCATAGTTCCTGTTGCAGTTTGCACCACATGCGTTTTTAAATTTCCAGATCCTGTTTTCAAATCTGCATCAATACTTTGTAGTAGCGATCGAATTCCTTTTCCAAGTGCTTCTTTATTTTGTTTGGGCTGAATCATATTTATTTTTGAACTTTGAAATTGAAACTAATAAGGGGTATAAAATTAAAATTCCAACACTCTTTCTTCTTGCGACAATTTGGTTAGATTATTTTTTTGTAATATTTCTTTTGCAAGATTTAAGTAATTCATGGTTCCTTTACAGTTGCCGTCGTATAAAACAACTGGCTTTCCCACACTTGGCGCTTCGCTCAATTTTGAATTTCGGTGGATGATGGTATTAAAAACGGTTTCTTCAAAATGCTTTCGAACTTCACTGACAACTTGATTACACAATCGCAATCTACCATCATACATCGTCATTAATATTCCCTCAATCGTTAGTTCTGTATTGAGTCTGTTTTGAATAATTTTTATAGTGTTCAATAATTTGCCTAATCCTTCCAATGCAAAAAATTCACATTGAACTGGAACTATCACCGAGTCGGCTGCGGTAAGTGCATTTACTGTAATTAATCCCAGTGAAGGCGAGCAATCAATAATGATAAAATCATAGTCGTCTTTAATTTTATCTAAAATATTTTTCAGAACTATTTCGCGGTTGGGAAAATTTATCATTTCAATTTCTGCGCCAACCAAATCAATATGTGAAGGAATTAAATCAAGGTTAGGTATTTCAGTTTTTAGTAAAACTTCTTTGCACTTGGAATGATTCACCATACAGTCGTACAAATTTTGTGTGATATTATGAAGATCAAATCCAACTCCGGTGGTACTATTGGCTTGTGGATCTGCATCGACTAGTAACGTTTTGAATTCGAGTACAGCAAAGCTGGCCGCTAAATTAATAGCTGTTGTTGTTTTTCCAACACCACCTTTTTGATTAGCTATTCCTATAATTTTCCCCATTTTTTTACATTAATTTAATTTCTCCAATATTTAATCTCAACAACTTCAATCATTTTTGCATCTAGAGTAAAATTGTCGCCAATAGGTAAAACCGCAAAATTTAGTTTTGCCCATTTTGGGATTTTCTGCAATTTCTACTTAAAAGTAGGAGTGTCCGAAAATGGTTAATCTTATCTGTTTACCCTTTAATACTTACGATTGAGACAAAAATAAGTTTTCAAAATTAAACAAGCTCACAAATCATTAATTGCCTTGTATTGGTATCCATTTTTGTGGGTAATAATTTAGTAATATGATTTAAAAAAAGTTAAACCAACAGCTCATTTTGAAGTCGAATTTTGAAGTTATCTTGTGTCCATATTTTATTAAAAAAGTTGACTTAATAGATGTTTAAAATAAAATTTATTATAATCCCCCTTCTGTTTTTTGGAACGGTGACATTCTCACAAGTTACCGTTAAGGATTCTGTTTCTGAAAAGTCAAGTGAATTGGCATTTTTAGCTGATTCAACTTTGGATTTTGAGTTAATGATGAAAGATTTAGATTGGTTTCTGGATTCAATTTCAACACCTCATAGTTATTTTATGGGAACGGTGGGATTTGGAAAGGGCTATTATAATTTTATTAATAAAGCCGATATATTACTGGAAACTGAAAGTAAGCTAACATATACGCCGATGGTTGGATATTTTCATAAATCTGGTTTCAATTTTTCTGTCATGGGCAATGTGCTGAGGTATAACAATAAAACCAGTATGTATCAGTTTTCCATAAGTCCGGGATATGATTATTTGGAAAATAGGGACTTTGCTGCTGGACTTATATTTACAAGATATTTTACAAGGAACGATATTCCATTTTATACCACACCATTACAAAACGAAATATTTTCTTATTTCACATATCGAAAATGGTGGCTGAAACCTTCTATGAAAGTAAGTTATGGATGGGGTAGTCGCTCTGAATATTCCGAACGAGAAACGCTTATTCAAGATTTGAGACTACGACGTGATGGAATTATTAAAATTAATTCTAAAGAATCTATCAACGATTTTTCAATCAGCTGGGATGTAAAACATGATTTTTATTGGTTAGACATTTTTTCAGATAATGATCATATTCGTATTTCACCACAAATTGCTTTTGATTGTGGTACTCAAAAATTTGGATTTAATCAATCGGCTAACACCTATGCAACCACTCGTAGAACAAATTCCGATATACTCTACCAAACTGAAAATATATATTTAGATGATCAAATACAATTTCAACCCTTGTCGCTTGGATTATTATTACGTGGCGAATATTCCATAGGGAAGTTTTTTATCCAATCTCAACTAACAATGGATTATTATTTTCCAGCGCTCAATAATAATTTTAGCTCCTTTTTTTCTTTAAATGCAGGATTTGTTTTTTAATTCTCAACTTTGCATTTGAGAAAATGTACTAATTAGTTTTAAATAACGTTTTTATTCAAAACAAATAATATGAAATATAAAATTATCGCAACAATAATGTTGTCGATTTCAGTTTATTCTGCTTCCGCACAATTTAGAATTGGCGCAAAAGCTGGCGTAAATATTGTAAAAATTAATGCTATTTCATTTAGCGATCAATTTGAATACGGCTACCATGCCGGTGGATTTTTGGAAATAGGATTGATACCAAAGAAATTATCATTACAGCCCGAATTACTTTGGAGTCAATATTCCACTACGGTTGCCAGCAGCTATACAACCGTTTATCAAAATGTAATTACATCCGCACAACTTCAAGTGGATTTGAGTTATCTCACCATCCCCATTCTTTTAAATTACAAATTTGTAGGTCCTTTGTATTTACAAGCGGGACCCCAATATGGAATCTTAATGGATAAAGGGCAATCAATTTTACAAAATGGAGAACAAGCATTCAAAAAAGGAGCTTTTTCAATGATTGGCGGAGTTCAAATTCGGCTTACAAAAATTTCTCTAAACGCAAGGTATGTAGCGGGTTTGAATAATATAAACGATATCGATAATAAGGATAGCTGGAAATCTCAAGCGATCCAAGTTTCATTAGGTTTGGTGCTTTAAAAAATGTGTATTGGTATTGTCATTAAAGTTCTAGATTAAAGTTTTTTACCCAACAGAAGGGCCTCAAATAATTAGAAATTAAAAAACGGGCATGAAAATTGCCTTGTTGTAGTTCTATAAAATTATGATGTCAAAATTATTTTGATGTCAGGTTGTCAATTCAGAAATTAAACTATGGAATATTCGAAAATGTTTTTGCCAGAAGAAGATGAAATGGATATCATTTCGCTGCTACCATTAAATCAACAGGAGGGAGAGTTCAATGATGGAGCAGTTTTGCCAAAGGAACTGCCACTTTTACCTTTACGGAATACAGTTTTGTTTCCGGGCATTGTTTTACCCATAACCGTTGGAAGAGATAAAAGTATTAAGGCTGTAAACGATGCCTATAAAGCTGACAAATTGATAGGCGTAGTTGCACAAAAAGACAGCAAAATAGAAGATCCGGTAACTGAGGATATTGAAAGTATTGGAACTCTGGCCAAAATTGTGAAATTGATTAAAATGCCAGATGGTGGTACTACTGTCATCATTCAAGGCAGAAGTAGAATTAGCATCACAAAAATTTTAACCGATACTCCCTATTTCAAGGCAAGCGTTACTTCACTTCCAGATTTAGAAACTCCAAAAGAGGAAGATTTTGCAGCTTACGTTGCAACTATAAAAGATATGGCTGCAAACATTATTCATCTTTCTCCCAATATTCCTGCAGAGGCAGCAATCATTTTACGCAATATTGAAAGTCCTTCTTTTTTAATTCATTTTATTTCCAGTAATCTAAATGCCGAGCTTAAGGAAAAGCAACAATTATTAGAAACGGATAGTATTCGTGAACGTGCTGATAAGATGATGCAGATTTTGCAAAGAGAACTTCAGTTTGCTGAACTAAAAAATAAAGTAACTGCAAAAACCAGAACTGAATTGGATAAGCAGCAGCGCGATTATTTTTTGCAGCAGCAGATGAAAAATATCAAAGAAGAACTTGGCGGAGAAGCAAACGATCGGGAATTAAAGGAAATGCAAAAAA
The DNA here is from genome assembly GCA_004322425.1 of Chitinophagaceae bacterium. GTDB lineage: Bacteria > Bacteroidota > Bacteroidia > Chitinophagales > Chitinophagaceae > VBAS01. The sequence continues at coordinate 48,247 of SCVJ01000018.1, forward strand.
AGGGAGAAGCCATGAAATGGTCGGATGCTGCTAAAGAAATGTTCAAGAAAGGAATTGAAAAATTAGAACGAATGCATCCAAGTACACCTGATTATTCTGTGGTGTATAATCATCTTGATTTGATGCTCGATTTGCCTTGGGAAACTTATACAACAGATAAATACGATCTCAAAAAAGCAAAGAAGAAGTTAGATTTGGATCACTACGGGATGAATAAAATAAAAGAAAGAATTTTGGAATATTTGGCCGTTTTAAAATTGAAAGGCGATATGAAGAGCCCGATTCTTTGCTTTATTGGACCTCCCGGAATTGGAAAAACATCATTAGGAAGAAGTATTGCCGGAGCCATTGGAAGAAAATATGTTCGGCAAAGTTTAGGAGGTCTGCACGATGAAAGTGAAATTCGTGGCCATCGGAAAACCTATATTGGTGCGATGCCTGGCCGTATTTTGCAATCAATACGAAAAGCAAAGTCTTCCAATCCCGTCATTATTCTTGATGAAATTGACAAAATAGGAAATGATTTTAGAGGAGATCCTTCTTCTGCTTTATTGGAAGTGCTTGATCCGGAACAAAATCATAGTTTTTACGACAATTATCTTGAATTGGAATATGATTTGAGCAAGGTTTTATTTATTGCAACTGCAAATAATATTCAAAATATTCAACCTGCTTTGCGCGATAGATTGGAAATTATAGATTTGAGTGGTTATGCTGTTGAAGAAAAAATAGAAATTGCAAAACGACATTTGATTCCAAAACAAAAAGATGCACATGGATTAAAAACAACTAATTTTTCAATTTCTGAAAAAGTACTTGAAAAATTAATTCAGGAATATACAAGAGAAAGCGGCGTGAGGGAATTAGATCGAATGTTGGCTTCCATCATGAGAAATCAAGCAAAAGCGCTTATCCTTCACAACAAAGTGAAACCAATTTTAACTCCGAATGATACTGAAAAGATTTTAGGGAAACCCAAATTCAGTAATGAAATATATAAAACTGCAAATATGCCAGGAGTGGCGGTTGGCCTTGCGTGGACGTATGTTGGCGGCGAAATACTTTTTATTGAAACGAGTCTTAGCGAAGGAAAAGGGGAGTTGAAAATAACCGGCAATCTTGGAAATGTGATGAAAGAAAGTGCCACTACGGCTTTAAGTTATTTACAAGCCAATGCAAAAAAGTATGGTATTGATAGTAAACTTTTTGAGAAAAAAAATATTCACATTCATGTACCCGAAGGTGCTGTGCCTAAAGATGGTCCCAGTGCAGGTATAACCATGATGACTGCTTTGGCATCAGCATTTACTTCAAAAAAAGTGCAACCTTATTTTGCAATGACTGGTGAAATAACACTTCGAGGACAGGTTTTGCCTGTTGGTGGAATTAAGGAAAAAGTGCTAGCCGCAAAACGTGCCGGAATAAAAGAGTTAATTCTATGTTGGCAAAATGAAAAAGATGTGGATGAAATTGATAGTGATTTTATTAAGGGACTAAAGTTTCGATATGTCAAAACAATGAATCAGGTGTTGGAATTAGCATTGGTGAAATAATTTACATCTATTCAATATCTTCAACTAATTGAAAGTTACTTTATACTTTTTATTGGCAAGTTTGTTTGTAGGCAATGCTGTCTTTTCACAAACATTGGGAGGGAATGCTGTTTTTAATTTTCTTCGTTTTCCTGCAACTACGCAGCTCACCGCATTGGGTGGTGTAAATGTTTCTGCTACCTCAAATGATGTTGGTTTAGCATTTAATAATCCTTCTTTGTTGAGAAAAGAAATGCACACACAACTAAATTCAGTATTCAATTCTTTTTATGGAGGAATCAATTCGTATAACCTCAACTTTGGTTTTCGGAATGAAAAATTGAAAACAAATTTTGCAGGCGGTCTTCACTATTTTGATTATGGTAAAATAGTTGAAACCGACGCTTCGGGTAATCTGTTGGGTATGATTAAACCAACGGATTGGGTAATTCAGATTTCAGCTTCTCACCATTATTTAAAAAAGTGGAACTATGGCACAACATTGAAATTTATTTCATCCAATTATGGTTTATATCGTTCCAGCGGTGTTGCGATGGATATTGGAGTTTTATTTCAAGATTCACTTTTTGCGGCTTCTGTAGTTGTAAAGAATGTGGGGTTTCAACTGAAAAAATATACGGGAACACTTTCAGAAGAACTTCCATTTGACGTACAAGCTGGAGTTACCAAAAAGTTGAGAGATGCCCCCATTTCATTTTCGTTAACAGCGCAACGATTGCATCAATTTAATATTAACTACAGCGATACAATCTTTAATAATCTATATGGAATAAACAATAATTCTTCGTTTATTCAACAGCTCTTTAATCATTTAATTCTTGCTGTTCAATTTTATCCTACTTCTGCCATTGAACTATCCTTGGGCTACAATCATTTACGGAGAAATGAATTAAATGTTGCTAACGCGACAAATGGACTGAATGGATTTTCTATGGGTGTTGGTGTGCTTTTGAAGAAAATTAATTTCAGGTATGCAATTGCCTATTATCAAAACAATACTGCGTACAGCCAATTTGGTTTGAATATAAAACTGAATGAATATTTTGGTCTCGGAAAATTTGGGGAACGAATCTTTTGGTAGCTTTTACAAGTAACTCAAACTTGTCTTGGGTGTAAGTTTCAAAAGTGTTTCATAAATAAGTTTGATGGTATTTTCAATATCATCTTTATGTAACATTTCTACGGTTGTGTGCATATAGCGTAAAGGGATTGAAATTAAAACTGAAGGACAGCCATCATTGGCATACGCAAACGAATCGGTATCGGTTCCTGTACTTCTGCTAAGTGTTCTCCATTGCACTTTAATTTTTTTATCGGCAGCTACATTTTCTACAAACTCGAGTAGTTTATTATGAATAGCAGGGGCATAAGCCAGCGATGGTCCTTTGCCACAAGAAATTTCTCCTTCAATAATTTTACTGATCATTGGTGTACTAGTGTCGTGCGTTACATCAGTTACAATGGCAATATCAGGTTTTATTTTGCGAGCAATCATTTCGGCACCACGCAATCCAATTTCTTCTTGTACAGCATTTACAACATATAAACTATAAGGAAGTTTTTTCCGATTTTGCTTTAGTAGTCGAGCTGCCTCGGCTATTATAAAACCGCCAATACGATTATCAAAAGCACGGCCTACAAAATGATTGTATGCTAATTCGTCAAATCCATCTTGGTACGTAACAACAGCGCCAATATGAATTCCCAACTGTTCTACTTCTTTTTTATTTTTAGCACCGCAATCCAAAAAAAGATTATCTACTTTGGGTTGTGGCTCTTTTTGATCAGGATTACTTAACCTTGTGTGAATTGCAGGCCATCCGAATACAGCTTTTACTTTTACTTTTTTACAATGAATGATTACTCGTTGTCCCGGTGCAATTTGATGGTCAACGCCACCGTTTCTTTTTAAGTACAGTAATCCTTCGGAACTAATGTAATTGACAAACCAACTAATCTCGTCGGCATGGGCTTCAATAACAACTTTAAATTTTTCATTTGGATTAATAACGCCAACGGCTGTGCCGTATGCATCTACAAAATGAGTATCTATAAAAGGCTTTAGATAATCGAGCCATAATTTTTGTCCGTTTATTTCAAATCCAACTGGTGAGGAATTGTTAATGTAATTTTTCAAAAACAAAAGAGAAGATTCTGTAAGAATAGATTTTTGCTTTTTCTTAGTTGCTTTGGCCATTTGTTACTAAATTTTATGAATTGATTCCCGTTATCGAATTACAAAAATATTGGAAACTGTTAGCGTATCGCTTTTATTTCCAGCTTTATCTCGGGCTACAAATTTTAAACTCAACGTGTCGGGTTCGTTGAAAGTTGTTCCGGGAATTCGTAGTGGTGGAATGCCAAATACAAGCCCGAATTGATAATTCAAACTAAGTTGAAATTCTATAGAACTAGTATTAGTAAACTCTGGAATTTTATACGGACTGGGTGGTAATGTTATTGCTCCTCTTTTGTTCAGTCGTTGGCGAACTACAATTAACGAATCATCAACGTCGCCTTCCTTGTCGGTGCATTGCAACTTGATTTGTAATGTACTGCCCGGAACAACCACCGTTTTGCTTACCGATATAAATTTAAGTTGTGGCTTTGTTTGAAACTTATCTTTGCTACAGGCTACCAGTAGCATAAGTGCAACGATGTAAACGGAAAGCCTGTTTTTCATTTCCTTGTATTATTTGTAAACAAATTTATGCTTTAACCCTGTATTTTCCTATTATGGTTTGTGAATGGAGTGATAAAATTTTTGGCGTAACCGAATCAAGTTTTGAAACATTGGCCTTGGAAGTATTTCAGTTTCAATATCAAAAAAATACAGTGTACAAAGCATTTGTAGATGCGTTGGGCGTAAATCCTTCAGCGGTAAATTCGGTGGAAAAAATTCCTTTTTTGCCTATTCAGTTTTTTAAAACACATAAAATAACAACCACTTCGTTTGAAGCCGAAGCCGTTTTTGAAAGCAGCGGAACAACACAGTTGATACGAAGCAAACATTTTGTAAAAAGTCTTCAACTTTATCAACAAAGTTTTATAACCGGGTTTGAAAATATTTATGGATCACTTTCCAATTATTGTGTGTTGGGATTGTTGCCATCTTATTTGGAACAAAAAAATTCTTCGTTGGTTTTTATGGTCAACAACTTCATTCAAAAAAGTAATCATCCAGAAAGCGGTTTTTATTTGTATGATTTTGAAAATTTAGCCAACACGCTAAAAAAGTTGGAAAAAGAAAAACAAAAAACACTTTTGTTGGGCGTAAGTTTTGCGTTGTTGGACTTTGCAGCACAATTTCCTATTCCGTTACAGCACACAATTGTAATGGAAACCGGAGGTATGAAAGGAAGACAAGAGGAAATAACGCGAGCATCACTTCACGCTGTATTAAAAAAATCTTTTCAATCAGAAACAATTCATTCAGAATATGGGATGACAGAACTTTTATCGCAAGCATATTCAGCTGGTGCTGGAATTTTTAATTGCCCACAGTGGATGAAAATATTAATTAGAGAAAAAGAAGATCCTTTACAGATTGTTAACACTAAACAGGGTAAAACCGGGCTGGGCGCTTTCAATATAATTGACTTAGCCAATGTGTATAGTTGCAGTTTTATTGCCACGGAGGATGTAGGAAATTTTTTTGGGGAAAAAAAGTTTGAACTTTTAGGAAGATTGGATAACAGCGAGTTGCGCGGATGCAGCCAACTTGTTATATAAGTAGGTCATTGAAAATAAGCAATTTAAAATAAAATGGGGGGGGTAAAAATTATGAGTAGAGGTAATTTTTTTTAAAAATAAATTGTAACTTCGAATAAGTGTAAACGAAATGTGAAAGTTATGGAAAAAAGATTTAACCCAATATCTTCAAAAATGCGAAGTATTTTACTTTGTTTATTTGTATTGGTAGCAACCCAAAATTCAAAAGCCGCCACCATTTATTTTAATGATATTTTTCAAGGAACAGGAAGTTCCTATACTACCAGCACAAACAGTCTTTCCAGTATCATCGCCATAACTGGAACAGGTTTTAGTTTTACTTCTGCCAATCCCGGTGATTCAATATTTATTGCTGTCGGAAATGATATTGCTGGCACGTTGCAATATATAAATGCAAGTGGAGTGCTTGTCAGTTTAACAGGTACAATTTCAAGGCAAGACAAAGTAAGCGGAGTAACAAAAGGTCTATACTTTGTAGTCACACCAACTCCTAATAATGCATATTTGTTGGTAATACCGGGTTATACTGGATATTCAGCTGGTGATAATGTCAGCACATCATCGGACGGAATGGCTGCTGCAATGAATACTGTCTTATCAGATCAGCAGGCGGGAGCTCCCTTAATTGCCGTTTCCAGCCCCACTGTATATGAAGATGAAGGATATATTACCTATGTGGTAAGTTTAAATAAAACAGCAGCGTATTCAATAAGTTTCACACCTACTTTACAAGCAGTTACGGCAACTACACCGGCAGACTATACAAACAGCATGGAATATTCTACTAATGGGGGTTCTACTTGGACCGCTGTTAGCGGAGCTGTATCGATAGCTGCAGGTTCAACAACATTACAAGTTAGAGTTCCGGTAGTTTCTGATAATGTGCCGGAAGCAACCGAAACTTTCAATTTAGTAACCGGAACTACTTCGGGTGGTTCTGTACTTAACAGTGATGGTACTTATGGCATTGGAACTATTTTAGAACGAATTTCTGTTGTGGTTACCAGCGGTAGTCTGGCAAGTTTTAGTACCTGTGCGGGTACTGCATCAGATGCACAAAGTTTTACCGTTTCCGGTTCCGGGCTCTCCAATAATATTGTAATTACGGTTCCTTCGGGTTATGAAGTTTCAACCACTTCCGGAAGTGGTTATGCTTCCAGTGTTACGTTGACGCAGAGTAGTGGTAATGTCAGTTCCACCACTATTTATGTTCGACTTTCAAGTTCATCAACTGGTTCACC
>SCVJ01000185.1 GCA_004322425.1 Chitinophagaceae bacterium
ACCTGGTGGTCCGGGGCATCTGCGCCCTCCGGCCGGGCGTGCCCGGGCTGTCGGAGACGGTGCACGTGCGCAGCATCGTCGGGCGGTTCCTGGAGCACTCGCGGGTGATGGTCTTCGGGGTGGGCGAGCGGGCCGAGCACTGGCTCGGCAGCGCCGATCTGATGCACCGCAACCTGGACCGCCGGGTCGAGACCCTCGTGCGGGCCAAGGACCCCGCCGTGCGGGCGCAGCTCGACTCCGTGCTGGACCGGCTGCTCGCACCCGACGTGCGGCACTGGGAGCTGCAGACCGACGGCAGCTGGGTCCAGCAGCCCGCCGCGGGCGTCGCTGCTCGCGACGCGCAGACCGAGCTGATGCGCCGCTCCTCCGAGCGCGGTGACGGTGGCTGACCTGCCGCAGGTCCCGGCCGCGGGCGGCGTGCTCTGGCGCCGGATCGACGGCGAGCTCCGGATCGCCCTGGTGCACCGGCCGAAGTACGACGACTGGTCGCTCCCCAAGGGCAAGCTGGATCCCGGCGAGCCCGCCGTGGTCGGCGGTGTGCGCGAGGTCTGGGAGGAGACCGGCTTCCGGGCGGTGCCCGGCCGGACCCTCGGCGAGAGCCGGTACCGGGTGCTCTCCGACGGCCGCGAGGCCGAGAAGACCGTGCGGTGGTGGGCGATGCGCGCGACCGAGGGAGAGTTCGTGGCGGGGGCCGAGGTGGACCAGCTGCGCTGGGTGTCCCTGCAGTCGGCGCTGGCACGGGTCAGCGCGGGCTACGACTGCGCCCCGCTGCAGGCCTTCGCCGCAGCGCCGCCGGAGACGACCCAGGTGCTGCTCGTGCGGCACGCATCGGCCGGCGACCGCGACTCCTGGGCCGGCCCCGACGACGAGCGACCGCTGGACCCGACCGGCAAGGAGCAGGCCGACGCGCTCGTTCCCCTGCTGGCCGCGTACGCGCCGCGCCGCGTGCTGTCGGCACCGCTGCGGCGCTGTCTCGACACCGTGCGGCCCCTCGCGGACCAGCTCGGCATCCCGCTGACGCCTGCCAGAGAGGCCCGCGAGGACGAGAACGACTGGGGCGCAGGGCCTCTCGTGCAACTGCTCACCGAGCTGGGCGGCGCGGGTCAGCATGCCGCCGTCTGCAGCCAGGGCGGGGCGATCCCCGCGGCCGTCGAGGCGCTCACCGGGGAGAGCGACGTCCCCGCGCGCAAGGGCAGCCTGTGG
>SCVJ01000113.1 GCA_004322425.1 Chitinophagaceae bacterium
GCTCTTCCGATCTGCGGCGCCGCCCGGGCTCACCCGGGAGCTCCTCCCGCTCGTCTTCCAGGACCGCCTGGCCCGGCTCGAGCAGACCTGGGACTCGCTCGACGACTACGTCGACTTCTTCGTCACCAACACCGGTCCGCTCTTCGACCCGAACGACGCGGTGCTGCGCGGCTACGCAGCGCACGACCTGCGGGACGGCCGGGTGCGGTTGTCCGGTCAGGCGCTGCTGCAGGACGCCGAGTCCGTCTTCTTCGACGAGAACGCCTGGGAGAAGCTGGATCTCCCCATCCGCTTCAGCCACGCGGAGTGGAGCACCGGCAAGGACTCCGCCCCCGCCTACCCGCCGGAGGCTGTCGACCGCTATCGCGCGACGTGCGTGACCACGCGCTTCCTGCCCGGCCTCGACCACGGCGGCAGCATCATGACGCCGGCCGGCGCGGCCGCGACCGCCGAGCTGCTGCGCGAGGCGCTGGCATGACCGCTCTGTCCCCCACGCCGACAGCGGTGCTGGTCGAAGCGCTCGGCCGGGCGCTGCCCGCCGACCGGCTGGTCGTCGACGAGGACGTGCTGGCGAGCCTGTCGCACGACGAGGCGGAGTGGGCGCCCGTCGGCCGGGCAGCGGTGGGCGTACGCGCGCGCAGCGAGGCCGAGGTGCAGGACGTCGTGCGCGTCGCCGCCGACCTCGGCGCCCCGGTCGTCGCCCGTGGCGCCGGCACCGGGCTGTCGGGCGGCGCGAACGCGGTCGACGGCTGCGTCCTGCTCGACCTCTCGCGGATGTCGGCGGTCGTCGAGGTCGACGCCGAGAACCTGCTCTGCGTGGTGCAGCCCGGCACCGTCAACGACGACCTGAAGGCCGCCGTGGCCGAGCACGGCCTCTGGTACCCGCCCGACCCGGCCAGCTCGCCGTGGTCGACGATCGGCGGAAACGTCGCGACCAACGCCGGCGGGCTGTGCTGCCTGAAGTACGGCGTCACCCGCGACTACGTGCTCGGGATGCGAGCCGTGGTCGGCGGCGACGCGGGATACGGCACGGCGGTCACGCTGGGGCGGCGCACGAACAAGGGCGTCGCGGGCTACGACCTGGCCGGGCTGATGGTCGGCTCCGAGGGCACCCTCGGCGTCGTGACCGAGGTGACGCTGCGACTGCGCGCGGCCCTGCGCGGCACGCCCCGCACCATCGTCGGGTCGTTCTCGAGCCTCGTCGACGCGGGTCACGCGGTCGCGGTGGTCACCCGGCGGGGGCTGGTGCCGTCGGCGCTCGAGCTGCTCGACCGCGCGTGCCTGGAGGCGGTCGAGGAGTGGAAGCACCTGGGCCTGGAGTCCGACGCGGCGGCGCTGCTGCTGGCCCGTGTCGACACCCCGGGCGACGCCGGCGAGGCCGAGGCGCAGGCGGTCGTGGACGCGTTCACGTCGACCGGCGCGCTGTGGGCCGCGCAGTCGACCGACGACGCGGAGGCGGAGGCGCTGTTCATGGCGCGGCGGCTGGCCTACCCGGCGCTCGAGCGGCTCGGACCGGTGCTCACCGAGGACATCTGCGTGCCGCGGTCGGCGGTCCCGGCGATGCTCGCCGAGGTGGAGGCCATCGCCGCCCGCAACGACGTGCGCATCGCCACCATCGCGCACGCCGGTGACGGCAACCTGCACCCGCTGCTGCTCACCCCGACCGGCGACGAGGTCGCGCGGGTGCGCGCGCAGAGCGCCTTCGAGCAGCTCCTCGACGCGGCGATCACGCTCGGGGGGACCGTCACGGGGGAGCACGGCGTCGGCCTGCTGAAGCGCGCGGGCATGGTCCGCGAGCTCGACCCGGGCTCGCTCGTCCTGCAGCGGTCGATCAAGGCCGCTCTCGACCCGCTCGGTGTCTTCAACCCCGGCAAGGTCCTCTGATGTCGGTCGCG
>SCVJ01000103.1 GCA_004322425.1 Chitinophagaceae bacterium
CTTCACCACCAGCAGCCCGTCCGGGGCGGCGCCGTCCACCGCGGTCGACGGCCCGCCGCGCTGGGTGCGGATCAGCTCCGGCGACTCGTGGGGCTGGTACGACCACCGGCTCCATCCCGAGCAGCTCCGCGCCCCCGCCGACGAGGAACGCGCCGCGAGGCTCGCCGCCTTCGCGGTGCCGCTGCGCTACGGGGACCGAGCGGTCACGGTGCGGGGGCGGGTCGACTTCCGGCCGCTGCTCGGCGCGTTCCTGGTGTCGGCGGATCCGGCTCCGGGCGGGCTCACGGTCCAGGCGCTCCCCGGTCGGCTGCCGGGGATCTTCCTGTCCGTCCAGCCGGGACGGCAGGTGTCGGTCGCCGGCCGTGACGGCGAGCCGTTCCTGCGCTTCACCGAGGCGGGGGTCGAGGTCAACGTGCGCAGCCGCACCCACGTCGAGGACCGCACCGCGCGGGGACAGGCCGCCGGTCCGCCCTCGACCGAGCCGGAGTTCGCGCTGCTCGCCCCGGGCGCGCGCAGCTGGACCTGGCTGGACGCGCGGCTGCGCTACCCCGACGACCTCCCTCCCGAGCCGGCGCTCTCGGCGGACGGCCCCACCCGGCTGCAGACGTGGGAGGTGCCGGCCGAGGTCGACGGCCGTCCCGCCCCGCTGACCGGTGCCGTCAGCTGGGTGCCCGAGGCGTCGGCGGCGGCACAGGTGGGCGGTGCCGTGGAGGGGGCGGAGGGCCGGGACCGGCTGCCGTACGCCCTCACCGCGCTGGTCGTGGGCGCGCTCGGCGGTGCGGTGCTCCTGCTGCGGCGGCGTCGCCCCGGGAGGTGAGCCGCGCGGAAGTCTGGTACCAACCGGACAGACCACTGCAACTCGGGCGAGAGGAACGTCCCGTTCGTCCGTTGCAGAGGTGACCGCTCGACTCAGGCTTGACCCCCTGGAGGACCCGTGCGCCGTACTCCCGCCACCCTGCTCTCTCTCACCCTGCTGACCACCGGAGCGCCGGCGGCGTTCCTGTCGGCCCCGGCGGCCGCCGTCGAGGCGGGCGACCCGTCGCTGACGGGGCGGTTCAGCGCGCCCTTCGAGGAGGCGGGCGAGCGCTGCGTGACCACTCCTGACGGCGAGACGCAGTGCAAGCCCGCGGCCGGCTCGGTGGTCGTGCTGCCGAACGGCAAGCTCGTGTACTGGGACGCGCTCGACAGCATCCAGGAAGCGCAGCTCAACGGCGTCGCGGAGTTCGGCCACCAGGCCCGCAACGACATGGCGCGGGTGCTCGACCTGCGCGGCGCCAGGCCGACCTGGCAGCGGAGCGACCCGGACCCGGCGAGCAACCCGGGCGGGCGCGAGGGCTCCTACAACCCGGGCGGGCTCTACAACGACGACGAGACCCGCAACGACGGCGACCTGTTCTGCTCCGACCAGGTCTTCCTCGCCGACGGCACGGTCCTCGACGTCGGCGGCACGCACTACTACCAGGAGCCCGGCATCCCGGGTCAGCCGACGTACGGCGTCGTCGAGCTCGAGGGCCTGACGAACAGCCGGC
>SCVJ01000186.1 GCA_004322425.1 Chitinophagaceae bacterium
CCGACCTGCTCGGCTCGGACGGGGACCTGTCGCAGATCGCCGCGGTGGCGACCGCTGAGCTCGGCGGCGGGTCGCAGGAGTTCGACCCGAGCGGCGACCGGATCCTGGTCAACCCCGACACCTTCACCAGGCTCGGCCAGCTCGGCCGCCGGGTGGTGCTGACCCACGAGCTGACCCACGTCGCGACCCGCCGCGCGACCGGACCGGCGGTGCCGGGCTGGCTGGCGGAGGGCTTCGCCGACTACGTGGGCTACGCCGACGTCGACCTGCCGCTGGCGCTGTCGGCCCGCGAGCTGCGCGCGGACATCCGGGCCGGTGACGTGCCCGAGCAGCTCCCGTCGGACAGCGACTTCGACGGTGGCAACGAGGATCTCGCACAGGCGTACGAGCAGGCGTGGCTCGCGGTGCGCCTCATCGCAGAGCAGCACGGCCGGGACGGGCTGCTCCGCTTCTACCGCGCCGTCGGCGCCCGCCGCGGGGGAGTCGACTCCGCGGTCGCGGTCGAGGACGCGCTGCGCTCCGAGCTGGGCACCTCCGTCGCGGAGCTCACCGAGGCGTGGCGCGCGGCGCTGCAGCGCGAGCTCGGGTGAGCCGACGCCTCGTCGGCGCGCTCGCGGTGCTGCTCCTCGCGCTCGGCGTCGCACTCGCCCTCGCGGTGCCGTGGGACCCGCTGCCCGGAGCCACCCTCGACGGTGACCCGGCGCGCGACTTCACGCCCGCCCAGATGGCGCGCGAGGTGGCGTTCCACAGCTCGATCCGCCCCTGGTCGTACGCCGCTCTCTTCGTCGGCCTGGTCGTCACGGTCGCGCTGGGCGTGACCCGGTGGGGCTCGCGCCTCGTGGCCCGGCTCCCGGGCGGGTGGTTCGGGCGGGTGGTGCTCGGGACGCTGGTGCTGAGCGTGCTCGGCCGGCTCGCCACGCTGCCGCTGTCGGCGCGCGGCGAGGTGGTCCGGCGCGACTACGGCCTGTCGACGCACACCTGGGCGAGCTGGCTGGGTGACGTCGGCAAGGGCGTGCTCGTGGGGGCCGGCCTCACCGCGCTGGCGCTGATCGCGCTGGTCGGGCTGGCCCGGCGCTTCCCGCGCACCTGGTGGGCGTGGGGGGCCGGCGCAACCGCTTCTCTCGTGGTGGCAGGCTCCTTCGCCTACCCGCTGGTCGTGGAGCCGGTCTTCAACGACTTCCGCCCGCTGGAGGCCGGCTCGTTCCGTGACGACCTGCTCGCGCTGGCAGCGGCTGACGGGGTCGCCGTGGACGAGGTGCTGGTCGCTGACGC
>SCVJ01000115.1 GCA_004322425.1 Chitinophagaceae bacterium
GTGCGACTGGAAGAAGGTCAGCAGCAGCGACAACTGGCGCAGGCACTGGTCGTAATGCTGAAAACGCCCGCTGACCACCACGATGAGGTTGACCTTCAAGGGCGGCGACAGGGTCAATTCACGACCGGCCACGATCTGGCGCACGGGCAGCTGCTCGCGCATCACGCGCTCTTCCTCGATCTGGAACAGCGTCATCCGTGTGGTGTCCACACCGATGGCCAGCGCGCCCGTGGTGTAGTCCACAAAAGGGCCGACATCGAGCTTGCCCAGGTCCAAGCCAAGCCGACGTGCCATGAAGCCATTGGCCTCGTCGCTGAGGAACTTCAAGGCGAGTTCGATCAAGACCGAGCCCCCCTCAAGCCGCGCACACCCCACTGCATTGATTGCCTTGTTCTCAGAAGTGAAACTGGATTTCAGTCTATGAGAACAGAGGTTTCAAAACGCTTAAAGACTACGTTCTAGGGGGGCTCACCATTGACTCAGGTCAATGGTCAGACGCCTTGCGACATCCCTTGTGGGATCCACGCCAAAGGGCGCTGTCGTTGTGACAAAGCGCACGCCTGCGAGCACCTGGGGTTCATGCCACCTGCATTCCAGGGTGTTGACCCTGTAGCGCCAAAACGCCACAGTGACTACGCTACTTACATCCGCTTGCACTGCAGGAGAGCAGCATGAGTGTCCGTCTGTCCATCGCCCTGATCACGGGCGTCGTGATCGCGCAAGGTCTGTTTGCCACGCATGTGAAAAGCGACCTGGTGCGGGTCTGCAACCCCGACACCAAGGCCTGCCAGTTCGTGCACCGTTGAAGCGCCGTCAAACACCAGGATCGCACTCAACGCACATAAGCGGCGCACCACCAGGCACAGGCACAAGGCCCTTCTTGTCGAGCGTGGTGTCGGATCAGATCGCCGAGTCCAGCAAAGGCCTGGTCAGCATGAAGATCGAGAAGGCCAGCGAGAGAGCGCCCATCGACCAGATCGCCGCGATCACCAGGGACGCATCCCGCCGTTTCAGCAAGGCCAGTTTGATCAGGCCCGCGACCATCGCCAGCAAGGCCATGGCGGTGCTGGCCATCACCGCACCGCGGGCCATGGTGATGGCGCCTGCCTGCACGCTTTGCAAGGTGATGGGTGTGTTGACCAGGAACAGCGCGTAGGCCAGCCAGGTCAGCCCCAGCCAGATGGCGCCGCCCACGGCCACCTTGAAGGACAGAGGTTTGGGCGAAGGCGAAGTCATGGTGGCCATGATACGCACTGGCGTGCACGGGCAACCGGGGCTATGCTAGCGGCCATAACGGGCTGACCAGGGGGATCGCAGGCATGAGCACCCACCACCGCCAACAGGCCATTGACGCCCTGCTGGATCACATCCGCGCCGAGACCCTGCAATGCGGCGCCTACACCGGCCGCCCCACGCTGTCCGACCGGGTCATGCAGGCCATGGCGGCCGTGCCCCGTGATGCCTTTGTCGACCCTGATCTGCAAGACGAGGCCTGGCTGGACGCGCCCCTGCCCATCGGCCACCAGCAGACCATCTCGCAACCCTTCATCGTGGCCCTGATGACGGACCTGATCAACCCCAAGCCCGATGACGTGGTGCTGGAAATCGGCACCGGCTCGGGTTACCAGGCTGCGGTGCTGGCTGGGCTGGTCAAGGAGGTGCAATCGGTTGAGGTGATCGAACCCCTGGCCCGCATGGCGGCGCAGCGCCTGCAAGGCATGGGCATCCACAACGTGC
>SCVJ01000187.1 GCA_004322425.1 Chitinophagaceae bacterium
CGACAGCAGGACCATCGACCCGGTCATCGACCAGGCCAGCCCGCTGGCGAGCAGCGCGGTGAGCAGGACACCGATGACGAGGGGGACAGCAGGACGGCTGATCGCCGAGCGCAGGGCAGCGCGGGACGGCAGGGCGGGAACGTGCACGGAACTCCAAGCGCAGTACGGCCCGGGCACGCGGGGCTGCACGCTGCCCGGCCCTCCCCGGGTGGGGACGGGCCGTGCGGTGCAACCAGGACATACGCTCGCGATCCCGGCTTCTCTGTTGTGTGACGGTACGGCCCGCTCCGACGACGTCCAAACCCGGAGTGGGGGAAGAACCTGGTTTCGAGGGCCGGTTCGACGCCGAGGTGGGGAGTACCTGCAGGTCAGAGCAGATTTCTCATGACAGTTGTGAAACGGCTCACGAACGGGGTCAGAGGGCGAAGGCCCGCCGCCCGTTGGCGGCGATCGAGCCGCAGAGCTCGTCCAGGTCGGCGCCGCGCGCGGCTGCCATTGACCGCACCGTGAGCGGCACGAGGTAGGGGGCGTTGGGCCGGCCGCGGTACGGCATCGGGGTCAGGAAGGGCGCGTCGGTCTCGACCAGCAGCAGCTCGGCCGGGGCCGCGGCGACCGCCTCGCGCAGCCCGTCGTTGGCCGTGAAGGTGACCGGCCCGGCGAAGCTCATGAACCAGCCGTGGTCCGCGCAGGTGCGCGCCATCGCGGCGTCGCCCGAGTAGCAGTGGAAGACGACCCGGTCGGGCGCGCCCTCGTCGAGCAGCACCCGGATCACGTCGTCGTGCGCGTCCCGGTCGTGGATGACCAGCGCGGTCCCGGTCCGCTTCGCGATGGCGATGTGCGCGCGGAACGCCTCCTCCTGCTGCCGGTGCCCCTCGGGCGTCACCGTGCGGAAGAAGTCGAGCCCGGTCTCCCCGACCGCCTTGACCTGGGAGAGCGCCGCGAGCGCCTCGATCTCGCGCAGAGCCTCGTCGTCGGCCGCCCCGCGACCGGCCTCGTTCGGGTGGATCGCCACCGCCGCGTGCACGGCGTCGTACCTGCTCGCGACCTCCGCCGACCACCGGCTGGACGCGAGGTCGACGCCGACCTGCACCACGGTGTCGATGCCGACGCTGCGGGCGGCGGCCAGCGCCTCGTCGACGTCGCCGTCCATCAGGTCGAGGTGTGCGTGGGAGTCCAGGACGG
>SCVJ01000070.1 GCA_004322425.1 Chitinophagaceae bacterium
AAGTGCTGGCCGCAGACATAGGGCGCGTTCATGACGATGGCATCGCCTGGCTCGAATCCGGAGAGGCCGAACTTCTCGATGCCGTCCAGAACCGCGGCGCCCATGTCCGCCAGGAAGATCGGGAGCCCGCCGGAATTCTGCGCGACCAGCTCTCCCTTGGGGTCGATGATGCCGATGCAGAAATCCTGGACCTCGAAAACCATCGGGTTGTAGGCGGTCTTGCTCAACACCGCGCCCATCTCGTTGGAGCAAGCGATGAATGCGCCGCGCACGATCTCCAAGGTTGCCGGGTCGATCTTTGCCATTTTTTACCTTTTTACTTTTGTCTTTTAACTTATCTCATTTGCGATTCGGATCACCAGCTCACCCGTGGGGACGACCTGGACGCGATCTTGCGGCAGCACGACCGCCGTCGAGGCGGCCTCCTCGATGATCGCCGGCCCTTCGAGTTTTATCCCGGGAGCGAGCTCGTCACGGCGATAGACCGGCGTCTCCATGAAGCCGTACTGTTCCCCCATGTACACCCGGCGCTTAGTGTAGGCCGGCGCGGATCGCCGGGCGTCCAGCATAGATGCATGGGCCGGTGAAAGCGATGGGCCTTTTTCAATGGCTCTGTGAACCGTAACCCTGACGGCGACAAGCTCCAGTGCTTCTTCGGGGGCCGAATGGCCGTAAAGCAGCCGGTGCAGCTCGTGAAAGCGCGCGGCGGTGGGTTCTCGATCCGCGGCCGTGAAGCCCGCGCCCGGCAGCGGAACGGTTACCGTGTACTCCTGGCCGCGATAGCGCAGATCGAGACGACAGTCGATCCCGGGCGCGGCGCCATCCGCCCCGCGCTCCTGCTTGAGAGTAGCCAGTCCGTCGTTCATTAGAGCGGTCAAGGCTGACCGGATCTCTTCAGGATCGACGGCATCGAAATCACGCACCAGCGTCTGAATGTAATCGTGCCGGAGATCGCAGGTGAGCATGCCCCAGGCGGAAAATTGGCCGGGCAGCAGCGGAACGATGACGGTGGGAATTTTTAATTCCCGCGCGAGCGTGCAGCCATGGAGCGGACCGGCGCCGCCGAAGGCGACCAGGGCGAAATCGCGCGGGTCCTGGCCGCGTTCGACTGACACCGCCCGCAAAGCGAGCGCCATGTGCGCGTTGGCTATTCTGAGAATCGCCACGGACGCTTGATGAACGTCGAGCTCCAGCGGCGCGGCGATATGTTTCTGCGCGGCGGCGACCGCCGCAGCGCGGTCGAGCGCCATCTCCCCGCCGAGAAATGATTCTTCGCCGAGACGGCCCAATATAAGGTTGGCATCGGTCACTGTTGGCTTGGTTCCGCCCCGGCCATAGCATGCCGGTCCGGGCGCTGCGCCGGCGCTGACCGGACCGACTTTCAGACCTCCCGCGCCGTCGAGCCAGGCGATGCTCCCGCCGCCCGATCCGACTTCGACGATATCCACGACCGGCAGCATAACGGGATGGCCGCTGTTATAGCCGCCGATGAAGTAATGGCTGGCGATTTCCGCACGGCCGTTCCTGGTCAGACTCGTTTTCGCCGTGGTGCCGCCCATGTCGAAGGCAATGGCCTGGGGATGGCCGAGCGCGTGGGCCACTCTGGCGGCGCCGATGACTCCCGCCACCGGACCCGACTCCATCATCCTGGGAATAATGCTCAAAAGGTATTGCTCTATTCATGAGAAATTCCTTTTGTGACGCCGTCTTAGAAGTACTATTGTTGACACGATTCAACAATGGCGGTGTTTCGATGACAAAAAAAGCATTGTCCACAATGTCGCTCATCGCAGGTGCGACGCAACGGAAAGAGCCGTCACGGAACGCAGCGCTGGCTCTGCCGTCGGTGCGGTCGCAGCTTTGGTTGGAAAAATCCCCTCAACAAGCATCTGCGTCAGCGTGTCTGGTTCGAGCGCTGGATTGTCGAGGGCTACACGCTGAGACAACTGACCACTCAGAGCGGTCACAGCGTTTCTACTCTCAGGCGTATCATCGAACATTGGCTGCAACGTCCTCCACCAAACCGTATAGAGCTATCGGCGTATCGTTACTTGCTCTTCGATGGAACTTTCATCGACCAGCGCAAAGGAGTCTTTGCCGTGATGGATACTGAGCGCTTCTCAGTCATCCACGGAGCCCCCGAGATGGCCGAAGGACCAACACACCTACACCCTTTCTGTTCGACTCTAGTCCAACATGGCTTAGTACCCACAAGCGCTACCGTAGACGGCAACCCCCACCTCATGAAAATCTTGCGGCTATTATGGCCTCAGATCCTGATTCAACGCTGTCTGGTACACATCCAGCGCCAAGGGTTAAGTTGGTGTAGGCAGTACCCCAAACGCACCGACGCTAAACACCTTAGAGCGCTTTTTCTTCAAGTCATGTCCCTCGACACCGCTTCCGATCGTGATCGCTTCCTCTCCCAGGTTCACGGTTGGGAACGCCTGTATGGACGCCCTATTGCCCGCTCACCAGAGAAGGGCTGGGTCTTCAGCGATCTCAAGCGAGCCCGCAGTATGTTGCTGTCTGCCTTGCCGGACATGTTCCGTTATCTCGATGATCCTTTAATTGCCAAATCGACCAATGCTCTGGAAGGATACTTCGCTCGACTGAAACACAAGTACCGACAACATCGAGGTCTGGCACAGCATCATCGTGAAGCTTATTTCCGATGGTATTTGCATCTGTGTCCGAGATAAAAATGCAATACCTTTTGGACATTAATCCCATCCTGACCGGCATCCGGATGGCGCGCTCCAACGACATCACCCCTCCGCCCGATTGCATGACGAGAACTTCTCCTGTGAAGCCCTGCCGGCCCAGACGCTCTTGCAGAGAGCCGAGATAGCGCGCGACGACCGGTCCGACGTAAGCGTTGACCGCGGTCGTCGAGGTCCGTTCGTACTCGCGGTACTCGCGCATGATGTGATGGGATAAGGTGACGTACGTTTGCGGATAAACCGAGGCGATGATCTCGCCGAGCGCCTCTTCATGCGCCGGGTTCGCGTAACTGTGGAGCAGGCAAACGGCGATCGCTTCGACTCCGGCGTTCTTCAACTCGGCGACCACCGCCGCCGCTTCCGCTCGATTGAGCGGCGTGTGGATCTCCCCGCGCGCGGTCATCCGCTCCATCACCTCGCGCCTGAGGCTGCGCGGCGCCAGCGGAACCGGGCGCTCGAAGAAGAGATTGTAGGCGTCGGGCCGGTTCGACCGGCCGATCTCGTAAACGTCGCGAAAGCCGCGCGTCGTGATCAAGGCGGTCTTGACGCCTTTGCGCTCGACCAC
>SCVJ01000188.1 GCA_004322425.1 Chitinophagaceae bacterium
GCTCGACGTGACCGGCAACGTCTGGGAGCTGGTCGGCACGGCATGGACGGCGGACCACGCCGGCACCCCGTGCTGCGCCCCGGGCGTCTCCGGCGCGGACGCCGTCGTGGCCAAGGGCGGCAGCTTCCTCTGCAGCGACGACTACTGCTCGCGCTACCGGCCGTCCGCGCGCATCCCGGTCGCCCCGGACTCCCCCACCGCCCACGTCGGCTTCCGCTGCGCAGCACCCTCGCGGGGTTGACCGTCCTCTGGTAGAACGTGTTCTACATCAGTGGAGGTGGGATGACCGACGTCGACGACGCCGTGCTGACCGGCAGCGCCTGGCGCGAGTTCTGCCAGGCGCTGGAGAAGGCCGGCGAGGTCGTGCTCCGCGACAGCGCTCCGGCCACGCCGCTGGACCGCGCCGAGGGCTACCGCTACCTGACGCGCCTGCTGCGCAACGCGCTCTACGCGACGATCGAGAACAGCGACGCCGACCGGCCCCGCATGCAGGGGCTGGACCTCGTGAAGATCGGGGCCGACAACCCCGACAACGTCTACCACTCGGCCCCCGTCAACGGACGGAGCACCTACCGGATCACCGGGACCCGCGGCTCGATCGCGTACGTCTCCTTCGGCTCCAAGGCCAACCGCTACGCCAAGGACGGGACGATGGCGTCGACCGGCGAGCTGCGCAACGACGACCTGGTCGTCGGGCCTGACGGCAGGGTCGAGGTGCTCGTCAGCGCGACGCCGCAGGAGGGCAACTGGCTGCCGCTCGCGGAGGACAGCACGATGATCGTGCTGCGCCAGTCGTTCCTCGACCGCACCACCGAGGTGCCGGGCGCGTACACGATCGAGAATCTCGCGGACGTGCCGCCGGCCGGGCCGCTCGAGCCCAAGCACCTGGTCCGCTCGCTGCAGCGCGCCGCCATGAGCGTGCACGGCACGGCGGCCACCTTCGCGGCGTGGACCGAGCTCTTCATGACCCGGCCGAACGACCTGCCCGACTGGGGACAGGAGATGTTCCAGCGCGCCGGCGGCGACC
>SCVJ01000019.1 GCA_004322425.1 Chitinophagaceae bacterium
CAGGAAAATCAATTGCCAAAATTTCATTACACAATAAATTTTTCGGTGAAGGAATTACTATTCTACATGATACTATTTATCAACTGACTTGGCAAAATAAAATTGTATTAATCTATTCAGTAAAAGGCTTTAAGAAAATAAAAGAATTTCCATTGACTACTGACGGTTGGGGAATTACACACGATGGAACTGAATTGATTGTAAGCACAGGAAGTGGTAATTTATATTTTTATGAACCCTGCACTTTTCGACTATTACGAACAATGGGAATTACAGAAAACGGCAACCCAGTTTTTAATTTAAACGAATTGGAATTCATCGATGGTTTTGTTTATGCCAATCAATGGCAGTATCCATATATATTAAAAATTGATCCAATTATGGGTATTGTTGTTGCAAAATATGATCTAACAGATTTATGGAAAAGAATACAGGCAAAGGATCCGCATGCCGACGTACCTAATGGAATTGCGTATGATGAAAAAACTAAGAAAATTTACATTACCGGAAAACGATGGCCCGAACTTTTTGAAATTCAGCTGGGGCAATAATTTATTTTGAAAAAATAAACACTAACGAACTGCATCGTTTTGGATGAATCAACGCCAATACATTTGACCATAATCCAACCATCAATGCCAGCATCCATCTTGTATTTTTGTATTTGTATTTACTGCTTAATAGACTGATATAAAAACTATCGAACCACATTGGTTTTATCTTTTCTAATCGCATGCCTTCATTTTCAATCAATAAGTTTAAACTTTCAAAATTAAAATGATACAGGTGACGAGGCACATCGTAAGCTGCCCAATATTGCTTAAAAAATTTAGCATCAAAACAATCATGGTTGGGAACAGCAATCACTAATTTCCCATCTTGTTTTAAAAGTTCTTTTAATTTTTGTACATAAGGTTTTAAAGAATGTACATGTTCCAAAACATGCCAAAGAGTTATCACATCAAATTGATTGGGTAAAAGTTGAAAAAAAATATTAGCATCAATTAGCTCCACATTATTTAATTCCAAAGCCAATTTTCTGGTATTTTCATCGGGTTCAATGCCTACCACATTCCATCCTGCTTTTTTCATAGTGCCTGCAAAGAATCCAGTACCACTTCCCACATCCAACAAATTTCCATTTCCCTTATTCGTTATTTTCTCAATGAGTTTTTGTTTTTTACAAATCGTGTTTTTTCTAATTATTTGATATAATTTATTTATTAACCCTGCACTACTATTAGTGTGAGAAATATAATTTTTCGAATTGTAATAATTCGATATCAACAATTCATCGGGTGCATTTTGTGTAAACCAAAAGGAGCATTGCTTACATTCAGAAATGTTGAACTCTTCCCCACTAACAGTAAAATCTTTTGCAGCCAATGCAAATTGTGTATTGGATGAATTGCATATTGGACAAATTGCTGATTGAACCTTATTTCTCATAAAATTGATGAAAAGAAAAGCAAAGTAAATAGAATTGTGGCAACAATAAAAAGATTACTTCACTTGCATAACTACTTGGTTGCCTAATGAAGAAAGTGTTATTTTTTTACTTGAAAATTGCCAGCCGATTAAGCCGGCGCTTAAAATTGTGATAAGAATAGCAGCACGCCAAGCATAATTTATATGCAAAGGCTTAATAGATAAAAGTTCTTCCATTTCCAAAGAAGATTTCTCAGATTCGCCTACAAGAATAGAGTGCTCTTGCTTTTGGCGAATAATTTTATGAGCAGCCACAGAATCTCTATTTTGTAAATTACTACGATCAGTATCCAAAACTATTGCCCCTTTTTCATCTCTGTGCAATACGCCAATTTTTTCCCAACACACGTCTCCGCTTTGTGTTATTGAGTTTTTTAAGTTGGCAGAAAACTCATTAACTTTTTTTATAGCGTCCCAATTTTCAATTTTTAATGTATGCGATAACCAATCGAATAATTTATCGGCTGGCTTGTCAATCGAATGATCTAAAATAAAATGTTGGTATGGAGCAAGAAATTTTTTATTGGCAATATCCAATTGCGCAGAGTTTTGTACTAACCGAATTGTTCCAATACCGGGCAATCCCAATTGGCGATTCAAAAGAATATATTGATACAAAATGTTGTACACTATTTTTTGTTTTTGTCAAATGCAAAAATAACGCCTGCAACAAAATTAAAACCATAATATGATGGAAATAAATTCCATCGCTGCAAATCTTGATTTAAAATATTGTTGCACTGCACCCAAATATTTATTTTTTGGGCCATACGATATTCAACGCCAGCCTTAACATCCAGAGCCCCTTTAAGTTGCATATACTCTGTTGGGCTACTCCTAAAATCAGCGCCCTTCCATCCAATTAAATCAGAACTTAACCAAACATCTTTTCCAACTTTTAAGCGAAAAGCTGCTTTCAACTCAAACGGAATTAACCCAAGTGGTTTTTTATTGATAGCAAGTTGTGCATATTGATAATGATTCACTGTCGCCAATATGGATAATTTTTCCTGAACAGTATATCCAAATTCAGCGTTTATTTGAAACATGCTGGCTGTTGGTTCAAATAGTATATTATATATTTTCGGTGGCATCGTCCAAATTCTTTGCGGATCAAACAAAGGCAGCTGATGAAATTTATTAAATTTAAGCTTGGTACTGTAGTTAATGTGCTTGCCAACAGATCCTCTAAATCCTGCATAGCGTTCTTCTTTCCAAGTATTGCGTAATTGGTATGGTGCTTGCACCCATTGATTTTTAGATGTTAGGTTTTGGTATGAATTTACCTGTGCAGTTCCAATCCATCCTGCTTGAAATACAAATCGACTATCATCCGTACTCACTTCGGCACTTATATCAGGAAAAAATTTAAACGTTTGATTATCCCATGTAGGACGAATACCTACTCGCAAGTTTAATTTTGGTGTTTTCAAATGAACCGAAGGGTTGACACTAAAAACTGTATTGGTACTTGTAGCGATTGCCTCATTCTCATAGTTGATAAAATCTATATTGCCTGATAAGTTTACAGCAAAAGATTTACCAACTTGTTTTTCAAATGGTAAGACTATCTTAATATGTTGTTCTTTACTTTTTGCTATAGCATAATCATTAAAAATGAATGCAGAAATTTCGGGATGATAAATAACTCCGTATCGTGTGGGGTTCTTATTTCGGTATCCAAAATTCGTGTTCCAGCTCAGAAATCGCTGCTGGACATTACTGCTTAAAGTATTTGATGTTAAATGATCATAATTATTTCGGCTTATTTCAAACTTTAAATGCAATTCGTGGTTGGCTTGCAAAGTATAGAAACCACTTGCCCCAATTTTTGTTTCGTTATAATTTTGAAAACCATTTTTACTTGTTGAAGAAATGTGATTTGAAAAAATTTGCAAACCTTTCTTTATTCCATCTCCAAAAGAAAAGCCAGCTTGTAGCAATGGAGATTTCAAATTTCCAAACCCTGCTTTAATAGAATTGCTCAATTGCCACACTCCGCCCAGATCTATTTCTAGCGCCAATGGTTTTATTGAAGCTGGGGAATAAGGAAATAGTAGATTTTGGTTTGGAATATTGTAATTCAATTTTGGCTTGCTGGTATCGACGGAAGCCGGAGTTGCCGTTAAATTTATTTTTGCAGCTTCTTTTAATACAGGTTTAAAAATAGAAGTAATTAAAACTGTTCTTTTTTTCATTGAATCCTGCTGGGAGTAAACAGAATTTGTAGAAAAAACAGCAATGATGAGCCAAAAAAATATTTTATTAATATTAAATATGTAAATTTTCATAATCTCTCTTCTTGAATTTTAAATAGACTACTCTACTATTTTACTAATTTTCTTCTCCTCCAACAAAACCAGATCTAGCTTATCTTTCGCTTCCTTTTTTAAATCTAACAAAGCAGAATTTTCTACCACACTTTGATACGTGGCTTTGGCATTGAAATAATCTTTTTGTTTATAATAAACATCTCCTAACAAAATATAGGTTTTGGTTACCCAAAATTCGTAAGAGCCCGATTTATTAATGACTTCAAAGGCAGCTTTTTCTGCTTCAGGATATTTATTTAAAACAAACCAACTCAAAGCAATTTCGTATCGCGCTTCGGCAGCTAACGATGCTTTATTGAGGGCTATAACTGTTTTATAATTTATAATTGCTGAATCAACTTGGTTCTTTTGTTGAAATGCTTTTGCAATAACCATTTTAGAAAGCGCTCGATCGTCTGTACTACTTCCGTTCAATGCAATTAATTCTTGAGCATTATTGAAAGCCTCTGTCCATTTTTTTTGCTGATATTGGCTCCGCAACATTCCACGCATTGCCTCCAATTTAATTTCTTGAGAATTTGAAACCAGTTTTAATTCATCGTAATAAACTTCTGATGCTTCATAATCTTTCAATTCAAAAAAATAAATTCTCGCAGCTTGCAGTATGGCTTTTTCCGCATAATTATTAGGTGCCATTTCCGCTACTTCTTCATAGCCTTTCAATGCATTTTCCCAATCCTTTCGTTCATAATAAATTTCTCCCATAAAAAAATGTGCTGCAATTGCATATTGCCCTTTTGAAAATCGGAGTAAATAATTGTTTAGTGCAGACAATACATTGGGGCTTTCATTATCGTATAAAATTTGAACTGCAATCCATGTCAAAGAATCCTCTGTTGACTCGCCCAATGGCTTACCAATTTGACGCATATAGGTTGCATAGGCTTCTGTTTCTCCCTTTTCAATATAAATTGCTTTAATATTTTCCAACGCATCTTCCGCTTCAAATGAATGAGGGAAATTTTGAAGTAACTCTTTATATTGAAAAAGCGACTCTTGGCTTTTATTGAGATTATAATAAACAATTCCCAATTTTAATAATGCGAGAGGTTTTAAATTATTTTTCGAATCTACTTTTAATACTTCATTCAAATAAGGAATGGCATCTCTAAATTTTTCGTCAGCTAAAAAAGTATTAGCAATTTCCAAGTTCGCCTCCGCCACTAAGTTAGAATTAGGAAATTTTAGAATTAACGTATTCAGTAAATCAATTTTAACTGTTGGATTTTTAATACCCGCAATCAAGGCATTTTGATACCGAGCATAGTCTTCAGACGACCTTGAAAAACTAATCAACTTCTCATAAATTGCCTTAGCTTTTGCATAGTCCCTATTCATAAAATAGCAATCAGCAATTCTCAAAGAAATATCGTAATCCATATTGGAGGCGGCTGTCACAAGACTTTTTCCGATGGATTCAAAATATTGTAACGCAACTGCATAATTTTCTTTTCTTAAATAGCAATATCCCAAATTATATCGTGCCGCTACAACATTTGCTTCCCCGTTATTGGGAGAATTTGCCGTTAAATAGTTTGTTAAAAACTGAATAGCCTCGTCCCACTGATTATTACGATAAGCAATCTCACCTTTCCAAAAATTGATAAATGCCAATAATGGTTGACTCGGGAAATTTTTAAGCGCTTTGTCCAACAACAAATTGGCTTCCATTAATTCGTTGTCATTAATTAATTCAGTAGCCCGACCATATAAGATTTTGGGATATATTTTTTTTAACTGAGCTGAAACAGTCGTCATGTTTTCAATCAACTGCAGCGCTTCACTATAATTATTTGTATTGGCCAATACCGCTACTAAATATTCTTTTGCTTCTGCAGCGTAATTTGACGTTGGATATTTTAAAAGAAAATCATTCAAACTATTAAGTGCTTCATCTTCGAAACCTAATTCAAAAGATAATTTTGCATAATTAAAAGTTGAAATTTCTTTTTGCGTTGGATTACTACTATTGGACGCACAAAACAGAAATGCATTCCGTCCCTTTGCTTTTTCACCCACTTTTAAATAAGCATCACCTAGCAGATACATAGCATGCTGACTTAACGAATCTATTTTTCCTCCTAATTGTTTAAACCCCTCAATAGCTTTTTGTAATTGCTCGGTTTGATAATATGTATAGGAAAGTTCATATAAATTTTCTCTAGTTACAATTGTCGATCTATTGTAAACTTCTTCCAAATAAGGAACTGCTTGTGAATATTGAAACAACTCAAAATGTCCTTGACCAATTAATTGTTTCAATTCCAAATCATAATATTGCAAAGGCATTTTTCTAATGATGTTTTCTGCATATCGAATAGCTTCCTGTTTACGATTTTGAGTATAATAAATTTGTGCAATATAATAAGGTACAATTGTGTCATACTCCCTTTCACTTTCAACAATTTTAAAACTTTCTAATGCTTCGGTCCAATTTCCATTTTTAAAAGATAGGAAACCATAATAATAATTGGCAGCTGTATAATATTTTCCAACACCTAACTGTCGAATACTATTAAACAACTGAATGGCTTCGGAGAATCTTTGCAAAATAAAATACGAATACCCCTGATGAAATTTTAAATCGCCAATTTCCTCATTGCTGAGATGAGCAATATTACAAGCAGCATACCCTTGGGCAGCTTCTGAAAAATTTTGTTCTCTGTAATTATATTCAGCCAAATGAAAAGAAACTTGATGGACACGAGGATTATTTTTTTCAAGATTAATAAAATCCAGTGCATCAGATTTGGCTTTCTGCTCATTTTTTTTAAGCCCGCAAACAATATTGTAATACTTAATGTCTTGAATCAAAAGGCTGCCAGTTTCACTCGAAATTTCTTGTTGAAGCTCTTGAAACAATGGATAGGCTAGGCTTAATTGATCTTTTTGAAAATACGTTTTTGCTTGTAAATATTTATCTTGAAATTCTCTTTCCCCCAAAGGTTGCTGAGCAGAAAGAGGAAGGACTAAACACCAATATAATAAAACTATAAAAAATCTGCTCATGTCAATAAATCATTAATAGGATAGAAAATGTTGTAAATATTCAACTTATTTTTTCGTACACCAAACCAGATTTCAAACAACTGTGGATAACTGAATCATTTGAAATGATTTAACATTTTTTTTTGAAAAAATTACATCAAACGCTTTTCGTAATATTGTGCCCTATTAAAAAAATTTAGTTATGAGAAAATTATTCAGCACACGATATTCCGATACCGGAATTTCCGTTAGTTTGTTTTTTCTTCGAATTGCTTTTGGATTTTTACTTTTTTTTAATCATGGTTTACCTAAGTTGATGAAATTTGAAACCATGAAAGATTCATTTCCAGATCCGTTAAATATTGGCAACACTACAAGTCTTCTGCTAGTAATCTTTGCCGAAGTATTTTGTGCCTTATTATTAGTGATGGGATTACTCAGCCGTGCCTCTGCATTTGTATTAGTTATATTATTTGGCGTTGCTATTTTTATCATTCATAAAAACGATCCTATTGCTCAAAAGGAATCGGCTTATCTCTACCTTACAGTTTCAACTGCTTTATTGCTTTGCGGACCAGGAAAATGGAGTATTGATAATTTAATTAGTAAATAGAAAATGTTTACTTCCGAAACACAATTAAGGGTTCGTTATGCCGATACGGACCAGATGGGTGTTGTATACCACAGTAACTATTTTGATTATTTTGAAGTAGGTCGAGCTGAAGCAATTCGCCAACTTGGATATACGTATGCAAAAATGGAAGAAGCAGGAATTTGTATGCCAATTGTAGATGCACATGCAAGATTTCTTCGTCCTGCTTTATACGATAACTTACTTACAATAAAAACAACTTTAAAAGAATTACCTGTTCATCATAAAATAGAATTCGTTCATGAAATCTATAATGAACAGAATCAACTTCTTTGTTCTGGAAAAGTCATTTTATATTTTGTTGAAAAAACTTCAATGAAAAGAGCAGTAATGCCTGAAATATTAAAGAAAATTTTAGAACCCTACTTTACATAAACCACTTAAACAAACCTTACAATTATTGGTTCACTATTATTTCAATGAATCCAATACTCGAAACATTTTATTAACTAGGCTAGTTGCAGATCCGTTATAGTTGTTCACTAAAAAAGAAAAAATATACTCTTTCCCGTTCTTTGCTTTGTGATACCCGCAAAAACCTTTGGCTCCACGAATGGTACCACTCTTCATCTTCATATTATTGTATTCGGGTAATGAAGTAAAGAAAGAAGTGAACCAATCTTTTGATTTTGCATATTTCAATAGTTCAACTTGAGCATGTGTAGTAATGCGGTTCATTGGCGACAGTCCTGAACCATCCACCATTCCCAACTCATCTTCATCAACTCCAAATTGATTCCAATATTTTTTAATGATTTTTATTCCAGAATCCGTTGAACCAAAACCATTTTGTTGATACGCAATTGTCTTCATCAATGATTCTCCGTAAAGGTTTACACTTTTTTTATTAAACCAATAAATGATTGAATCCAGTGGTGGAGAAATTTCAATATGGAGTAATTGTTGCTGTGGCAAAGTATTATTCACACTCCCTTTAGTTGATTCATCTAAAATAGAAACATTACTATTTTTTCCGAATCCCTTTCTGCCCATTGAATCAGCTAGCGTATTTGCAAATTGCAGAGAAGCGTTTTGCATGGATCCTGAAATAACAAAATCATTCTCCATAATGGGAATAGTCCCTCGTATTTCTTTTGGTTGAATGTACACATAGGCATTATCTCCACTACCTTTTTTTGCAGATGTTACATACGACTGATAACCCTCAGTGTAAAGATTTGGAGTATATCCGATAACAGACACAGGATCTCCAATATTTTTTCCCGATTGCAAATGAATATCAAATTGATTTTCGCGCCACAAGAGTGAATTTAAACCGGCTCCGTAGTAGTTTCCGACATCTTGCCAAATCCAACCATCCATTTGCTGATTGCCTTTCCAGTTCGAAATATCAACGATTATGTTTCCATCAATTTTTCTGATTCCTTTCTCTTGAATAGATTTTAAAATTCGATTGATGACAGAATCCTCTTTTGTTTTTGCCCAACGCCAACTGCCTAAGGTTGGATCGCCACTGCCAGTAACAACTATATTCCCTATTAAAATTCCATTTACAATTTTTCCATCGTAACTAATATCGGTGCGATAACTAAAATCTTTTCCCAAAATTTCATACGCTGAAATACTGGTAACAATTTTTTGTGTAGAAGCAGGTGCCAATCCCACAGAAGAGTTTTTATCAAAAACAACAACTCCACTTTGGGCATCCACCACATAAAGCGAACTGATGGCGTACTTAAGTTGAGGATCTTTTTCAAAATTTAAAAAAGAATTCTTTAAATTATGAGTTACAGACTGAGCAATACCGTTCGCTTGTAACAATAAAAGATAAAATATTGTTATGCCTGCTTTTTTGAGAAAAAAGGAATGACTCATGGAAAATTTATTAGTTGTTCAAACAAAATTAACCAACTCCTACCTTTGTTGCGAATGAAAAAAGTAAACACAAGTATTATTACAATTGGCGATGAATTGCTAATGGGGCAAACAATAAATACCAATAGTGCGTGGATGTCGCAAGAATTAAATAGAATTGGAATTTGGGTTCATCGACAAATTACTATTGGAGATAATTGGAATGATATTTGGAATGTTTTGCAAGACGAAACAAGTTTGTCTGATATTATTATTCTTACTGGAGGGCTTGGACCAACTGCAGACGATATTACCAAGCCGTTACTTTGCAAATATTTTGGAGGGCAATTGATAATGAATGAAGAAGCTTTGCAAAATATTAAAAATATTTTTACAAGATTGAATCGTCCATTGATTGAAAGAAATATGAAACAAGCAGAAGTTCCAGATTCATGTTCGGTTCTGCAAAATAGAAGAGGAACCGCACCTGGAATGCTTTTCAGCCGAGATGGTAAAATAATAATTTCACTACCTGGAGTACCATACGAAATGAAAGGATTGATGGAAGCATCGGTAATTCCCTATTTAAAAAACGAATTTGTCCTTCCTACAATTTGTTATAAAACAATGGTTACCGCAGGGAAAGGAGAAAGTTTTATTGCCGAGCAATTAGTGGATTTTGAAAAATCACTTCCTCATTATATTTCTTTAGCCTACTTGCCGGCGTATGTAATTGTAAAACTTCGATTGAAAGCCATTGGAGAAAATAAAAAGAAACTCGAAAAAGAACTACATTCTTATTTTGAAATTTTAAAAAAACTAGTAGCAGAAATTCTTGTTTCCGATGAAGATAAGAGAGCTGAAGAGTTGATTGGTGAGCAACTGATAAAAAGCGGAAAAACTGTAGCTACAGCCGAAAGCTGTACTGGTGGTTACATTGCTCATCTCATAAGTTCCGTACCTGGAGCATCCAATTATTTCAAGGGTAGTATGGTTAGTTATTCGAATGAAATAAAAGAAAATGTATTGAATGTATCACCACAAACATTAGAAAAATTTGGCGCTGTAAGTGAAGAAGTGGTGAGTGAAATGTTTTATTCTATTATTGAAAAAATGAAGGTAGAATATGCAATTGCAGTTTCTGGAATAATGGGCCCCTTGGGTGATAGCAACGAGAAACAGGTAGGAACGGTTTGGATTGCGGTTGGCTCAAAAGAAAGAATGATAACAAAAAAACTTGTACTCCCTTTCGATAGAACAAAAAATATTGAAAGCACCAGCCAATTGGCCATCATCCTTTTATTAAAAATTATTCCCAAAAACTAAGCAATCTGTTTACTGAGAAACTTCTACCTTTGAACGATAGGTTGAACTTTAAAAAACTACTATGGCTTTAATTGATTTAATAATGCCAAAACTTGGCGAGAGTATTACCGAAGCAACCATTTTAAAATGGCTGAAACAACCTGGCGATACGATAAAATTAGATGAAACTTTGTTGGAGATTGCCACCGATAAAGTTGACAGCGAAGTCCCGTCAACAGCGGAAGGAATTATTCATGAAATTTTATTCTCTGTAAACGATGTAGTACCAGTAGGTAAAGTAATTGCTCGAATTAAAACCACAGCCGACGACACCATCAAAACTTTTTCTCCTGTTGTTTCTCAAAAAAAGTTGCACGTACCTAGCCAACAAAATAAAGAATCAATTATTGAAATAGCACCCCCTAAAAGCACTGTTGCTATTGGACGTTTTTATTCTCCCTTAGTTTTGAATATTGCTGCGAGTGAAGCAATAAGTATGAGCGAACTTGAAAATATTCCTGGTACAGGAAATGAAGGAAGAGTTACTAAAAAAGATATTCTACAGTATGTAAATAATAGAGAGCAGGTAACTGCGCAAGAGCTAACAATTATAAAGGAAGTAGAAACACCTGTTATTTCGTCTTCTCAAATAACAACTTACTCCGGCAATGTAGAAATTATTGAAATGGACAGGATGCGAAAACTGATTGCCGATCACATGGTTCGCAGCAAACATACCAGTCCCCATGTAACCAGTTTTACCGAAGCCGATGTTTCAAATATGGTTCTTTGGAGAGAAAAAGTAAAAAAAGAATTTGAAAAAAGAGAAGGGACAAAAATTACATTCACACCACTTTTTATTGAAGCAGTTGTAAAATGTATCAAAAAGTTCCCGTTGATGAATTGTTCCTTAGATGGCAATAAAATCATTATTAAAAAAGATATTAATATTGGAATGGCAACGGCATTACAATCTGGCAATTTGATTGTCCCTGTAATTAAAAATGCTGATCAGCTCAATCTTGTTGGATTAGCCAAACAAGTAAATACTTTAGCCGACAATGCAAGAAACGGCAAACTGAAACCAGACGATACCAACAACGGAACATTTACAATAACGAATGTGGGAAGTTTTGGAAGTCTGATGGGAACACCAATTATCAATCAACCGCAAGTTGCTATTTTGGCTGTTGGCGTTATCAAGAAACGACCAGTAGTAGTGGAAACCCCACACGGCGACAGCATTGCCATCCGCCACATGATGTATTTGAGTATGAGTTACGACCACCGAATTGTGGACGGAAGTTTAGGTGCAACATTTCTAACTGCTGTTGCAAAAGAGTTGGAAAATTTTAATGGCGAAAGAGATTATTAATCAATTTCAATCCACTAATTCCAATCCCCAATCTTTCCCTTTTTTAACAGCAGGCACTCCATTGATTAACCACTGCGCAGGTTTTTCATTTTTCAATAACCAATCAAAAAATTGTTGCTCGCGGATTGAAATGTCTTTTCTGTTTTTTCTTTCCACCAAATTATGTGCTTCGCCATTATAATTCAGCATCCATACTTTTTTATCTAGCCTCCGCATCGCGGTAAAAAGTTCAATTCCCTGATACCAAGGCACAGCACCATCCGCATCATTAGCCATAATTACCAACGGAGTTTTAATTTTTGGTACATGAAATAGTGGTGAGTTTTCAATATAAAGATTCGGTTTTTCCCACAATGTTGCTCCTATTCGAGTTTGTGATTTTTCATATTGAAACTGACGATTCAAGCCACTTTCCCAACGAATTCCTCCATAAGCACTCGTCATATTTGCAACGGGAGCACCCGCCCATGCGGCTTTATATAAATTAGTCATGGTAATAACTTGCGCCACTTGAATGCCACCCCAACTTTGTCCTTGTAAACCCAATCGAGTGCTATCAATAAATCCTTTTTTTACCAAAGCCCTTGTTCCACTTACTATATGATTATAAGCATCACGAGCCGGATGCCCAGTACCATAATGAATATCGGGTGCAAACACAATATATCCACGACTTACAAAGAAAGAAATATTCAATCGGCTGGGAGTTGGCGCTGGCGCTGAATATTGATGAAGTCCATCACTTAATGTTTCGTAAAAGTAGCAGATCATCGGATACTTTTTCTTCGGATCAAAATCTTCCGGCTTGTAAACAACACCTTCCACCTCTTTTCCCGTGTACGCTTTCCATTTGAAGAGTTCCGAAGTTCCCCAATTATATTCTCGTTGTTGAGGATTGATGTTAGTCATTTTTGTTTCTTGAAAAGCAGAAACTTCTTTATTAGATGATCCAAAATTTAAAAAATAAAGATTTGACGATTGCGTATAATTTTCTTTTGTTATCAGCAAGCCATTAAATAATTTTTTATTCGGTGCAATAATCTGCCCTACCGAAAATTTATTTTCCTTGTTTAAATTTATAGTTTGCAAATTGCTATCGGCAACACTTAATGCAAGTGTTGCTAAATTAGTTGTCTTGTCATTTTTATTGAAAGCACGCAGCAATAAAACATCATTATTAGTGAAGTACTTTTTTTCATTATCCAATGAATGGTTTTTATAAATAATTTTCCCTTTTCTACCCAAACCGTTTGTTTTGTTGGTCGTTTTTAATGGACCAAAAAGATCAATTTTCCATATATCGTATTGATCATAAACGTACACAGCACTGTCTCCATTATGCCACCCCATAACTCCGTGAGGATTGGGATAATCGGGCATGTCAAAGGATTCGTCCCAGATTGGAGTTTTTATTCCTTTGCTTATATTTCGAATGGAATCGGATTGCCATAAAAAATAATTCCTTACAATTCGGTCATACCAGAGAATATTATTTCCTGTTGAAGAAGGAAATACCTGTCCTGTTAAATTCTTTTTAACCAGTTTGTTTGCACCTGTGTGAACTTCAATAGCATAAATATTTTTTTTGGTGTTGCCGGTCCATTGCCCTTCCACTCGATTTCCAACATCGGATATTCCAATAAATAAATCTCCATCGCCTTCATTTGTTTGAATGACTTGCGGAATCTCAGATGAACCTAATTGGTGAATAGTACTTTTTTCAAAATCGAAAACAGCAAGATAACTTCGCTTCAATTCATTGTTTAATTGATTCAATTGCTGAGGTTGCAGATAGTCATCTTTATAATGCCAAACATCTAATTTTACTAAATCCATTTCTATAAGCATGGTATCTTTTGGTGCTTGAATGGAAGCCGTTCCAAAAAACAAACGCTTTCCCGATTTACTAAAATTCAATATTGCATTTTCACTAATCGACATTCCCAGTTTCATTCCAATTGTATTTCTTTCACACAAAACCACTGCTGAATCCATCCCCTCTTTATAATACCAAAGTTTATAAAATTTTTGTAGCGCTTTTGCAGCGGCATCCCTTTCTGCAACAAATGCAAGCTGCTCGCCATCTTCGTCAAAAACAAAATTCTTAAAGTCATTGCCATTGCGGCTTATTGTATCCGTAATGTTAGAATATAAATCGTGCAATAAAACGAAAGATTGACTTAATGAATCTTTTGTATTTCTTGATATTTCCAACAACAACTTATTTCCCCCTTTATCAAAATAATATTCAGAAACTAGGTGGAATGTTTTTTCTTCATCATTCACTAAATTTTTCAAAACCAAATTAGATCCATCGCTAGCAACTTTTGTGTCAGTTGATTTTTCATTCGAATAAGCCAACCAACCCGATGCTTTCAAAGGCATTTTATAGGATTTTACTTTTGCAACTTTTTTAATATCGTCGGTGCCTAATTGCAAAATTCCCAATGAGTCTTTTGGAAAATCTTCCGATTTTGTGTTTTTAATTTTGGCTGCTCTTATGTCGTTATAAGAATGTTTTATTTTAAATACGACATATTTATCATCATCGGAAAAAGTAGCATTAAATCCTCTTTTTACCTCCAACTTAAAACTGTTATCTGTTTTTTGAACTACAAGCGTTGTGTCTCCTTCTTGTGGACAAACAGTATAAACCATCCAAATTCCATTTTTACTAACTATACGTTCTCCAATAGTCTGCCAACTATCGTACACTGTGTGATCTAATACTTTCTTTTGAGAATAAACAGATGCAACAATTAGCATCAATACAAAACTGAATACTATTTTTTTCATAAAAATATTTTTAACGATTTTAAAGATAGTAGGAAAAAAGAAAAAAGGCTTCACTTTTACATCAACGGTATAGCATCAACTTTCCCTTTCAGCTTTTCTCTTTTTTGTTGGTTCAAAATTATCCAAACATGGATTACTAAAGAAGCCATTATTAGGGATAACCCTACAAAAAAAGAGGAACCTAAAATTTTATTTTCACTATATACAATAAATGCAAGAAGAATACCATAAACGGGCTCGAGATTGTACGTAAGATTAACCGTAAAGGCAGATAATTTTTTTAAAGCACTTGTTGAAAGTTGAAATGCCCAAACAGAACAAAACCAAGAAAGTACAAATAGCCACATCCAATCAGTACTACTTGGCAAAATATTTTGTACTGGAAAATATTGTAAATAAAAAGGCAGTAAAATAGTTAGTGAAAGAAATCCTCCACTCATTTGATACGTTAGCACCGTTTCAATATTAATTTTTTGTAACACAATGCGGATCAAAATGACCATTACTGCCAGCAATAATGCTGATAGCAAACCCAATATTATTCCTACTTTATATTCAGGATCGAAGTGAAAAATGATATAAATACCAACCATCACCAAGATGCCCAATAAAACTTCACTCCACTTTATTCGAACGCGAAGCAATAAGGGTTCCATCAAAGCCGTAAAAAAACCAACAGCCGAAAAACAAACTAATGCAACGGAGATATTAGCATATTTTATAGCTCCATAAAATGTAACCCAGTGCATGGCAGCAATAAAACCAATTCCAATTATTTGCAAAGCATCGGTAATAAGTATCCGTTTTATTTTTTTACTTATTGAAAAAATAATCCACATGGTAACTGCACTGATAAGTAAACGATACCAAACTAATAACCCTTCATTTAATGTGATTAGTTTTCCAAGCACACCTGTAAAACCTGCTAAAAAAACAGCAAGATGCAATTGAAAAAATGCTTTTTTCATTTATTGAAAATAAGTAAATTATTAAGGAAATAGTGATGAAAATTGCCTTACAGCTTTTGTAATTGCTTATTCAATTTATTCATCAACCAATTGTGCCATGTTAGTTTCAAAACACCAAAGACTCCTTCTTTGATGATACTCTTATTCATTTTAGAACTTCCGTACACTCGATCTTGAAAAACTATGGGAACTTCTTTGATTATAAACCCAAGTTTCCATGCTTTATATTTCATTTCTATTTGGAATGCATATCCCACAAATTCAATATTCTTTAAATTGATCATTTGCAGCACTTCTTTTTTGTAACAAACAAAACCAGCGGTTGCATCTTTTACCGGAATTCCTGTAATAAATTTTGTATAAAAAGAAGCACCCCTTGATAATAATAGTCGATCCCATGGCCAATTGACAACGGAGCCGCCAGCGACATATCGAGATCCAACTGCAATATCTGCACCTTGATCACAACATGTTTGATAGAGATGAATTAAATCTTTGGGATTATGAGAAAAATCGGCATCCATTTCAAAAATATAATTATAATTCCTCGCCAAGGCCCAATGAAACCCGTGAATATAGGCAGTTCCCAAACCTGCTTTTCCTCTTCGTTCTTCCAAAAAAAGTAAACCTCTATATTTTTCTTGTAAATTTCTTACTATCAAAGCGGTTCCATCTTTCGATGCATCATCCACTACCAACACATGAAACGCTTGTTGCAAATCAAATACAGCATCAATAATTTTTGCAATATTTTCTTTCTCGTTAAAAGTGGGTATGATGACGAGTTTCTCCAAAACTTAATCTATTGATTTTTGATGATCGCCATTGGCGACTAAAAATTATTACAACAACTAAATTAACTTTTTTTGAGTTTAGCTAATGTATAAATTTCTCGTAATTTATTTTTCGTATGCAAAGGAAAATCTCCGCGCATCATCCAATCGTAGTATTGTGGTTCTGAATTTAGCACTTCGGCAACTGGTCTTCCTTTAAACTTACCGAAATTAAAAACCTCAACTCCATTTTCCATTACGAATCTACGAGCAAAATCAACAACTACTTCTTCTCCCAAAAATTTTAATATTGAATCGACAGAATTTCCTAGCTCAGGATATCGTTGTAGTTGTGCATCGAGTATTTCTGCAGTTGCAGTTGCATCTATTTCTGCACTATGAGCTCCTTCTAAAACCTTACTGCAATAAAATTTATATGCAGCACCCAAAGTTCGCTGCTCCATTTTAAAGAAAATATTTTGAACATCCAACATTCTTCTTCCTTTCATATCAAAGTCAACTTCGGCTCGTAAAAATTCTTCCACCAAAAGTGGAATATCAAAACGATTACTGTTGTAGCCACCAAAATCGCAACCATCTAAAATTTGTTTTAATTCTTGTGCAATCTGGCGAAAGGTTGGCGCATCTTTTACCATTTCATAGGTTATTCCGTGAATATCGCTTGCGGCCTTTGGAATAGGAGTTTCAGGATTTACTAATTTTCGTTTAATACTCTTATTTCCGTCGGGTAAAATTTTTACAATGGCTATTTCTACAATTCTATCAGTGCCTAAATTAATACCAGTTGTTTCTAAATCAATAATCGCTAATGGTTTTGTAAGTTGAAGCATTTTCAATATAAATTAATGCGGTAAAGGTAAGCGGGTTTCGATGAAGATGTGAAGCAAACTCAATAATAATATCTACCTTCGGTCGTCTTTTATGTAAGGTTTCATTTTAAAAAAATAAATAATGAAAAACAAATCAACCTTTTATTGCATCCTTGTTATTTTGATTGTTGGTTTTAGTTCGTGCATGGTATCTCAAAAAAACGGATGTCCGAGTGTAACAAAGGTTCAAAAAAATTTAAAGTTTAAAAATGTTGCAATAGAGAGTGCCGAAGTTGTTTCAACTATATAAAAAATAGCCACACTTTTCTGCGCAGCTATTTGTGGAGGCGACCGGAATCGAACCGGTGTCCAAACATATTCTTCAAAAGTTTTCTACATGTTTATTCTATTTTAATTTGTCGAGAATTAACTGGAAACAGACAACCTATTAATTCCGTAGCTGAATAGTACTTAGGCAACAAGCACAGCCTATTGCTGCCGCAACCTGTTTTTGTTTTGAGTCGGCGGCGGGGCGCGGTAACAAGCTAACCTGCCCGGCGGCCCTAATGACTACCTAATCAATGATTAAGCAGCCATGGCATACTGAGTATTGCCATTTGTAGTTTGCGTATTCAGATTAATCTGCTAATTACGCAACGCAGAACATGCTTCTACTTTCAAAGATCTACGCTGTCAAAACCAAACGCCCCCAAAAAATTATCCAATGCAAAGTTAAGAAATCGAAATGGTGGTTATCGAAACCAATCATTTAAACAAACGCCAAATATCCAAACCCAATGCGTAGGCCATCAAGCCCAATAACAATACCATTCCCACAGTTTGAGCATATTCCATAAACTTATCGCTAGGTTTCTTTCCTGTAATCATTTCAGACAATGTGAACAAAGCATGACCTCCATCCAAAGCCGGAATAGGCAATACATTCATAAATGCGAGAATGATTGAAAAGACAGCGGTTAAAGTCCAAAATCCCTGCCAATCCCAAACCCCTGGAAAAATTCCGCCAATACTTATCACACTTCCTAATGAATCGCGAACACGAACTTCGTTGGATGTAAATAATTGTTTTAGATTACGAACATACTTTGCCAAAGTTTGCCAACATCTTTCAAAGCCAGCAGGAATAGCTTGTAAAAATGAATAGGTAGTATGTTGGGTTCCTAAAACATCACCAATAGATTGATACAAAATTTTACTATCTCCTTTTTTGTCAAAATAAATTTCGGCAGTAATTGTATCGCTGCTATTTCTCAAAAAATTTAAACCAATCGTTTTTTCTTTGAGGTCTGTTCCATCATTTAGCAAGTCAGTACTAAATTCAATGGGCTTACCATTGAAAGAAATTAATTGATCGCCTTTTTGAATAGTCCCTTTTACAATTTTGGCATTATTCAAAACCGAATCTACAATCATTGGAGTTCGAACATACGTGAAACCGCCTAAGCGATTTTCATTTAGTTGTTTGATGAATCCAACAGGAAGATCCAATTCTATTTTTTCATTATTCCTTTCAATGGTAATTGAAGTTGCTTCGTTCATAATTATTTCCGAGCCAACAGTTCCCACTTTTTCAACTTCAACTCCGGCCACTGCAATTATTTTATCGCCATCCTGCACACCGATTTTTCTTCCAAGACTATCAGCATAAACTCCATATTTTAAATTACTAACGGGAACATATTTATCTCCCCAAACCCAAGTAATGAAAATAAAAATAACAATCGCCAGAATTACATTGACAAAAACTCCACCCAGCATAATTATTAATCGTTGCCAAGCCGGCTTACTTCTAAATTCCCAAGGCTGAGGAGGTAATTTCATTTGTTCTTTATCCATACTTTCATCCACCATTCCCGAAATTTTCACATAGCCTCCCAGCGGTATCCAGCCAAGCCCGTATTCGGTTTCGCCTTTTTGCTTTTTAGCTAAAGAAAACCACGGATTAAAAAATAAGTAAAATTTTTCTACGCGACATTTGAACCATTTTGCTGGTAAAAAATGTCCAAGTTCATGCAAGACAATTAAAATAGAAAATGACAAAATGAATTGCCCAGCTTTAATGCCGACAATACTCCAATCAATAGCTAATAACATTTATTAAGTTTTAGTGAAACAAAAAATCGAAATGCAAATAAAAGCACTTCGATTTTATTTATTGTGCGAAATTACAATTTAATAAGATTGGCAACAAAATTTCTAGCTTCTCCATCGCTGGCATAACAATCGTCCAATGTTGGTTTTTCAATAAACGAAATTGTTTCCATGGCTTTTTCAATTACGTCTGTC
Organism: Chitinophagaceae bacterium; assembly: GCA_004322425.1. Classification (GTDB taxonomy): domain Bacteria; phylum Bacteroidota; class Bacteroidia; order Chitinophagales; family Chitinophagaceae; genus VBAS01. The sequence continues at coordinate 19,631 of SCVJ01000019.1, forward strand.
ATATCCAAAAATCCAATTCTGTTTTTCAAAAAAGCATATACTGCAATTTCATTAGCCGCATTCATAACACAAGGTAAATTGCCACCTTTTTCCAATGCTATTGATGCAAGAATAAGATTTCGAAACGTTCGCAAATCGGGCTCAACAAAAGTCAGAGTGTCTACTTTTCTAAAATCGTATCGTGGAAAATTATTTTCAATTCTATTTGGATAAGAAAGCGCATATTGAATAGGAAGTTTCATATCGGGCAATCCCATTTGAGCTTTGATGCTTCCATCAGCAAACTGTACCATACTGTGAATTATGCTTTGCGGATGAATAATAACCTGAATTTGTTGCGGTGTGATTGCAAATAAATGTTTAGCTTCAATCATTTCCAACCCCTTATTCATCAACGTTGCAGAGTCGATTGTAATTTTTGCACCCATATTCCAATTCGGATGCTGAAGTGCATGTTCCTTTTTTACATTCACCAAATAATTGGCTTTGCGTCCTAAAAAAGGTCCGCCCGATGCTGTGAGAATTAATTTTTCAATTCTATTTTTGGATTCGCCCACAAGACATTGAAAAATGGCAGAATGTTCAGAATCGACAGGTAAAATAACCGATCCACTTTCTCTTGCTTTTTGCATTACAATTTCGCCGGCTACCACTAAAGTTTCTTTATTAGCAAGTCCTATCGTTTTTCCATTTGCAATAGCACATAAAGTAGGTTTCAATCCGGCAAAACCAACAATTGCTGCCATCATTAAATCATAACAATCCATTGCTGCGGTTTCTTCCAAAGCCTTTTCTCCTGCAAAAACTTTGATATCAGTTTCCTTGAGAGCCTCTTTTACTTTTAGATATTTACTTTCATTTCCAATTACCACCACATTTGGCTGAAACCGAAGTGCCTGTTGTATTAATAAATCTTCATTATTTTGGGCGGTAAGAATTTCGGCCGAAAATTTATCGGAGTTGGCAGCTATTACATCCAATGTTTGGGTACCAATGGAACCTGTGGATCCAAAAATTGCGATGCGTTTAATATTAGATGGGGAGCTCATTGTAAATTTAAAATTACAGATTTCACTTTTCAATCCATGGAATAAGTTCGTTAGCAATTTTTCGGTCGTTACTCAAACGAGGGACTTTATTTTGTCCTCCTAACTTTCCGATTGATTTCATGTAATTAATAAATCCATTTTTCACTATTACTCTAATTTGCAGAGGCATTAAAATATTTCCACTGATTAGATCATTATAATAAATATTTTTCCCTCTGAGTTTTTGATCTACTTTATTTTGAAACGAATTCAAATCTTCAGGCAGGTTTTCAAATTCTACAAACCATTCGTGATAACTACTACCTTGATCTTGCCGAATCATTGGCGCAACGGTAAATTCTGTTATTCGTACATTTTCTTCTTCGGCTGTTTTCATTAAACTGTGCTCCACTTCTTCTCCAATTACATGTTCGCCAAAAGCAGAAATAAAATGTTTGATGCGCCCTGTTACTACAATTCTATATGGATTGATAGAAACAAATTTTACTGTATCGCCCAAATTATAACCCCACAAGCCTGCATTGTTATTAATGATGAGTGCATAATTTTCACTAATCTTTACCTCGTGTAGCGATAATCGAGAGGGGTTCTCATTAAATATTTCGCTAGTAGGAATAAATTCAAAAAAGATACCACTGTTTGTATTCAATAAAAGTCCTTCTTCGTGCTGAGAATCTTGAAATGCAAAAAATCCTTCTGATGCCGGAAAGGTTTCTAACGAATCTATTTCTTTTCCAATAGTTGCAAAAAGTTTTGCTTTATAGGGTTCAAAATTGACACCGCCGTGTACCATTAATGAAAAATCCGGAAATAAGTCTTTGGGTTTTTTGTTTGTAACAGCAATTAATCGATCAAAATACATTTGCATCCACGGAGGAATTCCACCAATTACTGTTAAATCTTTTTTTTGCGTTTCAAAAACAATTTTATCCAATTTAGTTTCCCAATCCTCAATACAATTTGTAGTATAACTTGGAAGATGATTGGTGCGTAAATATCTAGGAATGTGGTGATTTACAATTCCACTTAATCTACCAGTAGGTACATTCCCAATTCTTTCCAATTCGGGAGAGCCAGAAAGAAAAATCATTTTACCATTTGTAAACTTCGTATTTCCAGTTTGCGCTATATAACACAAAAGCGCATTTCGAGCTGTATCAATATGATTTGGAATGGAACTTTTTGTAATAGGAATATATTTTATTCCGCTTGTGGTACCCGAAGTTTTGGCAAAATAAATAGGACGCCCTTTCCATAAAACGTTCTGCTTCCCTTCTTTAATTTTCTCGATATAGGGTTTAAAAGCTTCATAATCACGAATGGGAACTGCTTTGATAAAATCGGAATGTGTTGAAATTGCTTCAAATCCATGTTCCCTTCCAAAATCAGTTTTAACTGCCTGCTTAATAAGAGTCTTAAAAATGCTGTCTTGGTCTTGTAAAGCTGTTCCCATGCCCTTTCTAATGCCGGCATAGATATAAGCTGCAAAAGGCTTTGCTAAGAAAGAGTTTATTTTCATGAATTATTACTCATAAAGGCGCACAAATATAGGGCAAGGTCTTAAAGCATTAGTCAATTTTGTTTATAAAATTCAGCAACTCCTTGTTTGATTGAATGAATTTTACCCTTACCTTTGCGGTCCTAATTTTTAGTTTATGATAGCAGTAGTAAGAATTGCCGGTCAGCAATATAAAGTAGAAAAAGATCAAACTTTATACATTCCTCATATTGAAGGAAATGCCGGAGACAAAATTGACCTTGAAGTTTTATTGGCAGACGCCGATGGAAAACTATCAGTGGGCACAGAAGTAAAAACAAAAGTACAAGCAGAAATTGTAGACCACTTAAAAGGTGATAAAGTAATTGCTTACAAACAAAAAAGAAGAAAAGGTTTTCGCAAAAAACTTGGACATCGTACTTTGTATACACAAATTGTAATTAAAGACATTAAGTAAAAAATTAAAATCTTATTCTCATGGCACATAAAAAAGGAGAAGGCAGTGTTAAGAACGGTCGCGATTCGCAAAGCAAACGCTTGGGTGTAAAAATTTATGGCGGACAACCTGTTATTACCGGAAATATTATTATTCGTCAACGCGGCACTGTTTACCATCCCGGTAAAAATGTTGGTGTTGGAAGAGATTTTACATTGTTTGCATTAGCCAACGGAGTAGTAGAATTTAAAAAAGGAAAAAGCAACAGAACTTTTGTTTCTGTTTCTCCGATTGAAATTTCTGCATAAAATTTACTGACCTCACATTTTTGTTTTTGAAAAATAATTTTTGATAGTTAGATTATTCTTTCTAATTTTACTATCGTTAATTTATTTCTAACCCTAAATTCAACAAAAATGGCTACAAAGAAAAAAGCTGCTGCTAAAAAAGCAGCTCCAAAGAAAAAAGCTGCTGCTAAGAAAAAGAAGTAAGCTTTATAAGTTTTCAAGTTATTGTAAGTCCTCCTTTGGAGGACTTTTTTATTGCACACTGTACTTCATTATTTAACTTGCATTTGTGGAAAATTATACAATTGCCGAAAATTTCTCTCTCTTATCAAAGCTGATGGAGGTGCATGGCGAAAATTCTTTTAAGAGCAAAACCTTTGCCATAGCAGCTTTTACCATTGATAAACTTCCTTTACAATTGAAAGACATGCCACAGCATGAAATTGTTTTACAAAGAGGAATTGGAGAAAGTGTTGCAAAAAAAATCAATCAACTACTCGAAACAAGTCAATTAGATGATTTAATTGCCTTACTTGAAAAAACTCCGCCGACAATTTTGGAGATGTTGAAGTTGAAAGGTTTGGGGCCCAAAAAAATAAATCTCATTTGGAAAGAGATGGGAATAGAATCATTGGGCGAATTGCTGTACGCCTGTCACGAAAATCGATTATTGCTTTTCAAGGGATTTGGAGAAAAGACTCAAAAAAATATTCAGGAGGCTATCGAACTTTATCAATCAAACAAAGGAAGATTTTTGTTTGCAGAAGTTGATGCAGTGTTTTTACAAATCAATTCATATTTAGAAAAAATATTTGGTGCTGAAAAAGTTTCAGTAACAGGTGCATTCAAAAGTCAAGATCCAATTATTGATGAACTTCAATTTGTAATACTGGCGACAAACGATGAAATAAAACCAAAATTTCAAACGGCACAACCACCCGAATTATTGGAAGAAACAAAAGATAGTCTTTTATATAAATTAAAAACAGGATTACAACTTCGCCTCTTTACAGGCAATATTAATATGGGAAGAAGATTGTTTTTAACAAGCAGTTCACCTTCATTTATTGAAACCTTCAAACAAAAATTTCCTACTGTCGATTTAAGTAGATGTATGTATAAAAATGAGGAGCAAATTTTTGAAAAAGCAGGAATCTCTTTTATCCCCTCCTATTTGAGAGCATCGAATACAATTATTGAAAAAGTCATTCACAATCCTATAATCACATCAATTGTTTCATCCGACATTAAAGGAATTATTCACAGCCACAGTAATTGGAGTGACGGTGTGAATAAAATTGAAGAAATGGCAGCGGCGCTCAAAAAATCAGGATTTGAATATTTAGTTATCTCTGATCATTCTAAAGCAGCTTTTTATGCAAATGGACTTTCCGAAGAACGGATAGTAGAGCAACATCAATATATCGATGAACTGAATAAAAAATTAAACCCCTTTAAAATTTTTAAAAGTATTGAATGTGATATACTCAATGATGGATCTTTGGATTATTCAAACTCAATTCTTTCAACTTTCGATCTTGTTATTGCATCCATCCATAGTAATCTTAAAATGAATGAAGAAAAAGCTATGGCTCGATTGCAAGGTGCACTTTCCAATCCTTATGTAACTATTTTGGGACACATGACTGGTCGATTATTGCTAAGCAGAAACGGTTATCCTGTTGATCATAAGAAAATAATAGATCTGTGTTCCCAAAATAAAGTAGTAATTGAACTAAACGCCAATCCTCGACGATTAGATATCGATTGGCAATACATTGAATATGCTCTTGAAAAAAATGTGATGATATCCATTAATCCCGATGCGCACAGCATTGAAGGTTGTCAAGATATTAAATACGGTGTACTTGTGGCACAAAAAGCAGGATTAACAAAAGAACAAAATCTAAGTAGTTATTCGTTGCAACAATTTGAAAGTTTTTTATCAGAAAGAAGAAAGCAATTTAATTTATAGATTCTCGTTGCTTTTTATCTTAATTCTATTCCAAACCTCATCCATTTCTTCCAAACTCATTTGAGTTAATTCTTTTCCATGCTGTTTTGCTTCTTCTTCCATCTTTGTAAATCTGTCAATAAATTTTTTATTTGTCAACTCCAGCGCATTTTCAGCATCCAATTGTAAAAATCTAGAATAATTAACCAAGGAAAAAAAAACGTCGCCAAGTTCTTGTTCTGTTTTTTTCTTATCCCCTTCCAAAAGAGCTGTTTTTAATTCTAAAATTTCTTCCTCTACTTTCTCCCAAACTTGTTCTTTGTTTTCCCATTCAAAACCAACTTGCTTTGCTTTTTCTTGTAGTCGCATAGCTTTTACAATGGCTGGAAGCGATGTTGGCACACCACTGAGCACCGATTTCTTTCCCTCTTTTAATTTTAATTTTTCCCAATTTCTTTTTACATCTTGTTCATTTTCCACTTTTACTGAACCGTAAATATGCGGATGACGATGAATGAGTTTTTTACTGATTCCCTCAATAACATCATTCAATGTAAATTTATTTAGCTCCGTACCAATTTTTGAATAAAAAAGTAGATGAAGCAATAAATCCCCCAACTCCTCTTTTATCTCATCCCAATTTTCCTCAGTAATGGCATCCGCCAATTCATACGTTTCTTCTATAGTTAAGTGGCGCAGCGATTGAATGGTTTGTTTTTTATCCCATGGGCATTTTTCTCTTAACTCATTCATGATTTCCACTAGTGCCAAAAAATTATCTGCAGTTTTGTTATTCATAATTCAACTTATAATTTTGTATTCATTCTTTTTATTAAAAATAATCAATGGCAACTTCAAAAAAAACTTGGAAAGAGAAATTATTGGACAGTAAAGATTTACCAAAAGTGGTAAAAATACCAGCAAGAATGGAAAAAAAATTCTCAAAAGGCACTATTGCTGTTCCGGCTCCAATTGAAGTGGATGCTATAATGAAAAAAGTAAAGAAAGGAAAACTAATTACTATCAACAAAATAAGAGAGAAAATTGCCAAAAAGCATAGCGCCACAATTGGATGCCCAATTACTGCCGGCATTTTTGCATGGATAGCATCACATGCTGCACAAGAGGATAAAGTTGCAGGAATAAAAAAATATACTCCCTATTGGCGTACTTTAAAACAAGGTGGAGTTATAAATGAAAAATACCCCGGCGGTATTGAAGAGCAAGCCATATTACTAGAAGCAGAAGGCCATCACATAATTCAAAAAGGGAAAAACTGGGTAGTGGAAGACTGGGAAAAATCTATCGAAAAATAAATAACTATTTGCAAAAGTGCCCCGGAACGGAGTTGAACCGTTACGACCGTTGCGGGTCACAGGATTTTAAGTCCTGCGTGTCTACCAATTCCACCACCGGGGCAAAGGATATGAAGCAAAAATCCACCAACAAAAGCTGATGGACTTGTTGAGCGGAAGACCGGGCTCGAACCGGCCACCCCGACCTTGGCAAGGTCGTGCTCTACCAAATGAGCTACTTCCGCAAACGATACAATTAGCTTTTACGCTAAGGGTGATATAAAGAACTAAAGGGTTGCAAAAATAAGAACAACCAAGGCTTGAAAAAAATTTTGACGCTGTTTATTTATACTTGGGAGTATAAAGTGTGCTCTCTTGAACGTTTACTTCAGGTTTTGAAAAACGCTTGGTGTAAAGCATATAAGATGCTCCAACAAGAAAGGCAACAACACAGGCAACTTGTACATAAAACAAAAAAGCCGAAGAAGAAACCCAACTGTGCGTAAAATCTTTTTGCTGACTTTTTTGAAGATCTTGCTGATATTCTTGCTGCTGATTCATAGAAAATAGTTGAACTGCAAAAATAAGCAATCGTCAATAAACCAAGCTGTAATTAAAAAAGTTGATGAAAATATTTTTTCCCTTTTACAAAATGTTGCCAAACGAGGTTCCCGTTATAAAAGCAAGCAGGTTTTTCAACTCTTTTTTTAGGAAATATACTTCTGTTTTGAAAAAGTAAAATCCAACCCACAAAAGCTAGATGCGCTCTAATAATGGCAAAAGAATAACCCATATCTCCCATCATTACTCCTTTCAAAGCCGACAATAAATCTAGACAAATTCGTAATGGAATCTTCCAGCATTTATCTACTCCTCCCAAATTTTTGTATAACATTATTTGGTTATTCCGAAAATTTAGAAAGGTTTTTAAAGAATTACCACGTGGCAAAGTACCACCGCCCACATGATACACAACTGCGGCTGGACAAGAATATATTTTATTTCCGGTTAATTGCATCCTCCAGCACAAATCAATTTCTTCTTGATGAGCAAAAAAGAATTCGTCAAACCCTTGCATTTCAAAAAATACAGATGATCGTACAAACATTGCAGCTCCCGATGCCCAAAATATTTCTTCTGATTGATTGTATTGCCCTAGCTCTTTTTCGCAAACATCAAATATTCTTCCTTTTGCAAAAGGATAACCAAAGCTATCAAGCCAACCACCGGCTGCGCCTGCGTATTCAAAATATTCTTTATTGTTAAATGAAAGCAATTTTGGTTGACAAACAGCAATATGATTATTAGATTCAAGCAGATCAACCATAGGCTGTATCCAATCCGGAGTTACTTCAACATCTGAATTTAGCAAAACAAAATAATCGCTTTCAATTTGTTTTAAACCTACATTGTAACCCTTGGCAAATCCCCAATTTTTCGAATGTACAATCTGCCGAATTTTCGGATAATTTTCAGCAAGAAATAAACAAGTTGTATCACTCGATCCATTATCAATTACTACAATCTCGCAGTTTTGGTAAGCAGTTGCAACAACCGAAGGCAAAAATTTTTCAAGATATTTTTGTCCGTTCCAGCTAAGAATGACGATCGTTACTTTGGGTTGGTTGTTCAATTAATTACTTAATATTTCATCAAAAATAAGGGAAGCCATTATTCCTTGTTAAATTCGGTCTATGTTTCAACAAATTTTTAACTGGAGAACTGCAATTTCGGTAATTGCCATTGGCATTGTTTCCAGTACTATTTTTTACTCCATTTATGTTTCCAATAAAATTGCGAAGGAAGAAAGAGCCCGTGTGACTGCTTTTGGAGAGGCATTGAAGATTAAATCGGGAAGTAATGATCCCCATGTTCTTGCTTTTACCAACCAAATTGCATTAGAAAATGATGATATTCCCATTATTGAAACCAATGAAAAAAATATTCCTACAGGTGTTTTTATCAATTTAGATACAGTACTAATTCAATCCGATGCAAGCTATTTGCAAAAAATGGTTCAAAAATTTAGCTCCCTTCATGATCCTGTTCAAGTAGAAATTGTAAGCCATCCGCTAACAGTCAATAAATATTTTTATGGCGAATCGAAATTGCAGAATGAGGTTCGATTTTATCCAATTATTCAATTAATCATTGTTGCCTTTTTTATTTTTATAACATTTTTTGCGCTGCGCAGTAATTATCGTTCTTTACAAAATCAAGTATGGGCGGGCATGGCAAAAGAAACCGCTCATCAGCTAGGCACTCCTGTTACTTCACTGGAAGGTTGGATTGAAATTTTGAGCCAAAATGATGACAATGAAAAAATAGTTGAGGAGTTAAAAAAAGATGTAAACCGGTTGAGATTAGTTTCCGATAGATTTGGGAAAATTGGCAGTTCACCTAAATTAGAAATTAAAAATCTTATCCCGCAAATTAGTGCTGTAGTGGATTACATGAAAAGAAGAGCTCCAGAAAAAATTCAGTTTACTTGCGAATGGTTTGGAGAAAATAAAATAAATGCTAATATTTCTGCAACACTGTTCGATTGGGTAATAGAAAATCTTTTAAAAAATTCGCTTGATGCTATTGAAGCAAAAGGAAATATTACATTGGCTATGCAAAAAACAACTCACTCCATTTTCATTGATGTAACCGATACTGGCAAGGGGATTGAACGTTATCAATTTGACAAAGTATTTAAACCTGGATTTACAACCAAAAAAAGAGGTTGGGGTTTGGGTCTTAGTTTATCAAGAAGAATTATCGAACAAAGTCACAATGGAAAAATATTTATTAAACATTCCGAACTAGGAAAGGGTACTACATTTCGAATTGTTTTGAAAAACGAGAACAATTAAATTAAATTCAGTTCAGCCAATTTTTTTTTCATTTACTTTTGCGCCTTGCCCGGGTGGCGAAATTGGTAGACGCACTACCTTGAGGTGGTAGCACTGGAAACGGTGTGCTGGTTCGAATCCAGTCTCGGGCACACGATTTTGATTGCTTGTAAATAAACATCATTTATGGATTTACTGCCATGGATTAATGCAATGCAGAAAATTTCTGGCAGATATTTTATACTTGCCAGTGTTACCTTTTTAATTTTCTATATCTTGTTTCCAAGGTATTTTCATAAAATAAAAATTCAGAAACTTTTTCCCAAAGCCATTAATTATTATCGGGATGTTTTTTTCTCCGTTATTTCCATTTTGATTTTTTCAACTATGGCTTATGTCAGTTTTGCTTTATTGAAACCATACAACAATTTAAATTATGGTAGCGTCAACAATTATTTTTTCTTCGCCTTGAGTTTTGTCTGGATGTTTTTTTTACACGACACTTATTTTTATTGGGCCCATCGATTAATGCATCACCCTACATTATTCAAATCTGTTCACTTGGTTCATCATAAGTCAACGAACCCTTCTCCGTGGACAGCCTATGCTTTTCACCCTTTAGAAGCTATTGTTGAAGCAGGTATTATTCCCTTAGTTGCATTTACATTACCCGTACATAAATCAGCTTTTATTCTCTTTATGTTATTCCAAATTCTTTATAATATATATGGACATTTGGGTTATGAACTTTATCCAAAAGGATTCAGCAAAACTTTTATTGGCAGATGGATCAGTACCGGCACATCGCACAACCAGCATCATAAATTATTTAAAGGAAACTACGGTTTATACACTTTAATTTGGGACCGTTGGATGGGAACAGTAAGAGATGATTACGATAAAACTTATGAACAAGTTCGAGAATAATAGTAACTGCCTCACATTTCTTAGTTTTTCTGTCAATCCCGAATGGTCTTTGTTATTGGCATTATTTTTAGTAAAATCTGAATTTTAAAAAAGCAAAGAGCTAAAATCGTAACACTTCCCCTACATCTAGTTTTGTATCTTCGCCACTTGTCAAATTGGCGTGCAAATATTTGTAGCATATTTTTTGACAACTACTAAAACCGTCTCTTGACGGATAATAAACAGCGTTTAATTATGAGTTTCATTTCCAAACTATTTGGCGGTAACAAATCGGAAAAAGATGTGAAGAAATTGCAACCGATGGTTGCAGCGGTAAACAATCATTTTCTTGCCTTTCAATCGCTAACCAATGATGCTTTACGTAACAAAACACAGGAATTTCGCAGCCGCATTAAGGAACATTTAACGCAAATTGATGCAGAAATTCTATCCACCAATAAAAATGCAGAAGAACTTCCGTTCAACGATTTGTTGGGTAAAGACGGCATTTACCAACAAGTGGATTTGTTGAAAAAAGAAAGAGATAAAAAAATTGAAGAAGTATTGCAGCAGATATTACCAGAGGCATTTGCGGTAGTTAAAGAAACGGCAAGACGTTTTAAAGAAAATGATGAAATAGTTTCTACTGCTACGCAACTGGATAGAGATCAAAGTGTAAAAAAAGAGTATATACAAATTGATGGCGAAAATGCCATTTATAAAAATGAATGGACCGCAGCAGGTGGTTCCATTAAGTGGAATATGGTCCACTACGATGTTCAATTAATTGGTGGTGCCGTTTTGCATTCCGGAAAAATTGCAGAGATGACAACTGGAGAAGGAAAAACGTTGGTTTCCACCCTTCCCGCATATCTCAATGCTTTAGCTGGCGAAGGAGTTCATATTGTAACTGTGAACGATTATTTGGCTCGACGCGACCAAGAATGGAACGGAACTATTTTTGAATGGTTGGGACTTACGGTAGATTGTATCGACAAACATCAACCCAATACCGAAGCAAGAAGAAAAGCATATTTGGCTGATATTACTTATGGAACCAATAATGAATTTGGATTTGATTACTTAAGAGATAATATGGTTCACTCGCCAGAAGAAATGGTGCAACGAAAACATCATTTTGCAATGGTAGATGAAACCGATAGTGTATTAATTGACGATGCTAGAACTCCGTTAATAATTTCAGGCCCTGTGCCAAAAGGAGATGATCAACAATATCATATTTTAAAACCCCGAATTCATCAATTAGTTGAAGCGCAAGAACGCATTGTGAGAACAAGTTTAAATGAAGCCAAAAAACTTTTGGCAGAAAATGATGATGATCCCAAAAGTGGTGGATTACAATTATATCGGGCACATCGAGGTTTACCAAAGTACGGACCAACCATTAAGTTTCTGAGTGAACAAGGCGTTCGTGTAAAAATGCAGAAATCGGAGAACTATTATATTGCCGATCAGCAAAAAGAAATGTCCAAGGTTGATGCTGAACTTCTTTTTTATATTGATGAAAAAACCAACGCGGTTGATTTAACGGATAAAGGAATTGCCCTACTGACAAAAGCGGGTGAGGATGAAAGTTTTTTCATACTTCCCGATATTGGAATTCGTTTAGCTGATATCGAAAAAATGGAAGGCACTACGGAAGAAAAGTTACACAAAAAAGAAGAGGCTTTAAATGATTTTAGAACCAAAGCCGATCGCATTCATACCGTACAACAATTATTGAAGGCTTATACCATGTTTGCAAAAGATGTGGAATATGTGGTTTTGGATGGCGCCGTAAAAATTGTGGATGAACAGACGGGTAGAATTTTAGAAGGAAGAAGATATTCTGATGGATTGCACCAAGCTATTGAAGCAAAAGAGAATGTAAAAATTGAAGCGGCTACTCAAACTTATGCCACTGTTACATTGCAAAATTATTTTAGGATGTATCACAAACTCTGTGGTATGACCGGTACCGCAGAAACGGAAGCGGCAGAATTTTGGAGCATTTATAAATTAGATGTGGTTACCGTTCCTACAAACGCAAAAATGATTCGTAAAGATCATCAGGATCTTATTTACAAAACTAAACGAGAAAAATACAAAGCTTTAATTGAAGAAATTGAAACACTTCGTACAGCAGGTCGTTCGGTTTTAGTGGGTACAACATCTGTAGAGGTAAGTGAATTGTTGAGCAAAATGTTGCAAGTAAAAAAAATACCGCACAATGTATTGAACGCAAAACAACATGCTCGCGAAGCTCAAGTAATTGTAGAAGCCGGTTTATCTGGCGCTATAACTATTGCGACCAATATGGCGGGAAGAGGAACTGATATTAAGCTTGGAGCAGGAGTAAAAAATGCTGGCGGTTTGGCAATTATTGGAACAGAAAGGCATGATAGCCGACGCGTTGACCGTCAGTTACGAGGTCGTTCTGGTCGTCAAGGTGATCCTGGAACTTCTCAGTTTTATGTGGCATTAGAAGATGATTTGATGCGTATGTTCGGTAGCGATCGTATTGCAAAAATTATGGACCAATTGGGTTACAAAGAAGGCGAAGTAATTCAGCACAGCATGATTACAAATTCTATTGAAAGAGCGCAGAAAAAAGTGGAAGAAAATAATTTCGGCATCCGTAAACGATTACTCGAATATGATGACGTTATGAATAAACAACGATCCGTTGTGTATAGCAAAAGACAACACGCTTTGTTTGGAGACCGTTTGGCTCTTGATATCGACAATGCTTTTTCAGTGGTGGCCGAAGGTATTGTAAGCAACTACCGAGAGCTCGAAGATTTTGAAGGATTTAAGTTGGACTGCATTGTAAACTTTGGAATGGATACAAAAATTACTAAAGAAGAATTTTTAAAAAATAATGAAGGCCTTTTGATAGATTCATTATACGCCGAAGCCACTACCAATTATCAGTTAAAAAAAGAAGAGCTTAAGAAATCATCCATTCCTGTATTTAAAAATATTCGATTGATGCAAGGCAACCATATTGAAAATGTTGTGGTTCCTTTTGGAGATGGAAGAAAAGAAATGAATGTGTTGGCAAATATGAATCGTACCATTAATTCAAATGGCGATGAATTATGCAATGCATTAGAACGCAATATCACTCTGGCAATAATTGATGACGCTTGGAAGGAACATTTGCGTGCTATGGACGATTTAAAACAAAGTGTGCAAACTGCTTACCTCGAACAAAAAGATCCATTGGTGATTTATAAAATGGAAGCGTTTAATTTATTTAAACGTATGGATAGCGAAGTAAATAAAGATATCGTTTCATTTTTATGCCACGCGGCTATTCCACAACAGAAAAATAATGCGCCACTTCGTGAAGGCAAAGTAGAAAAAACCGACTTGAGTAATTTAAAAATAACTAAACAAGATGCGGCTGATGTAAATTCTACGGCTAAAAATCAATATCAAGAATCTGAACAAGTTGCTGTCAAACACGAACCTGTAAAAGTAGCACCCAAAATAGGACGCAACGATGTTTGCCCCTGTGGTAGTGGAAAAAAATTCAAGCACTGTCACGGAAGAGAATAAGTTATTTCGATTTTAGATTAAATAAAAAAGAGTCCGAACTAAAATTCGGACTCTTTACTTTTAAGGAATTGATTTTTTACTTCAATCCATATTTATGTTTATATCTTTCGTTCAGTTGCTTGTGTTTATCGTCGAGGCTGATTAATCTACCTTGAATAATTGCCGTTGTAACTTTGCTAGATCGCATATCTAAAATATCGCCTTCACTCAATATCAAATTTCCATCTTTACCAACTTCTATTGAACCGGTTACATTATCAATTCCCAAAATTTTTGCTGCATTTAATGTTATAGCAGAAAGTGCTTCTTCTTTAGTTATGCCATAAGCCGCTGCAGTGCCAGCATTGAAAGGAAGATTTCTTCCGCGATTTTGGGTGTCTTCATCATTGATAGCAAAAAGAACTCCTTTGCTTTGTAAAATAGTAGCCATTTTGTACGGTTGATCAACGTCGTCATCGGGCAGTGTTGGCAAACTGTGTTGTTGCCCAAGTATTACTGCAATATTATTTTTCTGTAATAAATCGGCAATCTGCCAACTATCGCTTCCGCCAATAATTACAACGCTAAAACCAAACTCTTTTACAAAATCAATGGCAATGAGCATTTGTTTTACAGTATTGCAATTAATAAATAATTTTTGCGATTTAGTAAACAATCCCTTTACCGCTTCAAATTTTAAATTAGATGCTTCGTGTTTTGTTTCAGCTTGATATGCTTTTGCTTCACGGAAAAAAACTTTTACTTTTTCAATTGTTTCCAAAGCCTGCTTTGTTGGATCGTTTTGCTGCAACTGAATACCTAACATTGCTGCAAACTGATTAGGGCGATTGAATAATTCCGGCATATTAAAATTAACACCAGCATCCATTTTATAAGCAGCGTCTTCCCAATTCCAAGCATCGAGTTGTACAACTGTTGAAAGTCCAGCTAATGTTCCTCCTTGTGGAATTACGTTGGCTAACAAGATTCCATTGCTGCGCAATGTGTTAATCACTTTTGAATCAGAATTATATGCAACGATGGAACGAACGTTTGAATTCATCTCTCCTATTTCGGATGCATCGTTCATAGGCCTTCCAGCACCGCTTCCCATTTCAACCAATCCTAATGTTGAAGAAGATAAAATCAAACCGGGATAAAGATGCTTGCCACTACCATCAATAATTGTTGCAGATTTTGAAGCAACAATTCCTACACCTACTGCAACTATTTTTCCTTTTGAAACGAGTACCGATCCTTTTTCAACTACTTGTCCATTACCAATATGAATAGTAGCATTTTCAATTAGTATATCGTTAGCTGTTTTTACTGGATAAACATTATCCTGTGCCACTAAAAAAGTGGGCAGTGCCAACGTAAAAACAAATTTTAAAATTATTTTTTTCATTTTATTAGTTTTAAAAATTAATTACCATCCATTAAATCGATTGCCAATAAACCATGACTGTGTCCATGATCGCCACAAACATTAATAAATTGAAAGCTAGGTTGTGCCGGCAAAACAGGCATTCCCGATTTTTTTTCGCTCAACATTTTTTGAATCAATCGGTTTCTTTCTACTTGCACTTGCTCTCTCTTTTTCTTGTCTTGCTCTCTGTCAAAATAAATTGTTCCGTCAACAACTGTATAAAGTGATTTAGCATAAATACTCAACGGATGATAACTCCAAAGCACCAAGTCGGCGTCCTTACCTACTTTAATACTACCCGTTTTATCTTCTATGTGCATAGCTTTTGCAGGATTGATTGTTATCATCTTTAGTGCTTCTTCTTCACCCATACCGCCATATTTAATACTTTTTGCAGCTTCCTGATTTAAACGACGAGCCATTTCCGCATCGTCAGAATTGATGACTACATTCATTCCTACTCTTTGCATAATTGTTGGATTATATGGGATAGCATCTTGTACTTCAAATTTATAAGCCCACCAATCGCTAAATGTTGCGGCAGTTGCTCCGTGTTCTTTCATCTTATCGGCAACTTTATATCCTTCTAAAATATGAGTGAACGTGTTTATTTTAAAACCCAACTTATCTGCAACTCGTAACGCTGCAGTAATTTCTGATTGTATGTAAGAATGACAAGTAATATATCGCTTGTTGTTTAAAATTTCTACTAAGGCATCTAATTCCAAATCTCTCCTTACATTTTTTGCATCAGGACCTTTAAGCGCCGCTGCATACTCTTTTGCACGAGTAAAAGCATCCGTCAAAACTTGCTCCACTCCCATTCTCGTATCGGGATATCGCGTATTCCCTTGTGTTGAGGATGATCTTTTTACATTTTCACCCAATGCAAATTTTATATACCCCGGCCATCCTTTAAATTTCAATTGATCATCGTTTACACCCCAACGCATTTTAATCAATTGCGTTTGTCCACCAATGGTATTGGCTGAACCGTGTAAAATATGAGAGGCCGTAACACCTCCACTAAGTTGTCTGTAGATATTAATATCATCTGGATTAATATTATCGCCAATTCTAACTTCCGAAGTAACTGATTGTGCCCCTTCGTTTGTTGAGAAAGATGCAATATGGGAATGCTCGTCAATGATACCTGCCGTTAAATGTTTATCCGTTGCGTCAATCAACCTTGCAGAAGCATCACTAATATTTTTTCCAACTTGAACAATTTTTCCATTTTTTACAAGCACATCTGTATTCTCTAGTTTTCCAGCTTTTTCACTCGTCCAAACAGTTGCATTTTTAAAAAGTAAGTTTTCTTGTTTTGGAAGTTCTTCATTTCCAAATGCAAGAAAAGGATATGTGATTTTTCCTACGCTTGGTGCATCCTTCTTTTTCGGTGTAGTTGCTTTTACGTCTGAAGCTTTTACAAAACTAGCTGTCCATGTTAATTTTGCTCCTGTTGGATCTTCGCCAAAACCATTCCACTCATTTCCATTACTTACACCACTCAAACGAAATGATGGGCCAGCACTTGGTGCAGTAGCCATTGCACCCATCGGTCTTTGTGTTGCTCGTGCAGTATCACCACCTGTAGGAAGATTGGGTCTTCTTTTTGTTGCACTTGGATCAAACCCAATTTTTACCATTTTCCCATCGTGCGAAAATTTTGCAGTCAATGTATCTTTCCCAATTACAGATGCAGCATTAGTGCCCTTAACATCTAAAATATATTTAGTGCTTTCTCCACCTAAATTAATCGTCAAATCATAAGTTCCTTTTACGTCAACCCAATTATCTTCTTTTACAGATTTCTTTTCTCCATTTACCCAATTTTGATGAATGGAAGTTCTTTCGTCAAACAAAGGACCTGATGTAATTAAAAAATTAGCAACTTTTCCTGCTTCAATACTCCCTACTTTATCAAAAATACCCAACCAAGTTGCTGGAGTTTTTGTTAATGATTCAAATGCTTTTGATTCACTAAGTCCATATTCCATTGCCTTGCGAAGATTGGGCCAAAATTGTTTTAGATCACGTAAATCTGCAACAGTCAAACAAAAAGGAATGGCCGCTTTTTCAAAAACTGCTGGATTAGTTGGTGCTAATTCCCAATGCTTCATATCGTTTAAAGCAATAAATCGTGCATCATTGGGGTCTTCAACATCCTGAGCTTGTGGAAAATTTAACGATAAAATATACGCTGCTTTTGTAGCGGCAATTTCTTGAATGCGTTGATATTCATTTGTTCCGCCTTTAATAATATATTGAACACCAAACTCATCTCCTATATTATCTGCTCGCACTGCACCCCACTTATCAGTTACTTCAAAAAATTGAGGCAAACTCTGATTTTCGTTCCATGCTTGCAAACTTAAATTAATACCTTCTGTACTGGGTTTGTTTTTATACCATTGTGCATCTAAATACGTTTGACGCAATAATGCTACAGATCCCATCATTGATGATGGATAGCTTTGCGATGAAGTTCCTTTTGCAAAAGAATAATGTGCCGATGCTTTTTCTTTCAAAAAAGTTAAATTCTCTTTTTCACCTGAAAGTAAAACAACGGATCCTGTTCCTCTGGCGATACCATCTTTTTGGTGCGTTAATACTGTTCCAAAACCAAGGTCACGTAAGGGCTTTGCTTTTGCATCATCGGAAACAAATAAACGAACGGCATCCGTTTCACTATGAATTGCTTGGTTCCAACCAAACGCCCCTTTTGTGTTTGAGCCAGCTTGTTGTTGTTGTGAAAAAAAAGCAGCCGCAGTTGTTGGCCCTCCTTGTTGTCTTTGTGGAGTAGCCACTCCATAATCTGAATAAATATCTATTAACGAAGGATAAATATATTTTCCAGTACAATTAACCACAACAGCATCTACAGGAATTGTTACTCCTGTGCCAACAGAAATAATTTTACCACTTCTAATTACAAGTGTAGCATTGCTCAAAGTTGATTGTCCATCTTGAACAATCGTTGCATTTGTAAATGCATAGCATCCTTCTCGAGGCTCTGCAACTCCGTTTACAGGAAATGTTTGTTGGGAAAATACGGTGTTGCCAAAAAATAATATTGGCAATAATCCGATTAGAATTTTTATTTTTTTCATTGTTATTTTTTTTGAACAGAAATCGAATTTAAGGTAATGTATCAAATACCGCATTAAAAAATGATAAACGGTCGACGACCTGTTCCCACTAAACTTGGTTATCTTTGAACGTAATTGTTGTGAAATGTTTTTTATGAATGATAAGGATAAATTCTTTGGTTTTTTAAAGTCCCCATCTGTAGATCAGGTAGGTCTAGAAGAACGAGCTTCTCGGTTTACCAAAAGAAGTATTAAAAAGGAAACTAAGCTCAATGGTCTATTTCTTACTTTAAATATGATTGACCTCACAACGTTGGAAGGAAAAGACTCCGAAGGAAAAGTAAAACAACTTTGTTATAAAGCACAGCATTTACACGATACTTACCCTGGATTGCCAACCGTTGCCGCTATTTGTGTTTATCCGGCCATGATTCGTATTGCTAAGAAAGCATTAGCAGGATCAGGAATTAAAATTGCATCTGTTGCAACCGGTTTCCCAAGTGGTCAAGTCCCCCAAAAAGTTAAAATCAAAGAAACACGATTTGCGGTAGCAGAAGGAGCCGACGAAGTGGATATGGTTATTTCGAGAGGGAAATTTTTGGCTGGTGAATACAATTATGTGTTTGACGAAATTGCTACTATTAAAGATGCTTGTGGCGCAGCACGGCTAAAGGTAATTTTGGAAACTGGCGAATTGGGAACGATGGATAAAATTAGACGAGCCAGCGATATTGCCATGCATGCCGGGGCCGATTTTATTAAAACATCAACGGGGAAAATTCAACCTGCCGCCACGATGCCTGTAACATTAGTTATGTTGGAAGCTATCAGAGACTTTTATTATCAAACTGGAAAAATGATTGGTATGAAACCTGCCGGCGGAATTTCAAAATCTAAATTAGCATTGCATTATTTGGTGATGGTGAAAGAAACTTTGGGTGATGCGTGGATGAATAATGAATGGTTTCGCTTTGGCGCCAGCAGTTTAGCCAATGACGTATTAATGCAAATTGAAAAGGAAAGAACTGGAAATTATCAATCAGGAAATTATTTCAGTATCGATTAAAATTAGATTGACTTTTTAAAAACGAATCATATATTATTTTATGGATAAAAAAATGCAAACCGTTTTACCAAAAAAGAAGAAAAATACTCTCAAATTAAAATTTGAAACTACGCGCAGCTATGCGCCTGCACTTGAGAGTACGTCAGCCGCCAATATAAAACCACAATATGATCTTTTTATTAATGGAAAATTTGAAGCCCCATTAAGTAAAAAATATTTTCCAACTATTAATCCTTCCAATGAAGAAAAATTAAGTGAAGTAGCAGAAGCCAACGCGGCAGATGTTGACAAAGCAGTAAAAGCAGCCACAAATGCCTACGAAAAAGTATGGAAAAAAATGGCCGCCAAAGAAAGAGGAAAATATATCTTCAGAATAGCGCGAATAATACAAGAAAAAGCCAGAGAGTTAGCCATCATCGAAACATTGGATGGCGGAAAACCAATTCGTGAAAGTCGTGATTTTGATATTCCCGCTGCGGCAAATCATTTTTTTTATTACGCTGGTTGGGCCGATAAACTTGATTATGCATTTCCTAATAAAAGAACAGAATCAATAGGTGTAGCAGGACAAATAATACCTTGGAATTTTCCTTTATTAATGGCCGCTTGGAAAATTGCACCGGCATTAGCCACGGGAAATACCGTAGTTTTAAAACCTGCAGAAACTACACCATTAACAGCGTTGAAACTTGCCGAAATAATTCAAGAAGCAGACCTTCCTCCCGGAGTTGTAAATATTATAACCGGCGGTGGAGCAACAGGTGTAGCACTTGTAAATCATCCCGAAATTAAAAAAATTGCATTTACAGGTTCAACCGAAGTGGGAAAAATTATTTTGCAAACAACTGCTGGAACAAACAAAAAATTGACACTAGAATTAGGAGGTAAGGCCGCCAACATTATTTTTGAAGATGCACCATTAGATGAAGCAGTGGAAGGTGTGATCAATGGAATATTTTTTAACCAAGGCCAGGTTTGCTGCGCCGGCTCTCGATTATATGTTCAAGAATCAGTAGCCCATACAGTAATTCAAAAATTAAAAGACAGGTTAGAATCGTTAATCGTAGGAAATCCACTTGATAAAAATACCGACATCGGCGCCATCAATTCTCGACAACAACTTCAAACAATTCAAAAATATTTGAAGATAGGAAAACAAGAAGGTGCAGAATTGTATGAGAGTCCATGTGCCTTACCCAAAAAAGGATTTTGGTGTCGCCCCACTTTGTTTACCAATGTGGCACAAAGTAATCGCATTGCGCAGGAAGAAATTTTTGGGCCTGTTTTGGCGATACTTACATTTAGAACTGATGATGAAGTAATTGAAAAAGCGAACAACTCACCTTATGGATTGAGCGCAGGAGTTTGGACAGATAAAGGTTCGAAAATTTTTAATATGAGTAAACGATTAAAAGCAGGTGTTATATGGGCGAACACGTTTAATAAATTCGATCCTACTTCTCCTTTTGGCGGTTTTAAAGAAAGTGGTTTTGGAAGAGAAGGAGGATTGCACGGTTTGTTGCCTTATGTAAATCTTATTAATTCTTAATTTTTACAATGAATAATTCAACCATATCAAAAAAAACAATTTCAAAAAGAATTGAAGTCTTGAAAACTTATAAAATTTATATCGGAGGACAATTTCCAAGATCCGAATCCGGAAGATTTTATGATCTCATCGATGAAGGTGGAAAAAAAATTGCCAACATTTGTTTGAGCTCAAGAAAAGATTTTCGTGATGCAGTCATTGCTGCAAGAAATGCTTGCAGTGGATGGGGAAACCGTGCCGCATTTAATCGGTCGCAAATTCTTTACCGAATGGCCGAAATGCTAGAAGGAAGAAAGCAACAGTTTATTGATGAACTTGTACAGCAAGGAAATTCTAAATCACAAGGAGCGAAAGAAGTTGATCTTTCAATTGATCGATTAATTTATTACGCTGGCTGGTGCGATAAATATCAACAGCTTTTTAGTTCCGTAAATCCTGTTGCAAGTGCACATTACAATTTTTCTGTTCCGGAACCCACTGGTGTTGTTTCCATCATTGCTCCACAAAGCAGTTCTTTATTGGGATTAGTTTCTGTAATTGCACCCGTTATTGCCGGTGGCAATACTTGTGTTGTATTAGCATCGGAAAAAAATCCTTTGTGTGCGGTAACGTTTGCAGAAGTATTGAACTCATCCGATTTACCAGCAGGAGTTGTAAATATTCTTACGGGTAAAATTTCCGAATTGTCTTCTTGGTTTGTACAACACATGGATGTGAATGCAACTATTTATTGCGAAACAAATCATGCAATACAAAAAATGATACAAGAAAAATCAGCCGGAAACGTAAAGAGAATTCAACTCTATGACAAGATTGATTGGAATAAATCGGAAGGGCAATCTCCCTATTTTATTCAAAATATGCAAGAAATAAAAACAACCTGGCACCCTATTGAACCCATTGGTTCTGGTAGTGGCGGATATTAAATAGTAATACAATTTTTTGAACCTATTTATGAAGTACTATTTATTTTTATCTTTTTTTTTATTCCCATTGGTTGCTTTTACACAAGACTCCATAATTGTTCACAAAGATGTACGGTTGGATTTATTAATAAAGAAGCAACAACAGATTAATGAAAAAACCAGCCGAGAGATAAGAAAATTTAAAAAAGGATTTCGACTTTTAATCATCACGACAAATAAACGGGAAGAAGCCATTGCGGCAAAATCAAAACTGAACTCACATTATCCTGATTTAAAAACGTATCTCATTTATCAATCGCCGTATTTTAAATTGAAAGTGGGAAATTTTATTACGTATGAAGAAGCAGTTGAGTTTCAAAACAAACTACTCACTATTTTTCCAGCAGGTGTATTTATAATTGCGGAAGTGGTAGAATTAAAACAAGAAACTAACAATTCAGATTCATAACCTCACGTTGATCCGAAGCAGTATTTTTACAAAATGAAAGAAAAGATAAAACTGTTGGCAAAGAATTATGCTCCTGCATTTACTGCTATTCGCCAACATTTACATGCCAATCCGGAATTGAGTTATCAGGAATTTGAAACATCAAAATTTATTCAAACCAAATTAAAAGAATTTGGAATTGAATTTGAATTGAAAGCCACTACAGGTGTGGTGGGAATTATTAAAGGAAAGAATCCTTCAAAAAGAATTGTAGCACTTCGTGCAGATATAGATGCATTGCCCATTCAGGAAGAAAATGATATCGCTTATAAATCAAAATTTCCTGGAAAAATGCATGCTTGCGGTCACGACGTTCACACAACTTGTTTGTTGGGCGCTGCAAAAATTTTGAACGAATTAAAAAGTGAATGGGAAGGAACCGTAAAACTTATCTTTCAACCGGGTGAAGAAAAAAATCCGGGTGGTGCCAGTTATATGATAAAAGAAGGAGTTTTAGAAAATCCAAAACCTTCGGCAATTTTTGCCATGCACGTTCATCCGGGATTGTCCATTGGTAAATTAAGTTTTCGCGGTGGGAAAGTAATGGCAAGTGCAGATGAAATTTATATTACAATAAAAGGGAAAGGCGGACATGCGGCCACTCCACATTTATGTATTGATCCCATTTTAATTGCATCACATTTAATCATCAGTCTGCAACAAATTGTTAGCAGAAATTCTAGCCCGCTTAATCCTACGGTGTTATCGATAACAGCAATTGAAGGAGGAACGGCCACTAATATTATTCCAAATCAAGTAAAACTGATGGGAACTTTTAGAGCGCTGGATGAAGATTGGAGAAAAAAAGCGCACGAATTAATTCGCAACAACGCCACAGCGTTGGTAAAAAGTATGGGAGGAGAAATAGATTTAAAAATTGATGTGGGCTATCCTGCTGTTTTTAACAATGAAAAATTAAATGAATTTGCTAAAAATACTGCAGCTGATTTTTTTGGAAAAGAAAATATTGAAGAAACTGAAATAAGAATGGGTGCCGAAGATTTTGGTTATTATGCTCAATTAATTCCAGCTTGCTTTTACCGCGTTGGTGTTATGAATAAAGCAAAAGGAATCACTTCCGGAGTGCACACACCTACATTTAATATTGATGAAGACGCCATTGAAATTGGAATGGGGATGATGGCTTACTTGGGAAGTTCGTTAACTCCTTAATTACAAAATTATTTTTTATTCGATTGTTGAATTTCAGCTAAATCATACTCATACACTTCTTTTGAAAATGCAGTTTCCATTTTCTTTCTATCAAATTCTTTTTCATTATTAGCTAAAAATATAGTGGCAACTCCATTACCAATAAAATTTGTGAGGGCTCTTGCTTCACTCATAAATCTATCTACACCCAACAACAAAGCAAGTCCTTCCACTGGAATAACCTTTATGGCAGACAGTGTAGAAGCTAATACGATAAAACCGCTACCCGTAACGCCTGCAGCTCCTTTGGAAGTAATCATTAAAACACCGATAATCATAAATATCTGACCCCAACTCAATTCGATATTAAATACTTGCGCCAAAAAAAGTACCGCCATCGATAAATAAATAGTTGTTCCATCTAAATTAAATGAATAACCCGCCGGCACCACTAATCCCACTACGGATTTGGAACAACCCATCGTTTCTAATTTTTCCATCAAAGATGGTAATGCAGCTTCGGAAGAAGATGTTCCCAAAACTATGAGCAACTCTTCTTTTATAAAATTTAAATATTTCCAAAGACTGATTTTATAGTAACGCAAAATCAAACCTAACACCAAAAAAATAAATACAGTCATGGTAACATAAACGGTAATCATCAATTTGCCCAACGGCAATAAAGTAACGATGCCGTATTTTCCAATAGTGAATGCCATTCCTCCAAAGGCACCAATAGGTGCCAACAACATTACAAAATGCAACCCTTTAAAAACATATTTTGAAAAAATGGAAAGTGGTTGAATGATGACCTCTTTGTTTTTATACATTCCCAAGAAAATACCGAAGAAAATGGAAAATAAAACAACTTGAATCGTAAGATTATTTTTGAAAAAATTCAACCAACTAAATGCGGCAGCACTATTTGTAAACGTTGTGATAGCTCCGTTTTTTACAGCAGAAACATCAACTCCTCTTCCAGGTTGAATTAGCCAAGCAACTACAATTCCAATTACAAGTGCCAGCGTAGTTACAATTTCAAAATATAATAAAGCCTTACCTCCCACACTTCCTACTTTTTTCAAACTTCCCATTTGACAAATGCCCAACGAAATGGTTAAAAAAATTATGGGATTGATAAATATTTTTACAACTTCAATAAAATACTTTCCCAAGGGTTGCATGCTGACTGCCGTTGCTGGGAAAAAATGCCCCAACAATGCCCCAACTGTTATTGCAGTTAATACCCAAAAGGTAAGATTCGTGAATAGTTTTTTCATTACACTTATTTACTTAAATAAAAAAACCAGCACAAAATACTGCACCGGCTATAATTTTTACAACAAACTTTGCTCCCTTTATCTCATACATTGATTTGTCCCCTTATGATAGGACTGTAATCTAACGATGTTAAGATAGTAAATAATTTTGTATTCCGGCTGCCAACGAGGACTTACTTTCCAGTAAGAATAACTCCCAAAGTGCCCAACACAACTTTTACATCAAAGAAAAGAGAATTGTTTTGTTGATAATAAAAATCATAACGACTTCGATCAATCATCTCTTCTACATTTTCTGCATATCCAAATTGCACCATTCCCCAACTGCTGAGCCCTGGTTTTACTTGTTGCAAATTTTTGTAGTGAGGATACTTAGCTATTATTTGCTGAATGAAAAATTCTCTTTCAGGCCGAGGTCCAATCAAACTCATATCGCCTTTTAGAATATTCCAAAGTTGAGGTAGTTCATCCAAGCGCCAACGACGCATAATTTTTCCCCATGGCGTAATTCGATTATCTTCTTCGGAGGAAAGTTGTGGACCATTTTTTTCCGCATGCTCAACCATTGAACGAAATTTAATCATTAAAAAAGGTTTTCCATTTTTACCAATTCGTTCCTGAAAATAAAAAATAGAACCTGAAAATTTTGTGCGAACAGCTACATACAATAATAAAGGCGATAAAAAAATCAACCCAAAAGAAGCACTTAGAATATCTAGTATTCTTTTAAAATCCTGCTGTTGTTTTGATAAAAGTGAAAAGCTTTCTCCTTCGGGCAAAAGAACAAATTCATTTCCGTGTTTGATGTAGTGGGGAACAGCAATAACTTCTTGAACATCTTTAGTTGTATTTGGAATAATCGGAGGATTCAAAATGAGTTATTTATTAAGTTGCTGTGGGTGCAAAAATAGGATACAAGTATTACAATTTTTTACCTTTCATAAATTTAGAATCTCGTCTAAGCTCGCTTGATAAAAGTTTGCGACTTTACTCAGAGAGCAAATTTTTTTGGCTGAGTACTGTTACTGAGCCCTGAGATTCCTGAGTGATGACGAAGACATCGTACCGTAGGATCGAAGTCAATATTCTCATAACTAATCAGCAGTATCGAAGATTCGGATTGTAATTTCATTATTTTGTAACTTGCACACTCCTATATTTTTCAGCAACCAACTGAATTCACATAAATTAGAATTATGCAGAATGACCTTCGCAAACAACAAGCACTTGAATACCACGCCAACGGAAGGCCCGGAAAAATTGAAGTAGTACCCACAAAAGAAGCTAAAACGCAAAGAGATCTGTCGCTGGCATATTCGCCTGGAGTAGCCTTTCCCTGTTTAGAAATTGCTGAAAATATTGAGAACGTTTATAAATATACCGCTAAAGGAAATTTAGTAGCCGTTATCAGCAATGGTTCGGCGGTGTTGGGATTGGGGAATATTGGTCCCGAAGCCAGCAAACCGGTTATGGAAGGAAAGGGTGTATTGTTTAAAATTTTTGCAGATATTGATGTTTTTGATATTGAAATTGATGAAAAAGATCCAGAAAAATTTGTACAAATTGTAAAAGCCTTGCAACCCACTTTTGGGGGCATCAATTTGGAAGACATAAAAGCACCGGAATGTTTTTACATCGAAAAAAAATTAAAAGATGAATTGCAAATTCCGGTAATGCACGACGATCAGCACGGTACCGCTATTATATCAGCGGCTGCTTTATTAAATGCATTGGAAATTCAAAAAAAGAAAATTGAAAAAGTAAAATTTGTTGTAAACGGAGCCGGTGCTGCTGCCATGGCTTGTAGTCATTTATATGAATCGTTAGGAGCCAAACACGAAAATTTTATTATGTTCGATAGAAAGGGAGTTCTTCATAAAGGAAGAACCGATCTTGAAGAATTTAAACTAAAGTTTGCCAATGCTAACACCGATATGTCGCTATCGCAAGCAATGAAGGATGCCGATGTATTTATTGGATTAAGCGTTGGAAATGCGATTACTGCTGAGATGGTTAAAAGCATGGCTAAAAATCCAATCGTTTTTGCAATGGCCAATCCCGATCCTGAAATTAGTTGGGAAGAAGCCACCAGTGCAAGAAAAGATATTATTATGGCTACAGGCCGTAGCGATTACCCCAATCAGGTTAATAATGTTTTAGGGTTCCCATATATATTTCGTGGTGCATTGGATGTTCGAGCAAAACAAATCAACGAAGCGATGAAATTGGCTGCCGTAAAAGCATTAGCCGAATTAGCCAAAACACCGGTACCCGATATTGTAAATATGGCGTATGGCGAAAAGAACATCGTTTTTGGTAGAGATTATATTATTCCCAAACCACTCGATCCGCGATTATTGATTACGGTTGCTCCCGCTGTTGCTAAAGCTGCCATGGAAAGTAATGTGGCTCAATTTCCAATTCTTGATTGGAATAAATATACTACACAACTGAATAAAAGATTAGGATTAGATAATCAGGTGTTGCGTGTAATTGGAAATAAAGCCAAGCGAAATCCGAAACGAATTGTTTTTGCTGAAGCCGATAATATTAAAATATTAAAAGCAGCACAGATAATCATCGACGAAGGAATTGGCTATCCGATTTTGTTGGGCAATGAAATAAAAATCAAACAAATTGCTTTAGAAAACGGAATTGACATTGAAGGGTTGCCCATTTTGGATTCTAAAAGTGATGCTACCGAAGAGAAAAGAAATTTATATGGAGAAATTTTTCTTCGCAAACGCGGCCGAAAAGGTTTTAATGCGTATGAAGCAAAGAAAATAATGCGCGATAGAAATTATTATGGTTGTATGATGGTTGAATGTGGTGATGCCGATTGTATGATTTCCGGTTTGGCAAAAAATTATCCCGATACCATTCGACCAGCTATTCAAACTATTGGTACCGAAGAAGGCGTGAGTAAAATTGCCGGCATGTATTTAATGCTCACTAAAAAAGGACCAATATTTTTAGCTGATACCACAGTTAACTTTAATCCAACGGCACAAGAAATAGCAGACATCACATTATTAGTAGCAAAAGAAATTCAGCAATTTAATATCACTCCTCGAATTGCCATGTTGAGTTATTCCAATTTTGGAAGTAGCAGTTCACCCGAAGCGCGGTTGATGAATGAAGCTAGAAATTTGGTGAAACAAAAAACACCATCACTTATTATTGACGGCGAAATGCAGGCGAGTGTGGCTTTCAACAACGAAATGATGAAAGAGAATTATCCTTTTTGCGAGTTAATCGATATGCAAGTGAATACACTAATATTTCCCAATTTAGCATCTGGAAATATTGCGTATAATTTGTTGAAAGAATTAGATACGGCGGACGCCATCGGTCCTATTTTATTAGGATTAAAAAAACCAGTACACATTCTTCAATTGGGAAGTTCCGTTCGTAGTATTATCAATATGGCAATGATTGCTGTGGTGGATGCACAAATAAAAACGAAAGCACCTACCGAAGAAATTGTTAAAAAATCTCGTTGGTGGAAACGCATCAACAAAGCAAAACAAGAAATGTAATAGACAATTTGCGTTTCGTTCATTTTCCTAAAAAAACACAAAATTTATTTCGTACTTTTCAGTATAATTTTTTATGAAATTATTCAGTGAAATTGGTGGTTACTGTTTGATGATAAAAGGAATGTTTTCGAAACCGGAAAACAAAAAAGTGTATTGGAACGAACTGATGCATCAATGCTCCGAAATTGGAATTGGCGCGTTGGGTATCGTTGCCATCATTTCTGTTTTTATGGGAGCTGTTTCTACTATTCAAACAGCCTACCAACTTGTAAGTCCTTTTATTCCATTGTCAACAATTGCGCAAGTAGTGCGAGATACCGTCATTCTAGAATTTGCGCCCACCTTAGTTTGTATTGTATTAGCGGGTGTTATTGGCGGTAAAATAGCCAGCGAACTGGGCAATATGCGTGTGAGTGAACAAATTGATGCGCTAGAAATTATGGGTATCAACTCTAAAACTTTTTTAATTTTTCCCAAAATTATTGCTGCCTTATTAGTCATTCCAATTTTAGTAATCATTGCAGCTGTATTAGGAATTATGGGAGGCCGCACCGCAGGAATTATGGTGGGTATTATTTCTGGTTACACTTTTGATCATGGATTGATGGAGGGTTTTCTGCCGTACAATGTTTTTTTTGCATTGACTAAAGCCTACACATTTGCATTTATTATTGCTAGCATTTCCTGTTTTTATGGTTACAATGTAAAAGGAGGTTCTTTGGAAATTGGAAAAGCAAGTACGAAAGCCGTGGTAGTCATTTGCATTCTCATTTTACTTGCCGATTATTTACTAGCCTCTTTATTACTCTAACTTATTTTACACAAATAATGATTGAAGCTAAAAATATAGTAAAAGGGTTTGATGAAAGAAATGTCATTAACAACGTAAGCACGATTCTAAAAACTGGACAATGCAATTTAATTATTGGTGCCAGTGGTAGTGGAAAAACTGTACTAATGAAATGTATGGTGGGACTGTACGAACCGGACCAAGGTGAAATTTTTTATGGCGGACAGAATTTTACTAATATGAGTTTCAAAGAAAGAACCGTTATTCGAAAAGAAATAGGGATGCTCTTTCAAGGATCCGCACTTTTTGATAGCATGACGGTAGAACAGAATATTCTTTTTCCGTTGAATATGTTTACAGATTTATCGTACAAGGAAAAACTAAAACGGGTAAACGAAGTTCTGGATCGCGTGAACTTAAATGCTACCAATAAAAAATATCCTTCGGCTTTGAGTGGTGGAATGAAAAAAAGAGTTGGTATTGCAAGAGCCATTGTTTTAAATCCAAAATATTTGTTTTGTGACGAACCTAATTCAGGATTAGATCCACAAACTTCGTTGGTTATTGATCAGCTCATCAAAGATTTAACGGAGGAATATAAAATCACTACGGTTGTAAATACGCACGATATGAATAGCGTGATGGAAATTGGAAACTTCATTGTTTACATGCATCAAGGAAAAAAAGAATGGGAAGGTTCCAATAAAGAAATTATTTTTTCGAAAAATAAATTACTGAACGATTTCATATTTGCATCGGAATTTTTGAAAGATGCGAAAGAAAAAAGAATGACGGAAGAAACCCAAAAGCAATAAAAAAATTACTTAAGGTTTGACCAGTACCTAATTAATAGGTCCCCCCTCCTCTTTAATTTCATCCATAGTTATTAATCGCCGTTCATCCATTAATCGCCTTTCCATACTATAATAGTGGCGTACCTTTGCGGCACTTTTATGAAAATAATATTTACCACTTTATTCGTTTTATTTACCCATTTTTTATTGGCACAAACTAGTACGCCTCAGCGTAATGAGGACAACTATTTTATCCATATCAAAAAAGCAGTTGGTAAAATTGTTGTGGATGGAAAATTGGATGAAGAAGACTGGAGCCGCGCAGAAGTAGCTAACAACTTTAAACAAAATTTTCCCTACGACTCTTCGACAGCAGCTATGCAAACAGTTGCCAAAATTACTTTCGACGATCAATTTCTATATATCAGTGGAGTCTGTTATCAACCAGAAAAGTATGTAGTACAGAGTCTTCGTCGCGATTATCCCAATGGAAGTTCCGATGTATTTTTTGTTTTGATTGATCCATTTCGAGATAATTTGAATGGATTTTATTTCTCCGTTACACCTTTTGGTGCGCAAAAAGAAGGATTGATTTTTGGCGGAGCCGATAACAATTTCGATTGGGATAATAAATGGTATTGCGAGTCGGTAAGAAACAAAGATTATTATTCCGTTGAAATGGCAATTCCTTTTAAAACGCTTCGTTATAAATTAGATCCTTCAGGGAAAAATGAGTGGAATATTAATTTTGCACGAAACAATCTTTTTATAAACGAGCGAAGTAGCTGGGCTCCCATTCCTCGTAATTTCAGAATGATTGACATTAATTTTAGTGGAAGAATGCTGTGGGATGAACCACCACCTTTTCCAGGCAAAAACTTTTCTATCATTCCGTTTGGCTTAGCTGGAGGATCTAAAAATTTTATTAAACAAACTCCTGTAAAAAAAGAATTTGAGATGGGGATGGATGCAAAAATTGCAATTACACCAGCGCTAAATCTCGATCTTACAGTGAATCCCGATTTTGCACAAGTGGAAGTTGATCGACAAGTAACAAATCTTAGTCGCTTTGAATTATTTTTTCCGGAACGCAGACAATTTTTTTTAGAAAACAACGACCTCTTTGGAAATTTTGGTAGCCAAAGTATTAACCCATTTTTTTCGAGAAGAATTGGTTTGAGTAAAAATCCGGCAACAGGCGAAAACACGAAAGTTCCCATTCTTGCCGGTGCTCGCTTTAGTGGAAGAATTAATAAAGATTGGCGTGTTGGCGTTTTGAATATGCAAACAGGCAAATTTGGAAATATTAAAGCTGCCAACTTTACAACACTTGCGTTGGAACGTAGAGTAGGTGCAAGAAGTAATATTGGATTAATTGTTGTAAATAAAGATGAACTAAATAACAAGTCGAGTGCGCTTCGCTTCAATCGTGTTATTGGAATGGATTACAATTTAGCTAGTAAAGACAGTCGTATTACTGGAAAACTTTTTTTACATAAAAGTTTTGCTCCGCAAAATAGCGTTGGCCAAATTGCAATGGGACAAGAAATTCAGTTTACCGGCAAAAAAATAAACCTCAATAGTTCAATTAATAATGTAGGTAAAAATTTTGTTGCCGAAGTTGGTTACGTTCCTCGTAATGGATTTGCCAGCACTGCCAGTAATATTTCTTTTGTGTTTTATCCAAAAAACAAAATTAGTAAATGGATAAATAATTTTAGGATGGGACCTGATTGGGATATTATTTACGGAAAAAATGAGAAACGCGTTACAGATTGGGATGCCGGTATCTTTTATCGTTTCGCATTCCAAAGTGGTGCCGAATTGAATGGCGCATTTCTTCGTCATGATTACACGTATTTATTTAGTCCGTTTGATCCTACCAATCAAGGTGGTGCTTCACTACCCGCCGGAACAAGTTATACTTATAGAAGTAATCGGTTTAATTTCAGAAGTAATCAACGAAAGAGTTTTTATTATTCCCTTAACGGAAGATTTGGTGAATACTTCAATGGAACATTAACTCAAATGCAAACTACTTGGAGTTATCGTGCCGGCATCTTCGCCATAATTAGTTTGGATGTAAACTATACTAAAATAAATCTTCCACAGCCCTATTCAGATGCGGCGTTTTGGTTGATTGGACCAAAGGCAGAATTTTCATTTAGCCGATCTGTATTTTTCAATGCCTTTTTACAATATAATAATCAGATTAATAATTTTAATCTCAATGCTAGATTTCAATGGCGTTTCAAACCCGTAAGTGACTTTTTTATTGTTTATACGGATAACTATTTTGCTTCTGACGATCCGCAAACCCTTGTCAACAATAGACAAGTAACAGCTTTTATGCCCAAGAATAGAGCCATTGTAGCCAAGCTAACTTATTGGTTAAACTTGTAATCTTTATATTATTTCCCTGCTTAAATCCACTATTTTTGCGCCATTAATTCAAGGTAAATATGAGTATTCTTGTTACTAAAAATTCCAAGGTTATTGTACAGGGTTTTACAGGTACGGAAGGAACTTTTCACTCTTCTCAAATGATCGAATATGGTACACAAATTGTAGGTGGTGTAACTCCCGGAAAAGGTGGAAGCACACATCTTGATAAGCCTATATTTAATACAGTTGCAGACTGTGTCAAAAACACCGGTGCTAATGTGAGTATAATTTTTGTGCCACCAAATTTTGCTGCTGATGCAATTATGGAAGCTGCTGATGCCGGAATTGAATTAGTAGTTTGTATAACAGAAGGAATACCGGTTCAAGATATGGTGCAGGTTAAACATTATTTAAACGGAGGAAATACAAAATTAATTGGACCAAATTGTCCGGGTATAATTACTGCCGACGAATGTAAAGTGGGAATTATGCCGGGATTTGTTTTTAAAAAAGGAAGAATAGGTATCGTTTCAAAATCGGGGACATTAACTTACGAAGCGGCTGATCAAATTGTGAAAGCAGGACTTGGTATTTCAACAGCAGTTGGAATTGGTGGCGATCCTATCATTGGCACAACTACAAAAGATGCGGTAGAATTATTTATGAACGATGAGAATACGGATGCCATTGTAATGATTGGAGAAATTGGTGGTGGAATGGAAGCGGAAGCAGCTAATTGGATAAAATCAACCGGAAATAAAAAACCTGTAGTTGGATTTATTGCGGGACAAACAGCTCCTCCCGGACGAAGAATGGGACATGCCGGTGCAATTGTTGGTGGTGCCGATGATACTGCCGCAGCTAAAATGAAAATATTAAGTGAATGTGGTATTCACGTTGTAAATAGTCCTGCAGATATTGGAAAAAAAATGGCTGAAATTCTTAAAGCCTAATCAAAATAAATATTTAAACCGCCATCGTGCGGTTTTTTTAAGATTAATTTTACAACATGAAAGTTGATTTCATAATTGTTGGACAAGGTATTTGCGGCACATGGCTTTCTTATTATTTATCAAAAACACGAGCAAGTTTTGTAGTCATTGATAATAATAAAATCAATTCGTCTTCAAGAACAGCAGCAGGAATTATTAATCCAGTTACCGGAAGAAGAGTAGTGAAAACATGGATTATTGAATCTCTGCTATCACATTTAAAAATTGCAAGTGTTGAATTAGAAAGAGAGTTAGGCATTCCTGTACTTTCTCAAAAAAACACGATTGATTTTTTTCCAACGCAGCAATCAAAATCGGCTTTTGAAGAACGATTAAAATCAGAACAACATTTTCTAAAGCATTGCAACGATCAGGATAAATTTCATTCACTCTTCCAGTATGAATTTGGCTATGGTGAAATTAATCCTTGCTTTCTTTTTAATTTACAAGAAGTGCTTCCTGCTTGGAGAAATAAATTAGTTGCAAGCAATAGATTAGTTGAAGAAGATTTTGATATTCGTAATCTTTCCAGCAATACAAAAGGTGTTTCTTATAAAAATATTAGTGCAGGAAAAATTATTTTCTGCGATGGGATAGCTTCTATGCAAAATCCATATTTTAAACATCTCCCCTTTGCATTCAATAAAGGGGAAGCACTACTTATTGCATCTGCCGAAATTCCAACTACAACTATTTATAAAAAGGGAATAGTGCTGGCACCACAAAAAGATAATTTATTTTGGGTTGGCAGCAATTACGAATGGAATTTCAAAGATGAAAATCCTACTAAAGAGTTTTTGGACAAAACAAAAAAACAACTGCAAGATTGGCTGAAAGTTCCATTTAAAATCGTAGACCATAAAGCATCTATTCGTCCTGCAAACCTTGAACGAAGGCCTTTTGTTGGATTTCTACCTAATAAAAAAAACATTGGCATTTTAAATGGAATGGGAACTAAAGGATGCTCGCTAGCACCTTTTTTTGCAAAACAATTCGTTGACTTTTTGTTTCATAACTCTACCATTCACGCTGAAGCAGATGTTGCAAGATTTAAGAAAACACTTGAATAACATTTGCTGTTTTACTTCAGTAATCGCTAAATAAATTGGAGTTTGCTTTTTCAGCCGCCTCAATAATGCTGTAGTCGGAAAGTATATCCGCTTTGTTTTTTCGAACACATACATCGTGTTCAAAATGTACTGATGTTTTTTTATCTTTTGTTCTTACGATCCATCCGTCTTTCTCTGTAAACACAGATCTTGTCCCTAAGTTTATCATAGGTTCAATTGCCAATACCATTCCGTTTTTTAATTGTGATCCACAACCCCGTTTTCCATAATTTGGTACTTGTGGATCTTCGTGTAAATCTTTTCCTAATCCATGTCCTACCAATTCTCGAACCACACCATATCCAAATTTTGTTTCTGTGTGATTTTGGATGGCAAATGAAATATCACCAACTCTGTTTCCTACAATTGCCTGTTCAATGCCTTTGTATAACGACTCTTTTGTTACTTTGATTAATTGAATAATTTCTTTCCCTGGATTGCCAATGGCAAATGTATAGGCGTGATCACCATGCCATTTATTCAATATCACACCAACATCAACAGAAATAACATCCCCCTCTTTTAGTTCATTTTTATCAGGGAAACCATGCACCACTACATCGTTTACTGAAATACATGAATTAAAAGGATAGCCATGATAATTAAGAAAAGATGGAGTTGCTTTATGATCTCTAATAAATTCTGCAATTACTTTATCAAGATGAAGTGTATTTATTCCGGGCTTGATGATACTTGCAACTTCCGTCAATGTTTTGCTAACCAACAAAGCACTTTGGCGCATCCATTCTACTTCTTCAAGTGATTTACAAATAATCATGTGGCAAATATCTTCTTAAAAAAGAAAACCCGGCAATAAATTATGCCAGGTTTCAATAATTTTTATTATAAAATTTTTACATAGAAGTCTGAGTTAATCCTTGTCTTCCCTGAATTCGTCCACTCTTCATCAAGCCATCGTATTGACGCATCAATAACTGAGTTTCAATTTGCTGTAGCGTATCTAAAACTACACCCACCATAATTAATAAAGATGTTCCTCCAAAGAAACTGGAAAACCCTTGTGAAACTCCCATTAATTGAGCAATACCAGGAAGAATACCCAAAAACGCCAATAATATTGCACCGGGTAAAGTAACTCTATCCATTACAGCTCCAATATAATCTGCTGTGGGTTGCCCAGGTTTTACACCCGGAATGAAGCCATTATTTTGCTTCAGGTTTTCAGCAATTTGTTTGGGATTAAATATTAAGGCAGTGTAAAGAAAAGTAAATCCTATAACCACGGAACCATAAAAAACCATATACCAGATGTTGGTATGATCGTTAAAAATTCGTGCAATTCCTTTTCCTGATTCGAAATTACTATACGAAAATAAGGTAGGTAAAAACATAATGGCTTGCGCAAAAATGATGGGCATTACACCTGCACTATTTACTTTAATGGGAAGAAACTGTCTGGCTCCAGTGAACTGTCTATTACCACCTGCAATTTGTTTGGCATAATTCAACGTAATTTTTCGAGTACCTTGAATTAATAAAATACTTCCTAAAATGATAAATATCAAGATTGCAATCTCAATGATAAAAATTAAAATTTGACCACTACGTGTTGATTTAGCATCTAATTCTTGCATAAAAGATTGAGGAAGTCTTGCCAAAATTCCTACCATAATAATCAATGAAGTTCCATTACCCAAACCTTTGTCGGTAATTTTTTCACCCAACCACATTACAAATAATGTTCCTGCCGTAAGTACTACTACTGTTGAAAGCCAAAAATATTCTTTGTATCCTTCAATCATTCCACCTTGCTGTGTCATTTGTTTTAAGAAGGCAACATAAGCAGATGCTTGAACTATTGTAATGGCAACAGTAAGATAACGTGTCCACTGATTAATTTTTTTGCGTCCACTATCTCCTTCTCTCTGAATTTTTTGCATTTGAGGAACCATCACAGACATCAACTGCATAAAAATAGAGGCAGAGATATAAGGCATAATACCCAATGCAAAAATAGAAGCTTGTGAAAATGCGCCACCGGCAAACGTATCAATGAAACCTAGAACACCTTTTTTGGCGTTCACCATTTGATTGCCGATCTCGTTGGCGTCAATACCGGGTAAGACAATATGTGCACCAACTCTATAAATTAATATCAATAGAATTGTAAAAACTATCTTATTGCGTAGTTCTTCAATAGTCCAGATATTTTTCAGCGTTTGTATAAATTTCTTCACGGTATAGAATAATTTAAATGCCTTAAACAAAAAAGACGCATTTCAAAACGCGTCGTTGCAAATTACGAAAAATTATTTTACTAACTCCACAGATCCTCCAGCCGCTTCAACAGCAGCTTTGGCTTTTTCACTCACTGCATTTATTTTGAAACTCACTTTTGCTTTTATTTCGCCATTACCCAACAGTTTTACACGGTCGTTTTGGCTCACTAATCCATTCACATACAAATTTTCCATTGAAAAATCTGTCAAGCCGTATTTTTCAACCAAGTGATCTACTTGCCCTACATTGAATACTTTGTATTCAATACGATGAATATTTGTAAATCCACGTTTTGGAACACGACGTTGAATAGGCATTTGCCCTCCTTCGTGTGCCATTTTTCTTTTGTAACCGGCACGGCTCTGTCCACCTTTATTACCTTTTGTTGATGTGCCACCATGGCCTGATGCTTCACCACGGCCAATACGTTTCTCTTTTTTTGTTGCGCCTTTTGCAGGTCTTAATTCGTGTAGTTTCATTTTGCTTTTATTTTATACTTAACGCTCCGAAAGCTTATGTATCACTCAAAATACGGAGCTCGCTTAAAAAATTTTATTTATACTTGTTCCACTTTTACCATGTGAATTACTTTGCGAACCATTCCCAATATTTGAGGAGTAGCTTCCACTTCACGTGAAGCATTTGCCTTGTTTAATCCAAGTGCTTTCAAAGTAAGTTTTTGACGCTCGGGTCTGTCAATGGGACTTTTTACTAATGTAATCTTTATCTTTTTCATTTCGACTTCTTTAGTTGTTGTTCTTATTAACCATTAAATACTTTCTTCAATCCAATTGATCTTGTTTTTGCAACATGAATTGGTTCGCGCAATAAAGCCAATGCTTTAAAAGTAGCTTTAACAACATTATGTGGATTTGCAGAACCCAATGATTTTGCAAGTACATCTGTAATACCAGCACTTTCCAAAACTGCACGCATACTGCCTCCGGCTATAACTCCAGTACCATGAGCGGCTGGTTTTATAAATACTTTGGCGGCACCTTCTTTTGCTAATTGATCGTGCGGAATGGTACCTTTCATTATTGGAACTTTGATAAGATTTTTCTTAGCATCTTCAATTCCTTTAGTAATGGCTGCTTGTACTTCTTTTGCTTTTCCTAATCCATGTCCCACAACACCTTTACTATTACCTACCACAACTAAGGCAGAGAAACTGAATGTACGACCACCTTTTGTTGTTTTTACAACTCGATTAATTGAAACTACTTTTTCTTTCAATTCCAAGTCGCCTGGCTTTACTTTTTCTAAATTAACTTTTGACATGTACTTATTTCGGTTTTAAAAATGTTTTTTAACGAGAGAGATTAAAATTTTAATCCCGCTTCTCTTGCTGCTTCTGCCAATGCTTTTACACGACCGTGATACAAATAACCACCTCTATCAAATACTACTGCCTTCAATCCAAGTTCGGTAGCTTTATTCGCAATGGATGTTCCTACTAATTTACTTTTTTCAGACTTAGTTATTTTTTGTGCTGCAATGCTCTTATCTTTTGATGATGCAGATGCAAGGGTTTCTCCTTTTACATCATCAATCAATTGAGCATAAATTTCGGTATTGCTTCTGAAAACAGATAATCTTGGTGTTGCAGCAACTCCACTGATTTTTTTACGGATACCGAACCGTATGTTCTGCCTTCTTGCTGTTTTATCTTTAGGATTCATTTTCTTTTATTTATTTCTGACTTAATCAGATGAATTTTTAAATTTTATTTACCCGCTGCCTTACCTGCTTTTTTACGAACAAACTCACCAACGTAACGAACACCCTTTCCTTTGTATGGTTCAGGCTTGCGTAAGCCACGAATCTTTGCAGCTACTTGTCCCAATAATTGTAAATCGATTCCTTCAAGAACAATTTTTGGATTTTGTCCTTTTTCTTGAGAGGTTTCAATTTTCAATTCTTTTGGAATTTCAAAAATGATATTATGAGAAAAACCTAATGAAAGATCAAGTAGATTTCCTTGATTGCTGGCTTTAAAACCAACACCAATTAATTCAAGATTTTTTTTGTACCCCTCTGTAACACCTTTAACCATATTGGCAATCAGTGCACGATACAAACCATGCAAAGCACGATGACGGATTTGATCAGTTGGACGTGTAACATTTACTACACCATCTTTTATTTCCACTGTAATATCGCGGTCAACAGCTTGCATTAACTCTCCTTTTGGACCTTTTACTTTAACCACTAAATCCGTGCCCATTGTTATTGAAACTCCGGTTGGTATTGTAATGGGTTGTTTACCTATTCGAGACATAAAATCAGTTTATTTTTTTCTTTCTTAATAAATATAACAAAGTACTTCGCCACCTACATTTTGCACTTTAGCTTCTTTATCGGTCATCACTCCTTTTGAAGTGGACACGATAGCTACACCTAAACCATTTTTCACACGGCGAAATTCTTCAGGCTTCGCATATGAACGCAATCCCGGACGGCTTACTCTTTCCAAACTTTGAATTGCTGGTTGCTTAGTTTGTGTATCATACTTCAATGCAATTTTGATAACACCTTGCTTATTGTCTTCTTCAAATTTGTACTTCAGTATGTAACCTTGGTTGTACAGAATTTCCGTCATTCGCTTTTTTAAATTAGAAGCAGGAATGTCCACAATGCGATGGCCAGCCATCTGCGCATTACGAATTCGTGTTAGAAAATCTGCTATTGGATCTGTTACCATTTTATTTAAAATTAATCAGTTCAAAAATTTATTAATGAGTTGTATTGAAAGGGTTACTCAAATTCCCAATTTTACCAACTCGCTTTTTTAAGTCCCGGAATTTTTCCGTCGAGTGCCATGTCGCGCAAAGCAATCCTAGATAATCCAAAGTAACGGACATATCCTCTTGGACGACCGCTAACTTGGCAACGATTCTTCAAGCGAATCTTAGAAGAATTTTTTGGCAACTCATCTAATGCTTTCCAATCGCCGGCGCTTTTCAGCTCTTTGCGTTTTTCGGCATAATGGGCAACCATTTTTTCTCTTTTTTTCTGCCTGGCCTTTATTGAGGTTTTAGCCATAAGTCAATTTTATTTTTTAGTTAGTTGTTTTTTTAGCGTCTCTGAATGGCATACCCAATTCTTTCAAAAGAGCATAGGCCTCATCATTATTTGCAGCCGTAGTTACAAAAGTGATGTCCATTCCGGTTATCTTATTTACTTTGTCAATATCAATTTCAGGAAAAATAATTTGTTCTGTTACACCCATTGTGTAATTACCTCTTCCGTCAAAAGACTTTTCATTAATTCCTTTAAAGTCTCTCACACGTGGCAATACAACGGCTATTAAACGATCCAAAAATTCATACATTTTAACACCACGCAATGTTACTCGAGCACCAATTGGAATATGCTTACGCAACTTAAAATTTGAAATGTCTTTTTTAGACATTGTGGCAACCGCTTTTTGACCGGTAATATTTGAAAGTTCATCAACAGCTATGTCGATGAGTTTCTTATCTGTTACAGAACCATTAACACCACGGTTCAAACAAATTTTTTCTAATTTGGGGGCTTGCATTATGCTGGTATATCCAAATTGTTTAACCAATAAAGGAACTACCTCATTTTTGTATTTCACTGCCAAGCGTGGATTATATACTTTAGTACTCATAATTATATTTTTTCTCCGGACTTTTTAGAAATGCGAACCGTTTTTCCATTTTCTCTAACTCGCTTTACTTTTGTTCCTGCTTTTGCTTTTGCATCCCACAACATAACATTGCTGATTTGAATGGGTGCTTCTTTTTTCACAATACCGCCTTGTGTATTTTGTGCGGAAGGTTTGGTATGCTTCGTAATAATATTAACGCCTTCTACAATTACTTTTTTCTCCTCCACCAAAACTTGTTTTACGATTCTGGGTTTGGTTACATCTTTATCATCACCGGAAATAACGACTACATTATCTCCTTTTCTGATATTGAATTTTGCTTTAAATCTGTCTTTCATTTTTTTATCTTTAATAATTATACCCTTTTTATCAGCTTACAGTACTTCGGGTGCTAATGAAATAATTTTCATGTAGCCTTTGTCGCGAAGCTCACGAGCCACTGGCCCAAAAATTCGAGTTCCTCTGGGCTCATCCGAAGGATTTAATAACACAACAGCATTATCATCGAAACGAATATACGATCCATCACTTCTCCTCATTTTGTTTGTTGTACGCACAATAACTGCTTTGGCAACGGTACCTTTTTTAATACCACCGGCAGGAAGAGCGTCTTTTACTGTAACAACAATTTTGTCGCCAATACCTGCATATCGTTGTCCACTGTTTCCTAAAACACGGATACAGAGTACCTCTTTGGCACCACTATTATCGGCAACTTTTAATCGACTTTCTTGTTGAATCATATATTTTGCTTTATGCTGAAACGACTCGATAGCTCACAGCAATGGTTTTCTTCGATTTATTATTTTACTTTTTCTACAATTTCTAAAAGTCTCCAACGCTTAGTTTTACTAAGTGGCCGACTTTCCATAATCTTTACGGTATCACCAATACTGCATTCATTTTTTTCATCGTGTGCATGAAATTTCGAAGTGCTTTTTACGAATTTTCCGTAAATAGGATGTTTTACTTTTCGCTCAACGGCAACGGTGATGGTTTTCGTCATCTTGTTGCTGGTTACAACGCCTGTTTTTGTTTTTCTTAATTTTCTATCAACCATTTTTTCGGTTTTTAAAGCGGTTTATTAACTAAGTGCTTTTTTTCTTAATTCGGTTTTCAAACGAGCTATTTCATGTCTAATCCCACGGATAGTCATCGGATTTTCCAAGGGTGAAACAGCGTGTGCGAATTGCAATTTTTTTAACCGCAATTCATCTTCTTGTATTCTTGTTTTCAAGTCGGCTTCATTTAAGCCTTGAATACTTTTTAAAAAATCTATTTTCTTTGACATATTTCTGTCTGTTTAAAATCTTTATTATTTAGAAACTAAATCTCTACGAATTACAAATTTTGTTTTGATGGGTAGCTTACCGGCTGCTAATTCCAATGATTCTTTTGCTACTTGTTCTGTAACTCCATCAATTTCAAAAAGTATACGACCTGGTTTTACAACCGCTGCCCAAAACTCAAGGTTACCCTTACCCTTTCCCATCCTTACTTCCGCAGGTTTTCTTGTAATGGGTTTATCAGGAAAAATACGAATCCACACATTTCCTTCACGTTTCATATGGCGGGTTAATGCTTGACGAGCCGCTTCAATTTGACGATCGGTTAGCCAATGTTGATCCAATGCTTTTAAACCATAGGAACC
Organism: Chitinophagaceae bacterium; assembly: GCA_004322425.1. GTDB lineage: Bacteria > Bacteroidota > Bacteroidia > Chitinophagales > Chitinophagaceae > VBAS01. The sequence continues at coordinate 61,555 of SCVJ01000019.1, forward strand.
AAATGAAATAACGGCCCCTCTTTTGGCCTCTCCCTTCATACGGCCCTTTTGCATTTTTCTGTGTTTTGACCTTTTTGGTTGTAACATTTTAATTCAGTTTGATAATCTTATAATTTGTTATCGTCAGCTTAGTTTTTTCTTGCTCTTCCGGCACCACCTCCACCTCTTCTTTCTCCACCACCACGTCTGTCATCTCTTCTATCTTCTCTTCTGTCATCGCGGCGACTGTCTCTTCTTTCTCCTCTGTCACCAGTTTCAGTTTTACCACCTACAAAATTTGGATTCAAATCTCTTTTTGCAAGAACTTCTCCTTTACAAATCCAAACTTTGATTCCAATTTTACCGTAAACGGTTAAAGCAAAAACATTGGCGTAATCAATATCCATCCTGAAAGTATGCAAAGGCACTCTTCCTTGTTTTATTTCTTCGCTACGTGCAATTTCTGCTCCACCCAAACGTCCACTAACTTTTACTTTTATTCCTTCAGCTCCCATTCTTAAAGTAGAAGCGATTGCTAATTTGATAGCTCTTTTGAAATTAATTCTGTTTTCAATTTGACGAGCAATGTTATCTGCTACAATCATTGCATCTAACTCTGGACGACGAATTTCAAGAATGTTAATTTGGAAATCCTCCTTATTCGTCAATTTTTTCAACTCCTCTTTTACTCTATCTACTTCACCACCACCTTTACCAATAATGATTCCTGGTTTTGAGGTATGGATTGTAACAATAAGTTTACCCAGTGTTCTTTCAATTACAATTTTAGAGATGCCACCTTTATTAATTCTTGCATTCAAATAGGCTCTAATTTTTGTGTCTTCAATGAGCTTAGTTGCAAAAGTTTTTTTATGACTAAACCAGTTAGAATCCCACCCGCGGATGATTCCTACCCTATTACCAATCGGATTTGCTTTTTGACCCATAAATATTGGTTATGCTTTTTTAGTTTTTTTTGTTACTGTCTTTTTTGCTGCAACTGTTTTTGGCGCTTCTGCTATTGCAGGCTCTGCGCCTTCTATAATTACAGGAGCCACAACTTTAGTTCCTTTCACATCAACTATCAAGGTTACGTGGTTGCTTCTTTTACGAATTCTGTACCCGCGACCTTGAGGTGCAGGGCGCATTCTTCTTAAGGTTCTTGCGCCATCCACCATAATTGTTTTAATAATTAATTGGTCTTCATTGCCACCTTCATTTTTTTGTTTCCAGTTGCTGATAGCACTTAAAACCAATTTACGAAGTGGTGTGGCAGGATGCTTGGTGCTATGCTCCAAAATAGCCAAAACCTTTTCTACTTTTTCTCCTCGAATTAGGTCGGCCAGCAAACGCATCTTTCGAGGCGATGTTGGATAATTGTTCAATTTTGCTACTGCTTCCATTATTATTTATTTCTTGTTTCGGATTGTTGTTTACTTATCAAACAACAATTTATGCTACTACTTTTTTACTTGAATGACCTTTGAAATGACGGGTTGGAGAAAATTCTCCCAACTTATGACCCACCATAAATTCTGTTACATACACTGGAATAAATTTATTGCCATTATGTACTGCAAATGTGTGGCCAACAAATTCCGGACTGATGGTAGATCTTCTGCTCCAGGTTTTGATGACTGACTTTTTGGTTTTTCCGTCATTGATAGCAACCACCTTTTTTTCGAGATGAGTTGCGATGTACGGACCTTTTTTAATTGAACGAGCCATTTATTCTGTTTAAATTTTTATTTTAATTTACTTCCGTTCTTTCTTTGAATAATCAATTTATCACTTCCCTTTCCACGTGTTCTAGTTTTTTGGCCTTTTGCATATTTACCAGTACGACTTCTTGGATGACCACCTGATGCTTTTCCTTCACCACCTCCCATCGGATGATCAACAGGGTTCATGGCAACACCACGTGTACGCGGACGAATACCTCTCCATCTATTTCTTCCGGCTTTACCCATTTTCTGTAACCCGTGATCGCTGTTTCCAACAACGCCAACAGTTGCATAACAATTAATCAATATTTTTCTCAATTCTCCGCTTGGCATTTTCAACACCGCGTATTTTTCTTCTTTGTTATTAAGCTGAGATGACGATCCTGCACTTCTTGCAATTTTTCCACCTTGTCCAGGTTGCATTTCAATATTGTGCACCATTGTACCCAATGGCATATTTTTAAGAGGCAAAGAGTTTCCAATTTCTGGAGCTACATTATCACCACTCATTACTTTCATTCCAACGATTAATCCTTGTGGAGCAAGGATGTAATTTTTTTCTCCATCAGCATATTGAATCAAAGCAATAAATGAGGTACGATTGGGATCATACTCAATGGTTAGAACAGTTGCTTCTAAATCTTTTTTACTTCTTTTGAAATCAATTATACGATATTTCTTTTTATGGCCTCCTCCTAAATAACGCATAGTCATGTGTCCCGAAGAGTTACGACCACCCGTGCTTTTCTTTGTTTCTACCAAAGATTTTTCGGGTTTATTGGTTGTAATTTCAGCATAAGCATTGCCTATTCTCCATCTTGTGCCTGCTGTAACTGGTTTAAATTTTCTGAGTGCCATTCTTCAATTTTTATTATTAGCGAAATTTTCAGCTTCGCCAGCTATAGTTTAAATATTTGAATAAAAGTCAATTGCTTCTCCTACCGCTACTGTTACAAATGCTTTTTTAAAACCCGATTTTTGACCCACAATAACTCCTGCCTTTGTATTCTTTGATTTTGTTTTTGACGGTGTCACTGCAGTATTCACATCAATTACAGTTACTCCATAAAAACTTTCAACCGCTGTTTTGATTTCTAGTTTGTTTGCTTTTCTGGCTACACGAAAGGCATAACGACGCAATTTATCCTGCTGTGCGTTTGCTTTTTCGCTCAAAATCGGTTTTATTAAAATATCATTCAGTTTCATCGTTCGGCTTTTTAAATTATTTATGCTTCAGTAAGTTCTTCAGTAAAAATCTTAGCTGCAGCTTCCGTCATTACTAATACATCTGCATTAACCAAGTCGTACGTATTGATGTCACTTAACGAACAACCCGTTACTGAAGGGATGTTGCGAAAACTTAAACACAAATTATTATCATGCTCGGACATCAAAAACAATGTTTTTTTGCTCGCTACTTTTAGATTAGTAAGTATTTCGGCAAATCCTTTTGCTTTCGGCGCTTCGAAAATGATGTCTTCAACAACAACAATTGCATTCTCTTTTGCTTTGTACGCAAGTGCAGACATTTTTGCAAGGTCTTTCACTTTTTTATTAAGCTTAATATCGTATCCATGAGGTTTAGGACCAAAAACAGTACCACCACCTTTATATAAGGGGTTACGAATATTTCCTTTACGGCTTCCACCAGTTCCTTTTTGGCGATGCAACTTTTTACTCGAACCTTGAACTTCTGCACGGGTTTTAACCTTGTGTGTTCCTTGGCGCTGTGCACCACGATATTGCTTTACTGCTAAGTAAACAACATGATTGTTAGGATCTATACCAAAAATTTCTTCCGGTAACTCAATGGTTCTACCAGTTTTGGTTCCTTTAATATTTAAAACGTCAACTTGCATATTACTTCTGTATTAAAACGACTGAACCATTGTAACCTGGAACAGAACCGCTTATTAATATATAATTTTTGTCAGGGAAAATTTTAACCACCTTCAAACCTTTCGTCTTTACACGATCAGTTCCAGTACGTCCCGCCATACGCATACCTTTCATTACACGGCTTGCATCGGAAGAGTTACCCAAAGAACCGGGTGCACGCTGACGATCATGCTGTCCGTGTGATTGCTGTCCAACTCCGTGGAATCCATGACGTTTTACAACACCTTGGAAACCTTTACCTTTTGTTGTACCAACTACACTAACCGTTTCGCCTTCGACAAAAACGTCAACAGTAATTGATTCACCAAGATTTTTTTCAATAGAAAAATTTCTGAACTCGGTCAGAAAACTTTTGGGAGATGTACTTGCTTTTGCAAAATGATTTTTTTCGGATAAGTTGGATCGCCTTTCTTTCTTATCGCCAAAGGAAAGTTGGAGTGCGCTGTACCCGTCGGTTTCGGTAGTTCTTACTTGCGTTACAACGCAAGGACCAGCTTCAATTATAGTACAAGCTGTTTGTTTGCCCGAAGGATCGAAGATGCTTGTCATCCCTATTTTTTTTCCAATAATACCTATCATGTTTATCAATTTGTACCTGCAGGATTATTGGGACATTTACGCCAAAACGTAATTTCAATCCCCGTTTGCCACCGACCTTTTCCTTTGTGGGGAAGTACCGGTAGTAAACAAACCCTGAATGGTTTGTTTTATTTAAAAAACCAGAGCTCTTTTTTTCTTGTTTACAGAATTGAGAGATGGCAATATAAAAATTATAAGAACTAAATACTTATGCTTTAATCTCTACTTCTACTCCACTGGGTAAATCTATTTTACTCAGTGCATCTACAGTCCGGCTCGACGTTGTGTGAATATCCAATAACCGCTTGTGCGTTGCTAACATAAACTGTTCACGACTTTTCTTATTCACATGCGGCGAACGCAATACAGTAAATATTTTTTTACGCGTAGGTAAAGGAATAGGTCCAGTTACAAACGCTCCTGTGCTGCGAACGGTTTTTACGATTTTTTCAGCTGACTTATCTAATAAGTTATGATCGTAAGATTGTAGTTTTATTCTGATTCTCTGCGACATTTAAATATTTCCAATTTTTTATTGGAGTGCAAAGGTAAGGGGATGAAACTAAACCTACAAGATTTTTATACTTATTTTTTAACTCTGTTTCATTATAGCTTGATGAATAATCTATTTAATTCAAAATGTCGGGTTCGTAAAAGATACCATCTTTAAATAAAACAGAGTCCCCTACTCAATTACGTTACCTTTGCAAAAATTTCAACAAATGAGTTTTCAGCATCTCGGATTGGATTCGCAATTAATTGAGGCAATCACGGTACTTGGTTTCACTACCCCCACGCCAATTCAAGAAAAGGCAATTCCCGTTTTACTAAGTGGTACAAAAGATATGATTGGTCTTGCTCAAACAGGAACCGGTAAAACTGCCGCCTTTGGATTACCGCTACTCCAATTAGTAAACAATACACAAAAATTTCCGCAAGCGCTGGTGATTTGTCCCACACGAGAGTTGTGTATTCAAATTGTAAAAGACATTGATTTATTTAAAAAATTTACACCCAACACAAATGTTTTAGCTGTGTACGGTGGATCACCCATTAGCTCTCAAATTCGTGAGTTGAAAAGAGGCGTTCAAATTGTTGTGGCCACTCCGGGAAGATTAATTGATTTAATTGAACGCAAAGCCATCAACTTAGCTCAAATACATTATGTAGTATTGGATGAAGCCGATGAAATGTTGAATATGGGCTTTCAAGACGATATAGAATTTATTTTAAAAAATACTCCCAACCGTCAGAGCACTTGGCTTTTTAGTGCAACAATGCCGGCTGAAATTAGAAAGGTGAGTAAAAAATATATGGATCAACCGGTAGAAATAACGGTTGGCAAAATGAATACAGCAAACAAGAGCATCGACCATCAATATTTTGTTGCTTCCTCTCAGCATCGATATGAAACATTAAAAAGAATAATCGATTTCAACCCCGGTATTTATGGTATAATTTTCACAAGAACCAAAGCCGATGCTCAAAAAATTGCCGGTCAATTAACTAGAGAAGGTTACGACATAGATGCGCTACATGGCGATTTAACACAAGGACAACGGGATAAAGTAATGGGAGAATTTAGAGATAAAACTTTGCAATTGCTTATTGCTACAGACGTTGCTGCTCGCGGAATTGATGTGCAAGGAATTACACATGTTATTAATTATGAACTACCCGACGATATTGAAGTTTATACCCACCGAAGCGGACGTACAGGAAGAGCCGGAAAAACTGGAATATGTATGAGCATTATTCACAGTAGAGAAAGTGGAAGATTAAAACAGATTGAAAAAATGGCTCAAATTTCAATTCACAAAATGGATATTCCCGCAGGTATTGATGTATGTCGTAAACAATTTTTTTCGTTTATGGAAAAATTGATGAAAGCAGATATTAGTCATGGAAAATATGAAACCTATTTACCGATGTTGCAAGAAAAATTTGCAGACGTAAGTAAAGAAGAAGTATTGAGCAGAGTGGCTGCCATGGAATTTGATCGCTTCTTAAAGTATTATGAAAATTCGGAAGACTTAAACCTTCGCGATAGAGGTTTTGGAAGAGATAGATCTACTGCAAGGCCACGAAGAGCTGATAACAATTCCGATAGAAAATCTTTTCGCGATACAAGCGGAAGAAATTTTAGTGGAAATGAAAATTATTCTCGCTTATTTGTAAATCTGGGCACCAAAGACGGTTTTTATAAAGCTAGTTTTTTACAATTTGTTTTGGATATGAGTGATTTGAGAAAAGATGTTTTAGGAAGAATTGATATGAAAGAAATGAACAGCTGGATTGAAATCGATAAAAACTCCGCCGAGCAAATGATCAGATCTATTGATGGTAAAAAATTTAAAGGCAGACAGATTAGAATGAACGATGCCAATAGCCGATAATCTTTTTATTTAGCTTCCACTTTTTTAAGGTTTAAAATTAAAGCAGCTCCATTTCCTTGTGCAACATGCTCAACCAAGAAATGATGATTACCACTTAATGTTAAATCCAGTTTTTTGCTGACTGCTTTTGTAGTTCTTTTTTTCGATGAATTCCATTCTACAATTACAGGCTTTCCATCAATATATATTCTAACAGCATCATTCCAACAAACAGAAAGTTCATAAAGTCCAGCTTCAATTGTGGCGCTGGCTTCGGCTATTGTTATAAACTGTTTGTAAATTTCATCTCCAACTTTCAGCCCCTCTTCCCATTTGTAAAATAAATTATTTGATGACTCTGTTTTAATTGGGCGCAAACGAACATTGGGTGGAAAAATTTGTCCAGTTACAATTGGGTTGTGTGTTTCAAAATCATAGCTATACCAGCTTACGGAAAATTCAAGATTCAGACTTTCCTTCTTTTTTAGCGACATAGTTCCATACTTTTTATCCTTTATAACTACCTCTTGAGCCATTGTGACTGAGAATAAAGAAATGAAAAGAATAAAAAAAGTAATTTTTATTTTCATCAACTATTATTTATTTAGACCAACTTTTCAACTTATTTTGTTTAAAATTATTCAACATTTTTGAATTAGAAAAACAAATGGAAAATCCATCTAAAATAAAAGCTGGTTCAATTTTAAAGTTGTTGTTGAAAATCACAGTCACAATTATTTGTTTCTGGTACATTTCACAAAAAATTGATTTTCAGGAAATGATATTAGCTATCCAACAAGCCAAACTTGGTTGGATAGTATTGGCTGTATTTTGTTTTATGATGGGCAAACTTATTTTTGCCTCCATTCGACTAAATATTTATTTTAAAAATATTGGACTACAACTTACATTTTTGCAAAATGCAAAATTGTATTGGCTGGGAATGTTTTATAATTTATTTCTTCCGGGTTCCATAAGTGGAGACGCATACAAAGTTATTTTACTGTCAAAAAACAAATACGCTTCGTATAAAAAATTAACGGCTGCGGTATTACTCGATCGGATTAGTGGACTACTTGCTTTGGGATTATTTCTTTCCTTATTCGCAATTTTTGTAATTAATAATCCAACTTACGATATACTGATTGCTGCTTTTTCAGTACTGTCAGTAGTTACATTATATATTGTAGTTCGTTTTTTTTTAAAAGATTTTTTTACCGGATTCTTTCCTACCTTTTTGTGGGGGATAATAGTACAACTAATGATGATTTTCACTTTATATTCTATTATGCTGGCACTAAATCTTTCACTTTTACAAAGTGAATGGATATTTATTTTTTTAGTTGCTTCTGTAATATCGGTATTACCTATTTCGTTGGGTGGAGGATTAGGAACACGTGAACTTATTTTTTTGGAAGGTGCAAAATATTTTAATCTAGATGTACATATTGCCATCGTTATTAGTTTATTGTTTTATTTAATCAATGTATTTTCTTCGCTTGGAGGTTTGTATTTTGTTTTTAACAACCCATTGAAAAATAACAACACTTAATTTTTGAACTCCATTGCCGAAATATGACATTAGCACTACTGAAACGAACGATTTTAAACAAACTTGCTTTATGGCTTTGTTATTTAAAATTAATTCCAATTTTAAAAGAATTAAATAATGATTCACTAGTTATTGATTGCGGTGCCAATGTTGGAAATATTACAAACAAATTTGCTGGAACCGGAGCCACCGTTTTTGCTTTTGAGCCTGACCCTATTGCTTTTGCAGTACTTTCTTCTCGTTTTGCAGCTACAAGCAATGTACATCTTTTTCAAAAAGGAGTTTGGGATAAAAATGAAACAGTAACATTATATCATCATAAAAATCAAACCAAAAATGAACTGGCTTTCACCGTGGGTTCCTCAATAAAAAGCGACAAAATAAATGTGACTGCAACAAAAACTTCCACCATTGAAGTTGTGGACTTAATTGAATTTATACAATCGTTGAATAAAAAAATTACTGTAATAAAATTAGATGTTGAAGGAGCAGAAACAGAAATTCTTGAAAAAATTATTATGACAAAAACTTACCTTCTGTTTGATAACTTATACACAGAAACTCACGAAACAAAAATTCCTGGACAAAGACAAAATATTTTGGAGTTGAGAAAAAAAATAAAAGAGGAAAGCATAAAAAACATTCACCTCAATTGGCTGTAATATGAGTAGAAATAATTTGCTATTATTATTACTGATGTTAGTAGCTGCAATTCTTTTAATTCCAGGATTGGGAAATACTCCACTATGGATTTACGACGAAGTGCGAAATGCAGAATGCGCAAGAGAAATGTATGAACGCAACGACTGGATTGTTCCCACTTTCAATGGTGAGTTGAGAACACTTAAACCGCCACTTCATTACTTTTTTATGTTTGCCGGATTTGAATTGTTTGGAATTACTGAATGGGGAGCAAGGTTTTTTTCAACTTTAATGGGACTATTTACTTTTCTAATAACTTATTTATTTGTAAAAAAACATAGTTCCGCTAACCAAGCACTTATTACTTGTTTGATATTATTATCATCTACTCATTTTCTTTTTCAGTTTCGAATGTCGGTGCCAGATCCTTATCTTATATTTTTTAATGTGGCTTCAATTTTTACAGCTTATTCCTATTTCAAGGAAAAAAAAATTTATTGGCTGCTATTAAGTGCTGTTTGTTTTGGATTGGGAACTTTAGCCAAAGGGCCGGTAGCAATAGCTTTGCCAGGAATCGCTATTTTTTTGTGGTTGCTTTGGGAACAAAAATTGAATGAAATTTTTTCTTGGAAAATTTTATTGGCTTTATTAATAGTTATTGCAGTTGCAACTCCTTGGTTTTGGTTGGTAAATAATGCAACAAACGGCGAATGGACTAAAGGATTCTTTTTGGAACATAATGTAAAAAGATTCTCATCACCCATGGAAGGACATAGCGGTTTGTTTATCATTGTTCCCCTTTTTGTTTTTTTAGGGTTATTGCCCGCTTCTGTTTTTATTGGCGAATCGCTAAAAAATTTCAAGCAACAATTCAAAGATTCTTTTTTAAAAATGGCCTTATGTGTATTAGTAATTTTTATACTTTTTTACAGCATTTCAGGTACAAAGCTTCCTAATTATCCAATGCCTTGCTACCCTTTCCTTGCAATTATTCTCGGGCATTTTTTTACAACTATTTTAGAATGTAAAAATCGAACAAAAAATTATCCTTCTATAATTCTATTATTTGTAAATCTTGCTTTGCCTATTGCTGCTTTTATTGGCATAAAAAATGAGATTGCAACTTCCGGAATGGAAAATATAGCTATCGTATTTGCTTTGTTAACCACTGGCTCATTCATTGGTTTTTGGTTCAACGCTAAAAATAATTTCAAGAAATCACTAATAGGCATTTTTATATTTTATTTCTTGTTTAATATTTTATTTTTTAATTGGGTTTATCCTAAAATTTATAACCAAAATCCAATGTCAAAAACAATTGCAACTATAAAAAAATTTGAAAATGTAGTTGCCTATCAAATTTTTCATCCTTCCTTCGCTTACTATTTACCAAATAGAGTTCCAGTCTATTATTCATTGGATTCATTGCAAAAATTTCTAAGCAATAACAAGGCAGTTGTAATTAGCAGAAGTAAATTTTCTGAAGAGTTAAAAAAAATTAATTTAAAAGAATTGGCCGTTGAGCATGATATTTTTGAAAGCAGCACAACCGTGGTTTATACGAATCAAAAATAACGAACAGGATTTCTTTTAGCAGAAAGTATAAAACGTTTGATGTTCATCAAAAAAGCAATCACCAAATAAATCACAATGGGAGACCCCATCGTTAACAATGAAGTATACATAAAATATTGCCGAATTCGACTTACGGCGATACCCATTTTAAGACCAATTGCAGAACAAACACCAAATGCATTCCATTCTATGAAATTTTTGAACCGATTCATCTAGCTAAATTATTACTATTAGAAACAACCTCCAATTCTTGCTTCAAGAAGATTGATTTTGCTTAATTTTGCACTGCAATTTCAATGTGTACATTGTAAAATATCGATTCAAGCTATACGTTGTTCTTTTTCAAATCATCAAAAAAGTAGTTCATGATTTTCGACCTCGATCTTATAAAAAAAATCTATTCGGCCTTTCCTAAAAAAATAGAAACTGCACGACAAATAGTTGGTGATCGCCCATTAACACTTTCTGAAAAAATATTATTCACTCATTTTGTTAAGGATGTTTCAAAACTGCCAGTTCGAGGTATTGATTATGTTGATTTTGCTCCCGATCGTGTTGCAATGCAAGATGCAACAGCTCAAATGGCCTTGTTGCAGTTTATGACTTGTGGGCGCAATTCGGTTGCCGTTCCCAGCACGGTTCATTGCGACCATTTAATACAAGCCAAAGTAGGTGCCAAAAAAGATTTAGAACTTGCCATCGAAACCAATAGAGAAGTTTATGATTTTTTGTCGAGCATTAGTAATAAATATGGTATTGGATTTTGGAAAGCCGGTGCAGGAATTATTCACCAAGTAGTATTGGAAAATTATGCTTTCCCCGGTGGTATGATGATTGGAACGGATTCGCACACGCCGAATGCAGGTGGATTAGGAATGTTGGCCATTGGTGTTGGAGGTGCAGATGCAGTGGATGTAATGGCGGGACTTCCCTGGGAATTGAAAATGCCAAAATTAATTGGTGTAAAACTTACCGGTAAAATGAATGGCTGGACTTCGGCCAAAGATGTAATTCTTTGGGTAGCAGGACAGCTGACTGTAAAAGGAGGAACTGGAGCTATTGTTGAATATTTTGGTTCGGGCGCAGACTCTATCAGTGCCACCGGAAAAGCAACCATTTGTAATATGGGAGCCGAAATTGGGGCTACTTGTTCTGTGTTTGCTTATGATGATAAAATGAGTGATTATTTAAA
>SCVJ01000189.1 GCA_004322425.1 Chitinophagaceae bacterium
GGCATCCCCGCCCGGGGCGTCCCCACCGGGGGCATCCCCACCGGGCGGCGCGCCGTCGCGCTTCAACCTCACGTCCAACATGACGCGGGAGCACTACCTCGCCGCCGTCGAGCGGTGCCGAGAGTACATCCACGCCGGGGACGCGTTTCAGATCGTCTTCTCCCAGCGGTTCGCCGTGGAGACAGGCGGGCTCGACCCGCTCGCGATCTACCGGGCGCTGCGGATGGTCAATCCGTCGCCGTTCATGTTCTACCTGGCCGGCGAAGAGGCGACGATCGTGGGTGCGTCACCGGAACTGCTGGTGCGGCTCGAGGGCGACCTCGTCGAGATGCGGCCGATCGCCGGCACGCGCCGCCGCGGCCTCACCGACGACGAGGACCGGCGGCTGGCCGAGGAGATGCTCGCCGACGAGAAGGAGCGGGCGGAGCACGTGATGCTCGTGGACCTGACTCGGAGCGACGTCGGACGGATCTCGCGCTACGGCACCGTCCACGTGCCCGACCTGATGATGGTCGAGCGGTACTCACACGTGATGCACATCGTCAGCACCGTGCAGGGGCGGCTCACCCCCGGCCGGGACGCGTTCGACGTCCTGCGGGCGGTCTTTCCGCACGGGACCGTAAGCGGCGCCCCCAAGGTGCGGGCGATGGAGATCCTGGACGAGCTCGAGCCCACGGCCCGCGGCCCGTACGCGGGGGCGGTGGGGTACATGGGGTTCGGCGGCGCGCTGGATACGTGCATCGCGATCCGGACGCTCGTGATCAAGGACGGCGTGGCCTACGCGCAGGCCGGCGGCGGCATCGTGGCCGACTCAGTGCCGGCCGCCGAGTACGACGAGACGATCAACAAGGCCAAGGCGCTGGTCCGGGCGATCGAGCTGGCCGGGCGGGGTCTGGAGCGTCGATGAGCACGCCTCGCGAGGGTCCGGCTCGGATGCGAGGGCCGTCCGGACATCCTAGCTCAGGTGTGTAGAGGTGACGTATGATCCTGGTCGTCGATAACTACGACTCGTTCACCTACAACCTGGTCCAGTACCTCGGGGAGCTGGGTGAGGAGCCGCGCGTCTTCCGGAACGACGCGATCACGGTCGAGGAGATTGCCGCGCTCGGTCCGGAGGCGATCGTCATCTCCCCCGGGCCGTGCACGCCCGCCGAAGCCGGTGTGAGCACGCCGCTCGTGGGGGCGCTCGTCGGCCGGATTCCGATCTTCGGCGTCTGCCTCGGCCACC
>SCVJ01000190.1 GCA_004322425.1 Chitinophagaceae bacterium
GGCACCAGCGCCCACATCGAAGGGCCCAAGACCTGGCAGGCCAAGATCGGCAAGATCCCGGTTGCCGTGGCCTGATCGCTTGCGGGCGTACGCTCACAGCAGCCCCGACGCTTCGGCCTCGGGGCTTTTTCTTGCCCGCAACACCGCAGCAACGTTCGTGCAGTAGCCTTTGCCCATGAAGAACCCCTACTTCAATCCCGCCAAGAAGCACCACCGGCCAGACGGCTTCCAGAACAACTACATCTCGTTCAGAGGCAAGCGCTGGCATGAAATTCTGCGCTGGCGCTGGCAGGCCTGGCGCGCCGGGCACCCTCGCCCGATGCACGAGCCCATCCCCGTGGTCGCGCCTGACCTGGCCTTCATCCACGCCAATGCCAAGGCTGGCCTGGCCATGCAGCCGGCCATGACCTGGATCGGTCACATCACCGTGCTGGCGCAGATCGGCGGGCTCAACTTGCTGACCGATCCCGTGTTTTCGGATCGCTGCTTCCCGGTGCAATGGGCCGGCCCGGCGCGGCAGACCCCACCAGGTTTGCGACTGGACCAACTGCCCCACATCGACGTGGTGCTGCTGTCGCACAACCACTATGACCACATGGATGAAGGCTCGCTGCAAGCCTTGGCAAAGCAGCCCGGCGGCTGCCCCTTGTTCATCACGCCACTGGGGCACAAGCACTGGTTCGCCAGGCGCGGCATCCAGCGCGTGATCGAGCTGGATTGGTGGGACACGCATGTGCTGGAGGCCACCGGGCAATCGGCGCGGATACCCGTGACCTTGACCCCGGCCCAGCACTGGTCTGCGCGCACCGCCACCGATGCGCTGCGCAGCCTGTGGGGCGGCTTTGCGGTTCGCTCGCCTGACTGCCACCTCTTCTTTGCGGGCGACACGGCCTACTCGAAGGACTTCATCGACATCCGCCAGCACTTTGCGCGCGAGCAGACGCCTGAACTGGGTGGAGGCTTCGACATCGCCCTGCTGCCCATTGGTGCCTACGAGCCACGCT
>SCVJ01000122.1 GCA_004322425.1 Chitinophagaceae bacterium
TCTTCTGCCACGGGGTCTCGACGGCGTGCCGGTCGTAGTGCCGGCGGACGTACGCGACGGCGTCCTCGGGAGCGACCCCGTCCAGGACCGCGAGGCACGCGAGCGCCGTCCCCGTACGTCCACGTCCGCCGCCGCACGCGATCTCGATGCGCTCGTCGGCCAGCCGCGACCAGATGTCGACGAGCCGGTGGCGGGCCGCCGCCCGGTCGGTCGGCAGGCGGAGGTCGGGCCAGCGCAGCCACTCCTGCGGCCACGGCGTCGGGGGAGGCGGACGGCCGAGCAGGTAGACACCGCGCTCCGGAGCGTTGCCCGGCGGGAGCGCGCGCCGCAGTCCGCGACCGCGCACCGTGCGTCCGGACGGCAGCACGAGCACGCCGGCGTCGTCGGGGTCCCAGGGCATGCCCGGACGCTAGCCCGGTGCGGTTCTCGCCGCGCCCGCACCGACGTGACATCCTCGGCAGCAGTCGGTCAACGGCGATCGACGACGAGCCTGAGGGAGCCCATCGGGTGTCCGCACGCATGTCCGCGCTCGACAGCGCGCTGTACCAGCTGGAGCAGGCCGTCGAGCAGCTCGGCCTCGACGACGGCCTGCACGAGATGCTGGCGACGCCGCGGCGCTCCCTCGAGGTCTCGGTCCCGCTGCGGCGCGACGACGGCACCCTCAAGGTCCTCAAGGGATACCGGGTGCAGCACAACTTCTCCCGCGGCCCGGCCAAGGGCGGCATCCGCTTCCACCCCGACACCGACATGGACGAGGTGCGGGCGCTGGCGATGTGGATGACGTGGAAGTGCGCGCTCATCGGGATCCCCTACGGCGGGGCGAAGGGCGGTGTCGCGGTCGACCCGCGGCTGCTCAGCCGGAACGAGCTGGAGCGCGTCACGCGCCGCTACGCCAGCGAGATCATGCCGATCATCGGCCCGGAGAAGGACATCCCGGCCCCCGACGTCGGCACCGACGAGCAGACGATGGCCTGGATGATGGACACCTTCAGCGCCCACAAGGGCTACACCGTCACGGGGGTCGTCACCGGCAAGCCGATCTCGGTCGGCGGCTCGGAGGGGCGCGGCGGCGCGACCAGCCGGGGTGTCATGTAC
>SCVJ01000191.1 GCA_004322425.1 Chitinophagaceae bacterium
GGTGTGCACGACCATGCCGGTGGCGCCCACGCGCTTGGCGAAGGCCTCGGACAGGTCGCCTGTGCCACCCGCGATGTCGAGCACCTTGTGGCCTTCACGCACGCCGCTGGCGGCGATGGTGTAGGCCTTCCACAGGCGATGCAAACCCATCGACATCAGGTCGTTCATGATGTCGTACTTGCCGGCGACCGAGTCAAACACACCGCGAACGCGTTGTGCCTTTTGTTGCTCGTCAACCTGCTGGAAACCGAAGTGCGTGCTGCTCATAGGCCGGCATCTTAATCCTGTTGTGGGCCTGGAAACGGTGTCAGGGCGCGGGCACAGGCCATGGCGCTGGCCCAGGCCCATTGAAAGTTGTAGCCGCCCAGCCAGCCGGTGACGTCCACCACCTCGCCGATGAAGTGCAGGCCGGGCACCAGCTTGCTTTCCATGGTCTGCGAGCTCAGGTCGCGCGTGTCCACGCCGCCGGCGGTCACTTCGGCTTTGGCGTAGCCCTCGGTGCCGTCCGGTGTGATGGACCAGGCATTGGCGGCCTGGCCCAGGGCGTCCAGATCTTTGTCCTTGAGTTCGGCCAGGGCGGCGTCGGGCTTCAAGGCCGGGTGGGACAGGGCTTGTTGCGCCAGCCAGGTTTGCGCCAGGCGCTGGGGCACGGCGTCGCCGAGTGCCAGACCCCATTGCGTGGACAGTTGCTTGCGCGAGCCGGTTTTGGCCTGCTTGAGGCTGTCGGCCAGGTCCCGTTGGGGCGCAAGGTTGATGCTCAGGGGCTGGCCTGGCTGCCAGTAACTGGAAATCTGTAACACGCCTGGGCCGCTCAGGCCCCGGTGGGTGAACAGCAGGTCTTCCAGGAAGGTGGCGGGCGCGGCTTTCTTGCGTTTGCCGCCCTCGGGTGTGGCCGACGTCGATGTCTGCGTGCTGATTTCAACTTCCAGCGAGACGCCGGCCAAGGACACGAAGGGTGCCCATTGGGATGCTGAAAAGGTCAGGGGAACCAGGGCGGGGCGCAAAGGCACGATGCGGTGCCCCAGCTTGGCGGCGAGCTTTTGCCCGAAGTCGGTGGCGCCGATCTTGGGAATGGACAGGCCGCCCGTGGCGATGACCACCTGGTGGGCTTCGACCAGACCTGCATCAGTGTCCAGCT
>SCVJ01000192.1 GCA_004322425.1 Chitinophagaceae bacterium
GGCCAGCCTGCTAATCAGCAACCTCGACCGCGTCGGCTTCGGGCTTAACCAGGCGCTGGCGGGGTTCTCCGCTGCGGTCACGCTGCTGGCGCTCGGCCTAGCCGCGCTGGCCATCTCGCCACTGCTGGCGCTAGCGGCGGGTGCTGGCTGCGCCCTGGTCCTGCTGGCCTATGCGGGTCTGCGCCAGCGTGCGGCCAGCGAGGGAGCGGCGCTGGGCCGGGCGTGGGATCAGGTCCATGCGGCGCTGCATGACGGCCTTGCGGCCTTGCGACTGACCAAGGCGAGCGGCGCTGAAGCACAGATGGAGCGCGATGCGGCCGAGGCCTTTTCTGGTCTGGCGGCGGCGCGGCGCAGCTTCGTAAGCAATGCCAGCCTTGGCGCGCTGGTGCTGCATGGCGGCGGGGCCGTAGTGCTAGCCGTGCTGGTCTGGCTCGCGATATCGCGCTGGGCAGTCCCGCTTGTATCGCTGCTGCCGATGGCGGCATTGTTCGCCCGCGCCGTGCCGCTGTTGGGGGCCGTGCAGGAGGCCTGGCAGCAATGGCATCATGCGCGGCCGGCACTGGCCGAATCGCGGGCGTTGATTGTTTCGGCCGAAGCCGCGTGTGAGCCACCCGTGCGCGCCGACGCAGCGCCGCAGCTGGCTCAGGCGATCACGCTGGCAGGCGCCGTGGTGCACTATGCCGGCCAGCCCGCCGCGGCGGTGGATGCGGTCTCGCTGGTAGTGCCGGCCGGCAAGATCACGGCCCTGGTCGGCCCTTCAGGGGCTGGCAAGAGCACGCTGGCCGACCTTTTGGCTGGTCTGCTCGCCCCCGACCGGGGATTGGTCGCGATCGATGGGGTGCCGCTTGATCCGGCGCACCAGCGCGCCTGGCGCGGCCAGGTGGCCTATATCGCGCAGGAACCGCTGCTGCTGGCGGCGAGCCTTCGCGAGAACCTGCGGTGGGGCGCGCCCAATGCAACTGATGCCCGGCTCTGGGCTGCCCTCGAAGATGCCGCGGCCGCTGATTTCGTACGCGCGCTGCCCGCCGGGCTGGACACGCTGCTCGGCGATGGGGGACGCGCGCTGTCGGGCGGTGAGCGGCAACGGTTGATGCTGGCCCAGGCGCTGCTGCGCGATCCGCAAATGTTGATCCTGGATGAGGCAACCTCGGCGCTGGATCCCGCGAACGAGGCGGCAATTGCGGCTGCGTTGGGGCGCCTGCGCGGGCGCATGACGATCCTGCTGATCGCCCACCGCGGCGTTTTGCTGGGCCGCGCCGATCGGATCATCCACCTTGATCGCGGCCGCGTGGTTGACGAATCCTGAGTGGTTACCCAATTGTTGCCAAATTCACCCGTTATTCAGCGGGCGAATCGTAATTGGGGGTAACACTGGCAGGCAATGCACCGGTTAGCGGTGCCGGGCGCGCATGCCAGGCTTCCCAACAAACAG
>SCVJ01000131.1 GCA_004322425.1 Chitinophagaceae bacterium
TCGCCTGCGGCGGCGGGCTGCTCGCGCCGCACGTGGCGGGAACGGGCCACCGCCACGTCGGGCTGGACCTCTCGCCGACCGCGCTGCCGCAGGCGCGCGCCCACGGCGTCCTGCCGGTCCGCGGCGACGTCACCCGGCTGCCGTTCCGGGACGAGGTCGCGGACGTCGTGGTGGCGGGGGAGATCCTCGAGCACGTGGCCGACCCGCCCGCGCTCGTGACGGAGGCGTGCCGGGTGCTGCGGCCCGGCGGGACGCTCGTGCTCGACACGATCGCCGCGACCTGGTGGGGGCGCTTCTCGTCCGTGACGGTCGGCGAGCGGATCCCGGCAGGGCCGCCGAAGCGGCTGCACGACCCGGCGCTGTTCGTCGACCGGGAGGCGCTCGTCGAGGCGGCCCGGTCGGCCGGCGTGGAGCTGCGGCTGAGCGGCCTGCGCCCCAGCGTGCTCGACTACGTGCTGTGGCTCGCCGGCAGGCGACCCGCCGTGCGGATGCTGCGCACCCGCTCCACCGCCGGCCTCTTCCAGGCGCACGGCCGCAAGTCCGACTCGATCCCGGAGGCCTGACATGACTGCCGTCCTCACCGGCGCCGCGCACGCGCTCCCCGCGCCGATGGACCAGGAAGCCTTGTGGGACGGCTTCTTCCGCGAGCACTACGCCGGCGCGCGGCTGGCCCGCAAGGTGTGGGAGCACTCCGCCATCCGGACCCGCCGCGGGGTGGTGGACCCGACCACCGAGGACATCAGCGGCTGGGGCACCGCGGCGCGGATGCAGCGCTTCCTCGCCGAGGCGATGCCGCTCGGAAAGGAGGCCGTCGGTGCCGCGCTGGCCGACGCCGGCCTCGACCCGGCCGACGTCGGGCTGCTCACCGTCGTGTCCTGCACCGGCTACGTCACGCCCGGCCTGGACATCCTGCTGGCGCGGGACCTGGGGATGGCCGACGCGGTGCAGCGGCTGCACGTGGGCCACATGGGCTGCTACGCCGCGCTGCCCGGGCTCGGCGCGACGGCCGACTTCGTGACGGCGCGGG
>SCVJ01000193.1 GCA_004322425.1 Chitinophagaceae bacterium
GTCCCGGCCGACCTGCGCGTGCTGCGGGTGCACGAGCTGCGCGTCGACGAGTCGGCGCTCACCGGCGAGTCGCAGCCCGTGGCGAAGGACGTCGTGACGCTGCCCGTCGACATCTCCGTGGCGGACAGGACCAACCTCCTCTCCGCGGGAACCCTGGTCACGAGCGGATCCGGGGCCGGGCTCGTCGTGGAGACCGGGGCAGGCACCGAGCTGGGCGAGATCCACCGGCTGGTCGGTTCCACGACGTCCCTCGCCACCCCGCTCACCCGCAAGCTCACCCGCTTCAGCCGGGTCCTCACCGTCGTGATCCTGCTGCTGGCCGCCGTGACCTTCGCCGTCGGCGTCGCCCGCGGCGAGCGTCCGGTGGACATGGTCACCGCGGCGATCGCGCTCGCGGTCGGCGCCATCCCCGAGGGGCTGCCCGCGGCGGTGACCATCACGCTCGCCGTCGGGGTGGTGCGGATGGCCCGCCGCCGGGCCGTGGTGCGCCGGCTGCCGGCCGTGGAGACGCTCGGCAGCGTCGCCGTCATCTGCACCGACAAGACCGGGACGTTGACGGAGAACCAGATGACCGTGCGGGTCGTCACGACGCCCGACCATCGGTTCGAGGTCACCGGGTCGGGCTACGCGCCGGACGGACGACTGCTGGACGACACCGGTCGTACGGCCGACCCCGGTGCCGACGAGGCGCTCCGCTGGGGACTGCTCGCGGGTGCCGGCTGCAACGACGCCTCGCTCACCACCGAGCACGGGGCGCCGGCCGCCGTCGGTGACCCCACCGAGGCGGCGATGCTCGTCGTCGCGCGCAAGGCCGGGCTGTCCCCGACGCGCCTGCCGCGGCTGGACACCCTTCCCTTCACGTCGGAGCGAGGCCTCATGGCCACGCTGCACGCCGATCCCGCCGGCCCCCGGCGGGTGCTGCTGGTGAAGGGCGCCGCCGAGCGGGTGCTCGAGCTCTGCGGGACGGAGATGGCCGCCGACGGC
>SCVJ01000088.1 GCA_004322425.1 Chitinophagaceae bacterium
CCGAGGTCGCGGCCATAGCACTTGGCGCACAGGCCGTAGCGCGTGGCGCAGGTCAGCGGCGTGCGGACCTTGACTTCGTCGACGCCAGCGGCTTCGAGCTCGTCCAGGACGTCTTCGTCGAGCATGGTGCCGGCGGGGACCAGCACCTGCTGCGTCTCGGGGTGCAGCACGTCGAGGGCCGGCACGCGGCCCAGGATGCGGTCGCGCAGCGACTCGATGACTTCGCCGCCTTCAACCAGCGCGCGCGTCACGATGCCCTGGTCGGTGCCGCAGTCGTCGGTGGTGACCACCAGGTCTTGCGTCACGTCGACCAGACGGCGGGTCAGGTAACCCGAGTTCGCGGTCTTCAGCGCCGTGTCGGCCAGGCCCTTGCGGGCGCCGTGGGTCGAGATGAAGTACTGCAGCACGTTCAGACCTTCACGGAAGTTCGCCGTGATGGGGGTCTCGATGATGGAGCCGTCAGGCTTGGCCATCAGGCCGCGCATGCCGGCCAGCTGGCGGATCTGGGCCGCGCTACCGCGGGCACCGGAGTCGGCCATCATGTAGATCGAGTTGAACGATTCCTGGTCGACTTCGTTGCCGTGGCGGTCGATGGTCTTTTGCTTGGACAGCTGCGACATCATGACCTTGCCGACTTCGTCGCCGGTCTTGCCCCAGATGTCCACGACCTTGTTGTAGCGCTCGCCAGCGGTCACCAGACCGGAGACGTACTGCTGCTCGATTTCCTTGACTTCCTTCTCGGCGCGCTCGATCAGCTCGTACTTCTGCTTCGGGACCAGCATGTCGTCGATGCCAATCGAGATGCCGGCGCGCGTGGCCAGGCGGAAGCCGCTTTGCAGCAGCTTGTCGGCCAGCACGACGGTTTCCTTCAAGCCGCACTTGCGGAAGGAGGTGTTGATCAGCCGCGAGATTTCCTTCTTCTTGAGCGCCTTGTTGATGTTGGCAAAAGGCAGGCCCTTGGGCAGGATCTCGGACAGCAGGGCACGGCCCACGGTGGTCTCGACCAGCTTGGTTTCGGGCACGAACTCGCCGGTGACCTTGTCCTTGCTGTACTCGGTCAGGCGCACGCTGATGCGGGCGGTGACCTCGACCACGCCGTTGTCCAGCGCGCGCTGGAGTTCGGGGATGTCAGCGAAGATCATGCCTTCGCCGCGGCCGTTGATGCGCTCGCGGGTGGCGTAGTACAGGCCCAGCACCACGTCTTGCGACGGCACGATCGAGGGCTCGCCGTTGGCGGGGAACAGCACGTTGTTCGAAGCCAGCATCAGGGTGCGGGCTTCCATCTGCGCTTCGATGGACAGCGGCACGTGGACGGCCATCTGGTCACCGTCGAAGTCGGCGTTGAAGGCCGCGCAAACCAGCGGGTGCAGCTGGATGGCCTTGCCTTCGATCAGCACGGGCTCAAAGGCCTGGATGCCCAAACGGTGCAGCGTGGGCGCACGGTTCAGCATCACGGGGTGCTCTTTGATGACCTCTTCGAGGATGTCCCACACCACGGGGGTGCCGGATTCGACTTCCTTCTTGGCGGCCTTGATCGTGGTCGCGATGCCCATGGCTTCCAGGCGCGCGAAGATGAAGGGCTTGAACAGCTCCAGCGCCATCAGCTTGGGCAGACCGCACTGGTGCAGCTTGAGGGTCGGGCCCACGGTGATCACGGAACGACCGGAATAGTCGACGCGCTTACCCAGCAAGTTCTGACGGAAGCGACCGCTCTTACCCTTGATCATGTCGGCCAGCGACTTGAGGGCACGCTTGTTCGCACCGGTCATGGCCTTGCCACGACGGCCGTTGTCCAGCAGCGAATCGACGGACTCTTGCAGCATGCGCTTTTCGTTGCGCACGATGATTTCAGGAGCCTTCAATTCCAGCAGACGCGCCAGACGGTTGTTGCGGTTGATGACGCGACGATACAGGTCGTTCAGGTCAGAGGTCGCGAAACGACCGCCGTCCAGCGGCACCAGCGGACGCAGGTCCGGCGGCAACACGGGCAGCACTTCCAGCACC
>SCVJ01000194.1 GCA_004322425.1 Chitinophagaceae bacterium
CCCCGCTCGCCGCCTCGGCCGCGCCGCCGAAGCCGACCAAGCGCACGATCACCTTCGACCACGACGGCTTCAGCAACGTCGGGGCGCCCGGCGGCACCGCGATGTTCAACTCCAGCAGCGTGCTGCCGATGTGCGACGTCTTCGACGCCTGCTGGGACTTCACGACCGTCAAGGGCGAGAAGACCATCGAGATCAGCGCCTCGTCGCCGACCACCGGCTTCCAGGTCTACTACGACGGCGCGTACGGCGGTGACAGCGGCAACGTCGTCGCCTTCTGCGGCAAGGGCAAGATCACGGTCTCGCCGAAGACCGGGCATGAGATCAGCGTCCGGCCCGCGCTCGACGACTGCGGCGGCGGCACGGGCAGCGGGACCCTCACCGCGGTCATCACCGGGACCAAGTAGCCCGTGCCACAGTGAGGGCGTGCCGCGCCGCACCCCTCTCCTGCTGACCTCGCTCGTCGCCGTCGCGCTCCTCCCTGGGTGCGGCGGCGACGCGCTGCGGCCCGAGCCCGACCGCCCCGCCGCGGCCACGCTCGGCCCCCGGCCGGCCGTGCCCGAGGTCGGGCCGTTCCGGCGCAGCGGCCGGGGCGTCTTCCGGTCGTCGGTGGCGCCGGTGTCGGCCTCCCGCCTGGGGAGCTCGCACCGGACCGGCTGCCCGGTGCTGTCCTCGGACCTGCGCCTGGTCAGCGTCACGCACCTCGGCTTCGACGGCCGGCCGCGGCAGGGCGAGCTCGTCGTGCACCGCACGCATGCGGCAGCCGTCGTGACGGTCTTCCGCACGCTCTACGACGCGCGCTTCCCGGTGCAGCGGATGCAGACCGTCGACCGCTTCGGCGGGGACGACGACGCCTCGATGGCGGCCAACAACACCTCGGCCTACAACTGCCGCCGCACGACCGGCGGCAGCAGCTGGTCCGAGCACGCGTACGGCACGGCGCTGGACATCAACCCGGTCCAGAACCCCTACGTGTCAGGCAGCTTCGTCGCACCAGAGGCCGGCCGCGGCTACCTCGACCGGAGCCGGGTCCGGACCGGGATGGTCACCGCGGGCGACGTC
>SCVJ01000020.1 GCA_004322425.1 Chitinophagaceae bacterium
TTTTAAGCGAAGTGCTTCCCATCCACTTTGTGGGTTCATTGCGGGTAATGACAAAAAAGTAGCATTACTCGTTACCGTTACACAAGAAAGAAAAAAACTAAAAAGGATAATTTTTTTCATTGGATGAAAATTATCAGTTCCAAAGTAATACTTTTTTACAAAAAATCGAAAAACACTATGTTAAAAATTAGAAACGTTAATCCGATTTGTTAAGAAACCTACTTGCGTGTTTTCAATTGATTAGTTTTGTGTCATGCATCAATTAGCAAAAGTGCTTTTTTTTGGATTTTTAATAAGTCTGTTGGGGTCGTTACCGATGGGTACATTAAATGTTGCGGCAATGCAAATTTCTGTTTCCAATGGAATAAAGCCGGCCATTCTTTTTGCTTGTGGTGCTTTGATAGTAGAAATGGGATATGTGAGATTGGGATTAGTTGCCATGAGTTTGATGCGTAAGCAAGAAAAAGTCTTAAAATTTTTAGAGTGGATTACTTTAGGAATTGTAACCATTCTTGCCGTGTTAAGTTTTAATGCTGCCCTTCATACAAGTATAAGAGAAAATCTACTACTCAGTAATACATTGAATGGATTTTGGTTAGGAATTGCTATGTGTGCGGTAAGCCCTATGCAAATACCATTTTGGTTGGGATGGAGTACCGTCCTTTTTTCTAAAAAAATTCTACTTCCCAAAAATAGTTTCTATAATTTATACATTCTTGGAATTGGCATTGGAGCAGCTATTGCTTATGCTGTATTCATTTTTGGAGGGCAGTTAATTGCAACCAGTTTAGGGTCCAATCTTTCTATACTTAATTGGATTATTGGTGGGCTATTTACATTGACTGCTTTATTTCAGCTATGGAAAATTATTTATAAAAAAGATGCTGTTCATCAAATGGAACACCCCGAAGAAGTAACCCATGGATTGGAAAAAAATATTCACTAAATGCCGAAAAAATTTTAGACTATTTTTTATTGAAAATCTTTTTTCCATTCTACTCTTTCCTCAGGACTGAATTTCCAAGGTGCAAAATTATTTTCCACATTGCTGAACATCGCATTCCATTCTTGTGGTGCATTACTTTCTTCCATTACCAAATAACGCCTCAATTGTAAAATAATATCCAGCGGGCTAATACTCACGGGACATTCTTGCACACAGGCATTGCAGGTTGTACAAGCACGTAATTCTTCAACAGTAATGTAGTTGTGAAGCAAAGATTTTTCGTCTGGACTAAATTCTTTGTTTTTATTTATATTTTTTCCCACTTCTTCCAATCGATCGCGTGTATCCATCATTATTTTTCGAGGCGATAATAATTTTCCTGTTTGAGTTGCAGGGCAAGCAGCAGAGCATCTACCACATTCTGTACATGAATAAGCGTCTAACAAATTTTTCCAACTAAGGTCCATAACATCTTTAGCACCAAACCTTTTTAAATTTTCGTTAGTTGATAATTGTGATGCTAATTCAGGTTGTAGCATAATGAGTACTTCATTTTGAACAGAGGGCATATTTTCCATTTTACCAACAGCATCCAACCGAGCATAATAAGCGTTTGGAAAGGCAAGAAGAATATGCAAATGCTTTGAATAAGGGAGATAATTTAGAAAAGCAAAAACGCCAATGATGTGAATCCACCAAGCGCCTCTTTCCAAAAAGAATAAACTGGAATTGGATAAAGATGTTAAATAAGGAGCCAGTTTTCCAGAGATAATAAAATTTCCTGTATCTAAATAATGAACGGTTTCTTGAATCTGCAACGCACGATCAGTTGCATTCATTGTAAGAAAAAGGGACATTAATGCTATTTCAGTCAGTAGAATATAATTAGCGTCGGATCTCGGCCAACCTTCTAAATCTTTACTAACAAAGCGTTTTAGTTTAATTATATTTCTACGAATTACAAAAATAAGACAGCCTAATAGGACCAAAACTGCTAAAACTTCAAATGAATTAATTAAGACTTTGTACAAGGAGCCAAGTGAGTTCGCAAATAATCGATGTGTTCCTAAAATACCATCCAGGAATATTTCAAGTATTTCAATATTGATGATAATAAAACCGGCATAAACAAAAAAATGAAGGATGGCAACTAATGGATTTCGAAACATTTTTTTCTGACCAAATGCTAGTAGTAGTAAGTTTTTCCAACGTTTTCCTTTTTGATCATTTATTGTTTCATCCTGTCCTAGCTTTATGTTTCGACCGATTTCTTTAATCTTTTTTATAAACAAAAAAATGGAGAGAAAGGCAAGTAGGATAAATAATAATTGAGACACAGCCAACATATTGATAAATTGATTTTGCTAAAATACGCCGCAAAAGAATTCAATAAATAAATAGTTCTAAGTTTTAATCAAACGAATGCTTCCTAACTTTCTTTAGAAATGTAGATTAAAAATAAAGAGAATGTATTTTAAGTTTCCCTTTTGAATCAAACATAATAGCTGGTGCCGGGCATTTGAAGGCATTGAGAAAATAAAAAGTTGTTTTTAGTAACTTATTTTTAGTCTTAATTTTAGTGAAATCAATATCCGGAGAAATGTAAAATTGGCGATTGCGAAAAATGTCATTTCGAATTATTTCGTTCCCCAAAGGATCGATCCATTTATTTTCAAAACCACCGTATAATCCTTCTGCACCATAACCCACTGCCAAACTCAGCCAACTTGGAAGTTTAGAATTTTTTGAAAGTAATTGAATGGGAATGCTTAGCCAATAAGTTTGAGTATTGTAGTCTTTTAACATTTTTTCTGTCCAACTATTGCCGAATAATTCACGCGAACGAGCCAACAGAATTGGTTCGGCTTCAGAATTTTTATGAAATGAAAATTTAAATTGAATGCGCTGTTCTTTCCATTTTAATTCTTGCGCTATAAAGAGTGTAGATCCAAAAAAATTGAAAGCCATATCTGTCCAACTCCAGCCCCATTTTTCAGCATGGGCATCCAAAATTTCAATAGAAGTTTGATAGGCAGCACCACTCAAACCGCCTAGCCACACAGCTTTTCGATGTTCCATTCCAGACCATTTCCATAATTCAGTTGATATTTTTCCTGTGTTGTATGCTGTCCAAGCATGCCCAATTTTGTCAACTTGCAACCATTCCCTACTATCATTAAACAAATGAAAATTAGATTTTGGATAATTTTTATACCATGTATTATTTAGTATAATAAGTGAGCCGCCAAATCCACCAATATTAATTCCGGAAACAATTAATTGCCTTTTTTTAGCGATATTTTGAAAAACAGAATCTTGCGAAAAAGAAGTAGCGAATGGGCAATTGAAAAGTAATAAAAAGAATAATTTGTAAATCCAATTATTGAACACGGCGGTAAAATAAAATGTAAAATCAAAAATACACTTCTAATCTTTTTAAAAACAAAATTAAAATGTGATATTTTCGACGTTCCAAACAGAAATGATGAGTGAAAAAATTCAAGATAAAATTGCCAAATGGTTAAATGGTTCTTTTGATCAATCCGCAAAAGACGAAATCAAAAAGTTACAAGTAGAAAATCCCGGCTTTTTGCAGGATGCATTTTACAAAAACCTGGAATTCGGAACCGGAGGTTTAAGAGGATTGATGGGAGTGGGTACCAACCGCATTAATAAATACACAGTCGGAATGTGTACACAAGGATTTGCTAATTACTTAATAAAATCTTTTGGCAATAATCCCATAAGTGTAGTTGTTGGTCACGATTCACGAAATAATAGCCGTTTTTTTGCAGAAACTACAGCACAAGTTTTTGCAGCAAATGGGATTAAAGTTTTTTTATTTGAGCAATTACGTCCCACTCCGGAAATTTCGTTTGCCATTCGATATTTGAATTGTCAAGCTGGAGTTGTTTGTACTGCTTCTCATAATCCCAAGGAATACAGTGGTTACAAAGCGTATTGGAATGACGGTGGACAATTGGTGCCGCCACATGATACCAATGTAATTAAAGAAGTGGAGAAAATTAATTCGATAGATGAAGTTCAATGGAATGGGCTAGAAAAAAACATTACACTTATTGGTAGGGATATTGATGAAGCCTATCTTGAAATGATTAAAGGGCTTAGCATCTTTCCAGAAATAATTAAAAAACAACATGATTTAAAGATAGTTTATACGCCAATTCACGGAACAGGAATTACTTTGATACCTGAGGTTTTAAAACAATTTGGTTTTACAAATATTTCTGTTGTTCAAGAACAGGCTGTTCCCGATGGAAATTTTCCTACAGTTGTATATCCCAATCCCGAAGAAAGTGAAGCAATGGCACTCGGTTTGAAAAAAGCTGAAGAAGCAGATGCCGATATTTTATTAGGAACTGATCCAGACAGCGACAGAGTAGGTATTGGTGTAAAGGACAATTTTGGAAAATGGATTTTGTTGAATGGCAATCAAACTGCAGTATTGGCATTTAATTATATGATGGAGTCAAGAAAAGAAAAAGCTATTGCCAAAGCAAATGACATGGTAATTAGCACCATCGTTACAACTGAAATGATTAATGAAATAGCAAGAGTCAATCAAGTAAAATGCTATACAGTTTTAACTGGTTTTAAATGGATTGCTGAATTAGTTAAAGAAAAAGAAGGGATTGAAAATTATGTAATTGGAGGTGAAGAAAGTTTTGGACTGATGATTGGCGATAGGGTTCGCGATAAAGATGCCATTAGTGCTGTGGCTATTTTGTGTGAAATGGCTGCCGTTGAAAAAGAAAAGGTGAGAAGTTTGTTTCAAAAATTAATTTCTTTATATACACAATATGGTTTTTATAAAGAGCATTTAATTTCTTTTACTAAAAAAGGAATGGACGGACAACAGCAGATCGAAGCAATGATGGCAGGTTATAGAGAAAATCCACCTGCAATGATTGCTGAATCTCGAGTTGTTAAAATTTTGGATTATAAGTTGCAAATAGGTAAAGATTTACAAACTAAAGATCAATGGAAAATTGAATTGCCAAAATCAAATGTTTTGCAGTTTGTCTTGGAGGATGGTAGTAAAATAAGTATAAGACCAAGTGGTACCGAGCCAAAAATTAAATTTTATTTTAGTGTTCGTGCAGATCTTAATTATGAATCTGATTTTGAAATCGTCAACGCTGAGTTGAAAAAGCGAATTAATTCCATTGTTGAAAGTTTAAAATTATAATTACGTAAACGAATTTTTATTTTGCAACTATGAGACCCATTGAAGATAGTTACCGTCATAAAGGCCTTCGAAAAAAATTGGTGGACATTATTCGTAAAAAAGGGATTACAGAAGAAAAAATTCTATCTGCCATCAACACAATTCCGCGACATTTTTTTTTGGATTCAGCTTTTGATGAAGTTGCTTACGAGGATAAAGCCTTTCCAATCGAAGAAGGTCAAACCATTTCTCAACCCTTTACAGTGGCTTACCAAACACAACTTTTAGACGTAAAACCGTTTGAAAAAATATTGGAGGTTGGTACCGGAAGTGCTTATCAGGCTTGTGTTCTTGCACAACTGGGTGTTCAAGTATTTACTATTGAAAGGCAAAAAAAATTATACAGGTACAACCAATCATTTCCTTTTTTAAAAAAATATAGTACCATAAAATATTTTTATGGAGATGGATATGAAGGCCTTCCAACTTTTGCACCGTTCGATAAAGTATTAATTACTGCAGCCGCTCCAGATATCCCTAAGAAATTAATTCAACAATTAAAAATTGGAGGAATAATGGTACTTCCACTTGGCTCAGGTGATGTTCAACAAATGATGCGAATTACTAGACTTGAAATGGACTCTTTTAAAGAAGAACTCTTTGACCATTTTTCATTTGTACCTATGTTGGGTGGAAAAAAAGAGTGAGAATGATTAATAAGCTTAATGAATAATTGGAATATGCACTGTTTTCAAAGGGCCAATTCCTGAAATGTCCATAACAGTTTTTTCTGTAAACCATTCAAAATGCGGTACTCCTGTAGGAATAATAACAAAACTCCCCGGGCCATATAGCAATGGTTTTGTTGGTGAATCATAATTATCGTTTAATGCTAAATGGAATGTACCTGTAATAACGGTAATGTTCAAATTGCCTGGATGCGTGTGTGGGTTTGATTTGTATCCCGCAGGGAAAATAGCTCTTTCCACAAAATAGCCCTTATTTTCTCTTCGATTCACTAAAAAAATATTTCGTCTTCCATTATCTAAAAGAGTATCTGCTGACTCTGGAATTAACATGGGTGCAGAGTTGTCTTGAGAAACTACATCACTTGAAATAGTTGATTTTTTATTATTGCAGGAAAGTAGTAAAGTGCCTGCAGTAAAAAGAAGTAGTGTGATTTGATTTTTCATAATTAATAATTTAATGTATGAATAAATAACAATCTATGCCTTAAGGATTGCAACAGTAAGGTAGAACATTTTTAACATTTTTTCAATTATATTTTTGCAGAAAGTTTCTAATAATTATTTTACCTAATTTAGACGATTATTTAATTCCTATGAATAGAGTTCCCTTAATCATTGCCGTTACATTGACCGTTGCCTTCACTTTTGTACTGAATAAACAGTGGGGTGGAGTTCCAGCACTTGGAAAATTCTTAAGTCCTCAACACGGTTTATGGCAAAATGCAGAACCCATCGATCAAGATTTTTCAGCCGATTTAAAATTGAATGGATTGCTTGGAAAAACGGAAGTGTATTTCGATGAACGATTAGTGCCTCACATTTTTGCATCAGTTGAAGGTGATGAATATTTTGTACAAGGATACCTTCACGCAAAATTTAGATTGTGGCAAATGGAGTTCCAAACACATGCTGCTGCAGGACGTATTAGCGAAATAGTTGGTGATAAAGGACTTGAATTTGATAGAACAAAACGCAGGCTGGGTATGGTTTATGCAGCTGAAATTTTATTAAAAGAATTTGAAGCCAATACGATTACTAAAACTTTTATGGATAAGTACACAGAAGGTGTAAACGCTTACATAAATACATTGACACAAGCACAACTACCTGTAGAATATAAATTGTTGAATTACAAACCTGAAAAATGGTCTAACTTAAAATCGGCTCTTTTCATAAAGCAAATGACTGAAACGCTTGCAGGTTTTGTTGACGATTTACCAATGACTTCTGCAAAAGGTTTTTTCAGTGACGAACAACTTAAAATTTTATTTCCACAAACTCCTGATTCACTTCAAGCCATTGTTCCAAATGGTACCATATTTCCAGCAGCGGCTGTTCATCCAATTGCACCAGCTTCTGCTGATTCTCTTTATTTAAATAAAAAAAGTGTAGGAGAGTTGGTTGATAAAAACCTTCCAAATCCTGAAAACGGAAGTAATAACTGGGCAGTTGCAGGAAGTAAAACAAAAAGT
Source organism: Chitinophagaceae bacterium (assembly GCA_004322425.1). Lineage (GTDB taxonomy): Bacteria > Bacteroidota > Bacteroidia > Chitinophagales > Chitinophagaceae > VBAS01. The sequence goes on from SCVJ01000020.1 coordinate 7,357, forward strand.
GGCGCACCCATTTTAGCAAACGATCCTCATTTAGATCTTTCTCTTCCTTCAATTTGGTACGAAATGCAAATGACTACACCTACAATGAATGCTTACGGAGTTAGTTTTCCTGGAACACCAGGCATTATTATTGGGTTTAATGATAGCATTGCTTTTGGGTTTACTAATTCACAACGTGATGTTCGGGATTATTATGAAATAACATTTAAAGACGATTCTAGAAAACAATATTGGTTTAATAATGAATGGAAAAATGCTGAACAAAAAGTTGAAACCGTTTTAGTAAAAGGGAAAGAACCTTTTTTGGATACCGTTTCTTATACTGTTTTTGGACCTGTGATGTACGATAATAGCTTCCCTTCAAATCAGGTTAAGGATAAAAATCTTGCGGTTCGGTGGGCGGCACACGATGTTTCAAACGAATTATTGATGTGGTATTATTTGGATCGTGCTAAAAATTATGAAGATTACAAAGCGGCTATTCAATATTTTAGTTGTCCGGCACAGAACATGATTTTTGCATCTAAAAAAGGAGATATTGCTATTTGGCAACAAGGGCGTTTACCGGCATTATGGGATAGACAAGGTGTGTATGTAATGCCAGGAGTTGATAGTAGTTATATGTGGCAGGGTTATATTCCAAGTGAAGAAAATCCACATTCCGTAAATCCAGAAAGAGGATTTGTAAGTAGTGCCAATCAGCGTCCTGTTGATAATTTGTATCCTTATTTTATTCCAGGTGGTTATGATTTATATCGTGGAATAACAATCAATAAGAAGCTAGCAGCTATGTCTGCCATTACTCCTGATGATATGATGAAATTGCATAATGAAAATCATAATGAATTTGCAGCAACAGCCGTTCCACTTTTGTTGAAATACACAGATGAAAGCCAATTGCAGACTTCCGAAAAAGCTTTTTTGGAAATCATAAAAGGGTGGAATTTTAAAAATGACTTTAATGAAAAAGCTCCCACTATTTTTAAAATTTGGTATGATAGTTTGGAGGTAGTGGTTTGGGAGGATGAGTTTGCAAAAACCGATCTGAAAAAATTGCGACCATCCGAAAGGACTTTATTAGAGTCGTTACTACGCGATAGTAATTTTGTTTTCATCAACAATATTTCTACGGATAAAATGGAATCGTTAAGAGATGTTGTTACGGAAGCGTTACAAAAAGCTACCGTTGAACTTGGACAACTGGAAAAAGAGAATAAATTAGTTTGGAGTAATTACCAAAACACAACCGTTTATCATTTATTGAAAAATGCCGTGCTGCCATTTGCTAAAACCGGTTTGATGGTGGGAGGTGGACAGCATGTTGTAAATGCAACACAGCATAGTCACGGCCCAAGTTGGCGAATGGTTGTTCATATGACTAATGAAATTGAAGCCTATGGGGTTTATCCAGGAGGGCAAAGCGGAAATCCAGGAAGTAAGTTTTATGATTCTTTCATTGCAGAATGGGCTGCTGGCAAATATTACTCGCTTTGGTTTATGCATCAGCAAGACAGAAATGATAAAAGAGTAAAATGGAAAATGAGTTTTGATAAAATTTGAAAATTATAAGTATGAAATTTTTTGTAGCTAGTTTATTAACTATTTTATTGAGTTTTATTTCAGGATTATATATTGAATTCTGGTGGTTTTTTGTTGTCATTGCATTTGGTGTTGCACTTTTGGTACATCAAAAACCATGGAAAGCATTCTTGTCGGGGTTTCTTGCGCTATTCCTACTTTGGGGTTCCCTTTCTTATTGGATAGATTTGAAAAATGATGGAATCCTCTCTGCAAAAATTGCGGTTTTATTGCCATTGGGCGGATCATCTATATTATTAATAATTGTTACTGCATTTATTGGTGGACTACTTGCAGGATTATCTGCATTGAGTGGAGCTTATGTACGAAAAGTAAGTTAGATTTTTTTTTGCTTGAACTTCCAATTAATTAAGGTTACAAAAATGAAACGAATCGTAGTATTAAGTCTATTTTTTTTAGTAACTAAAATTTCGTTTTCCTCAACTATTTCAGGGTTTGTGACGGATGAAAAAGGAGTGCCCTTGCCCTACGCATCGGTATTTGTAAAAGGAACTTCACAGGGAACGACGGCAAATAAAGAAGGAAAATATTTGTTGCAAGTGGAACACGGTACTCAGATTATTGTTTGCCAACATGTAGGTTACGAGCGTGCAGAAAAATCCGTAATAATAAATGCTGAGAACTTGGTGCTGAATTTTCAATTGAACTTACGCGAATTAGTTTTAAGTGAAGTTGTATTAGTAAAAGGAGAAGATCCGGCTAATGAAATAATTCGACAAGCCATCCGTAAAAGAAAATTTTATAACGAGCAGCTGGATTCATTTTCTGTGGATGTGTACGTAAAAGGATTACTGCGTTCCGATACAATTCCGAAAAAAGTATTTAAGCAAAAAATAGACCGTTCAGATTTTTCGAGAAATGGATTAGATTCCACCGGAAAAGGTATCTTGTTTTTATCGGAGTCGATGACGAAGGTATCTGTAAAACAAAAAGATCAACTTAAATATGAAGTAGTGGCGTCTCGCCAAAGTGGAGGTGGACCCGGATTTAATTTTCCTTTTTTTATAAATTTTTATGAAAACAATGTAGCCGTTTTCAATAATGCTTTAAACCAGCGCGGATTTGTTTCGCCCATTGCCGACGGTGCCTTTAACTTTTACCGATACCGTTTTATCGGTAATTTTTTTGAGGACGGGAAAATGATTAATCGAATTCAAGTTTTTCCAAAAAGAAAGAATGAACCGCTTTTTAGCGGGTTTATAGAAATTTGCGAAGATGATTGGCGCATTTATAGTGTAGATTTTTTAACCACACAACAATATGCGTTAGAAATTTTAGATAGTTTTCGAATTACACAAATTCATGTTCCCGTGTCAGTCGATGAGTGGCGTGTAAAAGATCAAGTGGTGTTTATTGCACTGAAACAAATGGGTTTTGCAATGAATGGAAATTTTGTGAATGTATATACCAATTATAATCTTACTCCAACATACACAGCCAAGAAGTTTGATCGTGTTGTTTTAAAATATGATTCCGCCTTCAATCAGAAAGATTCTATGTATTGGACCACTGTTCGTCCCATTCCTTTGGAAAAAGAAGAGACGAAAAATTTTGTGTTTAAAGATAGTGTTGCAAAAACGGAGTTAACCGTATCGAAAAAAAGTCGAGATTCTTTACAAGCGCAGGAAAAACCAATTTCCATAAAAGAAATATTTTGGAGTGGAGGGAGCTATCGATTTTATGGAGAGCATGGAACTTCGACATATCAAGTACAGCCGTTTCTCAAACAATTGGCGTATAATACCGTCGAGGGAGCTGTTTTAAATTTTGAACAAGTTTTGCAAATCAACAATAGTAAAAAAGCCAATTATGAAATTAATTGGCAAAGTCGATATGGTGTCAACAATCGACATTTTAATTCATTTATTGATTTTACAATTCGAAGGAAGGGGAGAGAATTTCGAAATAGTTTTATAAGTTTAGGTGGCGGCAAACAGGTGGTTCAGTTTAATGAGGAAAATCCCACAAGCGAAAGTTCAAATACACGGCATACCTTATTGGAGAAAGAAAATTACCTAAAACTTTATGAAAAATGGGTTGCTAAAAGTGTAGTGAATAAAGTTTTTGAAAATGGGTTAAGAGTGAATGCGCAGATTCGATTTGAAAACAGGAAGGTGTTACAAAACACAACTGACTTTACTTTTTTTAATAAATCCAATTTGTTTACACCCAATCATCCACAGGAATTGGCTGCAATACCCTTCGTTAATCATCAAGCTTTTTTGATGGAATTCACTTTCAATTATCAGCCCGGGCAGCGATTTATTCAATTTCCAAACAGAAAAATTCCCGTGGGTTCTAAAATGGCAATGCTTGAGTTGATGTACACCAAAGGCATAAAAAATATTTTTGGAAGTGATGTTGATTTTGATAAATGGAAATTTTCCGTCATCGATGATATCAATTTTAAATTGATTGGAGAATTTCGTTATCGATTGAGTGTCGGCGGATTTTTAAACAATCGTCAGGTAGCTATTCCGGATATGCATCATCTTTTAGGAAGTCAATCAAAAATTATTCGGCGGCCTTTAAATAGCTTTTGGTTAGCACCGTATTACTTGTATAGTAATACTGAAAAATTTTATGCTATTAGTCATATCGAACATCATTTTAATGGATTACTTTCTAATAAAATTCCATTGATGAACAAGTTAAAAATAAATTTAGTGGTGGGGTCCAATAATTTTTATGGAAGCAAAGCCAATTATTACACCGACTTTTTTATAGGTGTTGAAAATATATTTAAAGTTCTTCGTGTGGATTGGGTTACGGCTACACAATCTAAATTAGAAAATAGCTCCGGCATAAAAATAGGGCTGGGTGGTTTGCTCGGAAAAACACTTTCCACTTCCCGAAACTCGGTTTCCCTTTCTTTTTAGGGCGCTGAAAACTGAAAAAAAATTATCTTTGCCTTGCTTTAGAATTTTAGTCGGCCTGCAACCGACGTTACCCTTTTTTTAAAGAAAACAAAAATTCAATCATGGCTGTTTTGCATAACCGTGTTTCGCGAAAAGAATTAAAAACCAGCATTATCAAAGATGCTACACCGCGTACCACTATTTCCTTTTATTGTTATTTCAACATTCCGGATCCCGATATGTTTCGGAATGAATTGTATGTCGCTCTACAGAAATTGAATGTTTTTGGACGAATCTATTTGGCACACGAAGGAATAAATGCGCAAATAAGTTTACCCGTTGATCAGTTAGAGAATTTTAAAATCTATCTCTATACAATTCCTCCTTTAAATAAGTTAAGACTAAACGTTGCTGTAAATGACGACGGCAAAAGTTTTTATGTATTGGACATAAAAGTGCGCAAAAAAATTGTTGCTGATGGAATTTCAGACAAACATTTTGACATGCAACACAAGGGGAAATATTTGAATGCAGTTGAATTTAATAAGCTTTCAAACGATGATTCAACCGTTGTAATTGATATGCGAAATCATTATGAATACGAAGTAGGGCATTTTGAAAAGGCAATTGAAATTCCGTCCGATACATTTCGAGAACAGTTACCCATGGCGGTGGAAATGATGAAAGATGATAAAGAGAAAAATATTATCATGTATTGCACCGGTGGCATTCGTTGCGAAAAAGCTTCTGCTTTTATGTTACACAATGGTTTTGAAAATGTCTTTCATTTGGAAGGTGGCATCATTAATTATATAAAGGAAGTGAACGAGTTGGGATTAGAAAATAAATTTCACGGTAAAAATTTTGTTTTCGATCAGCGACTCGGCGAGAGAATTACAGACGAAATTATTTCCAATTGTCATCAATGTGGTCAACCTGCAGATACACATACTAATTGTGTCAACGATGCTTGTCATCTGTTATTTATACAGTGTGAAGATTGTACTAAAAAATTTGAAAACTGTTGTAGCTCTACTTGCCAGAATTTTATTCATTTACCAGTGGAAGAACAAAAAATTAAAAGAAGCGGAGTTGATAATGGAAGAAATGTTTTCAATAAAGCAAAATCAAGATTAAGCCAATTCAATAAGTGATTTGTTAACTCGAGAAAAAATTTCTTCGTCACGTAAGAGATTTGGAATAAATTTCTTACCAATGATTTTTTCGTACAATTCAGTATAGCGGTGGGAAATCGTTTGAATCCATTCTTCTGTCATTGCAGGAACCTGTTGTCCTTTCTTGCCCATAAAATTATTTTCGATTAGCCACTCTCGTACAAATTCTTTACTTAATTGTTTTTGTCGTTCTCCTTTTTCTTGCCTTTCTGTAAATCCATCAGCATAAAAATATCGAGAGGAATCAGGCGTATGAATTTCATCCAATAAAATAATTTCATTGCCAATTTTTCCGAATTCATATTTGGTGTCCACCAAAATAAGTCCTTGTTTTTGAGCAAGCTCTTTTCCTTTTGCAAAAAGTTGTAAAGCATAGTTACAAAGTGTTTCCCATTCCGATTTTGTGGCTAACCCAGTCGAGATAATTTCTGCAGCTGAAATATCTTCATCATGCCCGTGTTCCGCTTTGGTAGAAGGAGTGATGATAGGCGTATTAAAAAAATCGTTTTCTTTTAGTCCTTCGGGCATTTGAATGCCACATAATAATCTTTTGCCAGAATAATAAGTACGCCAAGCATGCCCAGTTAAGTTTCCGCGAACAACCATTTCTATTTTGAAGGGAATACATTTTCTCCCGATGGATACTGTGGGAGTGGGAGAAGTGATCAACCAATTTGGACAAATATGAGAACAAGCATCGAGCATGTATTCAGCAATTTGATTGAGAACCTGTCCTTTGTAAGGAATCGGCTTTGGTAAAATAACATCAAAAGCTGAAATTCTATTAGAGGCAATCATAACCAACAATCGATTATCGATAGTGTACACATCGCGTACTTTGCCACTGTAAAAATTAGTTTGATTTGGAAAATTGAAAGTTGCCATGCTCGAAAATATATGCCTAATAAAAAATCACCAACAAAGCAGGTAATAAGATTTCAACAAATTATCCTTTTGCGTATAAAATTAAATTTTAATATAATGATAGGAATGACTATTTTGCCTCTTATAATTTATAACCAAAATTAGTATTATGAGTAAATTCTTACGTTTAATGACAGTTTTGCTATTTGCTACATCGTTTTCGATCGTCGTAAATGCACAAACTTTAACTATTAAGGGTAATGTAAAAAATGCTTCGTCAAGTGAAACCGTGGCTTCTGTTTCTGTTTCGATTAAAGGAACAGGACAGGGTACTTACACTAATGACAAAGGTGATTTTACATTAACCACTTCTGCAAAATTGCCGTTGACACTTATGTTCAGCTCCGTTGGATACGAAGCGCAAGAAGTAACTGTTGCGGATGCTTCTTCCAGTGTTGCTGTTAGTTTAACTGCAGTATCTACACTTGGACAAGAAGTTGTAGTGGCGGCTACAAGATCCTCTCAACGGATTCTGGAAGCGCCAGTAACTATTGAACGCTTAAGTTCTTTAGCCTTAAAAAACATTGCGGCTCCAAACTATTATGAAGCGATTGCAAACTTGAAAGGAGTAGACATGCATACTGCAAGTTTAAACTTTCGTACCGTTACAACTCGTGGATTTTTAGGAAGTGGTAACACTCGTTTTACGCAATTAATTGATGGAATGGATAACCAAGCGCCAGGATTAAATTTCTCGGTTGGAAACATCGCAGGTCTTACTGAATTAGATGTTGACAATTTAGAACTTCTATCGGGTGCATCTTCTGCACTTTATGGTCCGGGTGGTATGAATGGAACTTTACTTTTAACTAGTAAGAATCCATTCAAATTTCAAGGACTAAGTTTCAACATCAAGCAAGGAATTATGCATAAAGATGGTTCTCAAAGACCAGCTGCTCCTTACTACGATTGGTCTATGCGTTTTGCAAAAACTTATAAAGATAGACTTGCTGTAAAAGTTACTGCTCAGATGACTTCAGCAAATGACTGGCAAGCTAATGATAATCGCAATGTGTTAAGAACAGGTACTGTCAGCAAAGTTGTTGCTGGTGATAGAAATACTGATCCTAACTATGATGGTATAAATGTTTATGGCGATGAAACAAGTGCCAATATTTATTCAATAACACAAAGTATTCAAGCTTCTTACAATGGCGCTATTGCACAAGCAACTGGTGGTGCAATTCCAAGCATGTCGGGACTTTTAAATATGATAATCCCAACGGGTGCTACCCCAGCAATGGTTAATGCAATTTTAGGTGCTGCATTACCTGGCGCTTTATTGCCAACAGTTCAGGCAATGTTTCCTTTTTATTGGGGACTTCGGCAAGGTTGGGTATCTCAAACTCAAAATGTTTCTAGAACAGGATATTTAGAAAAAGATCTTGTGGATTATGGCAATAAGAATTTTAAAATGACAGCTTCTGCACATTACAAAGTAACACCTACTATTGAAGCTTCTTGGAGTTCCTATTTCGGAAGTGGAACTACAGTGTATACTGGAGCAGATCGTTATTCTCTTCGTAATTTTAGATTAGCACAGCACAAACTAGAATTTGCGCATAAGAATTGGTTTATTCGCGGATATACAACTCAAGAAAATGCAGGGGAATCGTATAACGCTACAATATTAGGACGATTAATGCAAGAAGCATATAAGGCAAGTCCTACATGGTATCCTCAATATATTGGAAATTATCTTGGATATAAGTACAATGTTTGGTCAGCTACAGGTGGTGCTACAACTGGTGTTGATTTAACTGCACATGGTTTTGCTCGCTCTGCTGCAGATTTAGGAAGACCAGCTCCCGGAACAAATGCTTACGAAGCAATGAAAAAGACAGTAAGAACTACTGGAATTCCTAAAGGAGCTTTATTCCTTGATGAAAGTGATTTGTACGCTGTTGATGGACAGTTTAATTTTTCAGATGCTCTTGGACTTTCAAATACAGTTGGTATAATGGTTGGAGGTAACTGGAAACAAAATGTATTGAACTCTCACGGAACCATCTTTGCCGATACTGCTGGTGCAATTAAATTAAGTGAAATGGGTGCTTTTGTTCAAATTAAGAAAGACCTTGGAACAAAACTAACTTTAACTGCAGCTGGTCGTTATGACAAGCATGTTAATTTTGATGGTAAGTTTACACCTAGAGTTACAGCTGTTTTTCACCCAAATAAGAACAACAACTTCCGTGTTTCTTATCAAACAGCTTATCGTTTCCCAACTAATCAAAATCAGTATATCAACTTAAATGTTGGTTCTGGTATTTTAATTGGTTGTACAGATGAATTCCAAACGTATTATAATCTTAAAAATAATCCTGGCTATACAGCAGCAAGTGTGATTGCTTATAGAACAACTTTAGATCCAACTAAGCTGGTTAAAGCAAGTCACAGTGTTGTAAAACCTGAATCTGTTGCTTCTATTGAAGTGGGCTACAAAGGATTAATAAACAAAAAATTGATGATGGATGTTTATTATTATGCAAGCACTTATACCAACTTTTTAGGAGGTAATCCTATAGTTCAATCTATGACAGGTACTGTTCCTGGAATTTTAAATCCATTAACTTCTCGTAATCTTTCATATACTCAAAATAGTACTGCCGAAGTTAAAGCTACTGGTTGGGGTATTGGATTAGATTACCAGCTTGGAAAAGGTTATTTATTGAGTGGAAGTATGTTTGGAGATGAATTGACTGAAGTTTCTTCTGGTTTTATCAGCTATTTTAATGCTCCTAAATTGCGTTGGAACATGAGTTTAAGAAATGATAATGTGTATAAGAATATTGGTTTCAACATTGTTGCTAAATGGCAAGATGAAAACTATTATGAAGGAACTTTTGTTACTGGTACTTTACCAGCATTTACATGGGTAGATGCTCAGGTTACTTACCGTATTCCAAAAGACAAAAGCACTTTCAGAATTGGTGGAACTAACCTTGCTAACAAATACAACAGAACAGGATTTGGAAGCCCTTACATAGGCGGACTTTACTATGTGAGTTATGGTTATAACATTAACTAAGCTTTAATAATTATTTATGAAATGGCCTCTTTTGAGGCCATTTTTTTGTTTGATTTATGATAAAAGATAAATTGCAATTCACATGACTTATTGCTGTTCTTAATTTTTTCGTTTACTTTGATGATTGATAAAAAATATGCCAAAAGAATTTATTTACGGTTCCGAAAACCTAACTGTTGCCATCCTTTTTTCGATTGCTTCGGGAAAAACAAAAGGAGTATTAAGTAAAGAAATTATTGAAAAAATAAATAGTAGTCAACAACACGTACAAAAAATTGTTCAAGAAAATAAGACTGTTTATGGAATAAATACGGGTTTTGGTATTCTAGCTTCAACTCCAATTTCTGCCGAGGATACGGCCACTCTTCAGTATAAAATATTACAAAGTCATAGCGTAGGTGTTGGAAATGCAATTCCGGAAGAAATTGCCAAACTAATGCTAATTACAAAGATTCATTCTTTAGCACAAGGGTTTTCTGGAGTGAATTTGAAAACAATCGAACGAATCCTTTGGCATATTGAAAACGATATTATTCCAGTTGTTCCCGAAAAGGGAAGCGTTGGTGCCAGTGGCGATTTAGCTCCTTTAGCTCATTTATTTTTACCATTAATTGGATTAGGAAAAGTTAATTATAAAAATGAAGTTCGAGATGCTAAAGAATTATTAAGTGAGCTTCAAATGACTCCCATCGAATTAGGACCGAAAGAAGGATTAGCTTTAATAAATGGAACACAATTTATTTTGGCCCACGCAGCAAAAGCTGTACAAAGAATGCATAATTGTTTAGAAGCTGCCGATATTATCGGTGCAATTAGTTTGGAATCTTTGATGGGGACAAATGCACCTTTTGATAATAGGTTGCATGAATTACGACCATTTATCGGAAATAAATTAGTGGCACAACGGCTTCGTTTATTGTTGAACAATTCTGCCATCATGCAAAGTCATGTGAACTGCGAAAGAGTTCAAGATCCCTATAGTTTGCGTTGTATGCCGCAGGTCCACGGAGCTTCTCGCAATGCGTGGTTGCATTTAAAAGAATTGACAGAAATTGAATTGAATTCTGTCACCGATAATCCCATCATTTTTTCAGCAAATGAAACTATTAGCGGAGGTAATTTTCATGGACAACCATTAGCCCTTCCTTTAGATTATGCCTGTTTTGCAGCTGCTGAAATTGGTAATATCAGTGATAGGCGTTGTTATTTATTACTTGAAGGAAAATGGGGATTGCCAATGTTGTTAATGAAAGATGTTGGTTTGAACAGTGGGTTTATGATTCCGCAATACACAACTGCAGCATTGGTTACCGAAAACAAAACACTTTGCTTTCCTGCAAGTGCGGATAGTATTCCAACTTCTTTGGGACAAGAAGATCATGTAAGTATGGGAAGTATAAGTGGAAGAAAACTAAATACAATACTTGAAAATTTGGAATACATTTTAGCTATTGAACTTTTAAGTGCTTGCCAAGCAATTGAATTTCGTAAGCCATTAAAAAGTAGCGAAACAATTGAATATGCTGTTGCGCAGTTTAGAAAAATTGTAAGCTTTGCAAATGAAGACAGAATTTTTGCAGATGACATCAATAAATCTGCTAATTGCATAAAGGATTTTTCTTTTGTAAATCAAGTCACAACATTTTCAAATACAAAAGGTGTTTTACTAAATGATGGATTTTCACAGTTTCAATTATAGTTTAAACTAATTCACATTAAAATATTTGTGTGTTACAATCAAAATCACAGTACGATCCTATAAAATACCAAACACCAACGGGTACAAAACTTTCTTGCAAAGGCTGGATTCAAGAAGCGGCTTTGCGTATGTTGTTAAATAATTTAAATCCTGAAGTGGCGGAAAGGCCTGATGATTTAATTGTGTACGGTGGTCGTGGTAAAGCTACTAGAAACTTTGAATCACTCGATAATATTATTGCTGCATTAAAAATTTTGGAAAATGATGAATCGCTTTTAATACAAAGTGGTAAACCAGTTGGTATTTTAAAAACACATTCGGATGCACCCCGTATTTTAATTTCCAATTCGCAGTTAGTTCCCAACTGGGCTAATTGGGATCATTTTGATGAATTGGAAAAGAAGGGGTTAATCATGTATGGACAAATGACTGCTGGTTCTTGGATTTATATCGGATCGCAGGGAATTGTACAAGGTACTTATGAAACGTATGCAGCTATTGCTGACAAACATTTCGAAGGAACATTAAAAGGCACAGTGCACGTTACAGCAGGATTAGGCGGCATGGGCGGTGCACAGCCTTTAGCAATAACTATGAACGAAGGAGTAGCACTTATTGCAGAAGTTGAAATGTGGCGTATTGAAAAAAGAATTTCTACAAAATACTGTGACATTTTTTTTGAAAATATTGATGAAGCCATTGATAGAGCATTAGAAGCGAAAAAGAAAAATGAAGTTATCAGCATTGCTGTTTGCTGTAATGCTGTTCATTTACTAGAAAGATTATTGGAGAGAAATATTATTCCGGATACATTGACGGATCAAACTTCTGCACACGATCCACTCATTGGATATTGGCCACACGAAATTTCTTACGACGAAGCAAAAAAATTAAGAAATGAAAATCCAAAGCAATACACCCAACACGCTTATAAAAGTATGTACCGTCATGTGGAGTTGATGTTGGAATTGAAGAATAAAGGAGCCATCACTTTTGATTATGGAAATAATATTAGAGCCCGAGCTAAAGAGCATGGACTAGTAAATGCTTTCGATTTCCCGGGTTTTGTTCCTGCTTATATCCGCCCATTGTTTTGCGAAGGCAAAGGTCCTTTTCGTTGGGCTGCATTAAGTGGCAATCCTAATGACATTGCTGTTACTGACGAATTAATCATGACTATGTTTCCGGAAAATAAAGGAATGATTCGTTGGATGAAAATGGCGAAAGAAAAAATTTCTTTTCAAGGATTACCGGCAAGAATTTGTTGGTTAGGCCAAGGTGAACGTGAAAAAGCCGGTCTTGCATTTAATGAGTTGGTAAGAACTGGAAAAGTAGAAGCACCCATTGTTATTGGCCGCGATCATTTAGATACTGGTTCCGTTGCATCTCCCAATAGAGAAACAGAAGCCATGCTGGATGGAAGCGATGCAATTGCCGATTGGCCAATACTCAATGCTTTGTTGAGCACGGCTGGTGGTGCAAGTTGGGTAAGTTTGCATCACGGAGGTGGAGTTGGAATGGGATATAGTATTCATGCGGGAATGGTAATTGTAGCGGATGGAACAGAAGAAGCGGCAAAACGATTGCAGCGAGTTTTAAGAAACGATCCCGGCATTGGTGTAATCCGCCATGCTGATGCAGGTTATGAATTGGCAAAAGAAACAGCAAACAAAAATGGATTAGCATTAGATGAACGATTAAAATAAATGACTCCACATTTTAATAATCTGCAGAATATTTTTTTTATCGGGATTGCCGGAAGCGGCATGAGTGCATTAGCTCAATACCTTCAAGATCTTGGTAAAAGTATTAGTGGTTCTGACCGCTATTTTCTACACGACACAAAAAATGAAATTAAAGAAAAATTAGAAGCAGAAGGAATTATTTGTTACCCGCAAAATGGAGATGGAATTTCATCCCACATTGATTTAATTGTAGTGAGTACTGCAATTGAGGATTCTGTATTTGAAGTACAAAAAGCAAAACAATTAGGAATACACATAATCAAGCGAAGCGAATTATTAGCTCAAATTGTTGCATCCAAAAAAACAATTGCCATTGGTGGCACTTCCGGAAAGAGCACTGTTTCGGCAATGCTTTTTACCATTTTGGAATATGCGCAACTGCAGCCCAGTATTATTAATGGTGCGGGTTTGGTGAGCTTGCAACAAACAGGAAAAATTGGAAATACAAAAGTTGGAAAAGGGGAGTGGTTAATTATTGAAGCCGATGAAAGCGATGGGTCCATTATACAATACAAATCGGAAATTGGTATTTTGCTGAATATCGAAAAGGATCATAAAGAAGTGGAGGATCTTCTTGCTATTTTCAAAGTATTTAAAAATAATTGTCGGCACTTTATTGTCAATCAATCTCATTCAGTAGCAAAAAATTTTTCAAATAATAGTAAACAAGATTTTTCTATTAACGAAGAACAAAGTGGAAGCCTGTTGGCAAAAAACTTTGTACAGGTTGGGTCTGCCATTGAGTTTGAAGTAAACAAGATTTCTTTCCAGATGAATGTAATCGGGAAACATAATTTGGAAAATGCAATGGCTGCTATTGCAGCAGCCGTACTAGTTGGCGTTGAATTAGAAATATGTGCAACGGCGCTTAAAAATTACGAAGGTATTTATCGGCGACACCAAATTTTGGGAACTAAAAATGGAGTTTGTGTAATTGATGATTTTGCACATAATCCAGCAAAATGCGCAGCCAGCATTACTGCCTGCCAACCGATTGCTCCAAAAGTTATTGCTTGGTTTCAACCACACGGATATACACCAACAAAATTTTTACGGAATGATTTTGTAGAAGAAATTGCAAAAGTGCTAAGATCACAAGATGAAATTTGGATGAGTGAAATTTTTTATGCCGGAGGCACCGCAACAAAAAATATTTCGTCAAGGAATTTAATTAATGATCTGAAATTAAAAAATAGTAATGCTTTTTTTGTTGAGAATAGAGAAGATTTTTTAGATGCAGTTCGTCCCAGTCTTAACGATAATTGCGTACTATTGCTCATGGGTGCGAGAGATCCATCTTTAGAAAATTTTGCAAAAAAGGTTTTTTGTGATTTATGACAACGCTCATCGTTAATATCAAACAATTGTGCAATGTTCGCGCTGAATCTACATTACTTCGTGGGAAAGAATTAGCAACACTTCCTTGCATTGAAAATGCTTATCTGATAATTGAAGATGGAATCATTGCAGGATTTGGAAAGATGAAGGAAATTGAAAAAGAGAAGTTAAGTATTGAAAATAAAATTGATGCAGCGGATCAATTCGTATTGCCAACTTGGTGCGATAGTCATACCCACCTTGTATTTGCAGCCAGCCGCGAAGATGAGTTTGTTGATAAAATAAAGGGATTAAGTTATGCAGAGATAGCCGCAAAGGGTGGGGGAATTCTTAATTCGGCAAGTAAAATAGAAAACTGTTCGGAGGATCAACTTTTTTCAATGGCGTGGAAAAGATTGGAAGAAGTAAGCAAACTTGGAACGGGTGCAATTGAAATAAAAAGTGGCTATGGCTTAAGTGTTGTAGGGGAGTTGAAAATGTTGCGGGTGATTAAAAAATTAAAAGAAAAATCAAATCTTACTATCAAATCAACTTTTCTTGGAGCACATACTTATCCTCTTCAATACAAAGAAAATCATCAGGGATATATTGATTTAATCATCAATGAAATGCTTCCTGTTATTGCAAAAGAAAAATTAGCAGATTATATTGACGTGTTTTGCGAAACTGGTTTCTTTTCAATAAAAGAAACCGAAACTATTTGCAAGGCAGGAATGAGTTATGGTTTGAAACCAAAGCTTCACGTCAACCAACTCAATGCCATCGGAGCAACACAATTGGGTGTAAAATTAAATGCTTTAAGTGTTGATCATTTAGAAACAATGGATGATGATGCAATAAATGCTTTGGCTAATTCTAATACAATTGGAACCTTACTTCCCACTGCTGCTTTCTTTCTTCGAATGCCTTTTCAACCTGCTAGAAAATTGATTGATGCCGGTTGTGCCGTCGCTTTGGCAAGCGATTTTAATCCTGGTTCATCGCCTTCAGGAAATATGAATTTAGTGATTTCGATGAGTTGTATAGGAATGAAAATGTTGCCGGAAGAAGCAATCAACGCAGCTACTGTTAATGGTGCTTTTGCTATGGAAGTTCAAAATGAATTAGGATCAATTGCCATTGGTAAAAAAGCAAATCTATTTTTCACAAAACCAATTTCGTCCCTTGCGTATTTGCCGTATTCGTTTGGTAATAATTTGATTAAGAGAGTAATGATAAAGGGTGAATTTGTATCTTAAAAAAATAAAGTCATAATTAGTCATGCAGCAATTAATTGAATGCGTTCCCAATTTTAGTGAAGGATGTGATTTGGAATTGATTAAACAAATTACCGATCAAATTGAAACCGTAAAAGGCGTTCGTTTATTAAACGTAGATCCCGGAAAAGCTACTAATCGAACAGTAGTAACATTTGTGGGCAGTCCGGAAGCTGTTATTGAAGCTGCTTTTCTTGCTATAAAAAAAGCCGGAGAATTGATTGACATGAGCAAGCACAAAGGCGAACATCCTCGAATGGGTGCCACCGATGTTTGTCCGTTAATTCCGGTTGCGAGTATTTCCATGGAGGAAACCGTGAAATATGCGAAACAGTTGGCAGAAAAAGTGGGCAACGAGTTACAGATTCCGGTTTATTTATACGAAGCCGCACAACCCAATAAAAAAAGGAGTAATCTGTCGGTGATTCGTGCCGGCGAATATGAAGGTTTTTTTAAAAAGATTAAACAACCCGAATGGAAACCTGA
Source organism: Chitinophagaceae bacterium (assembly GCA_004322425.1). Lineage (GTDB taxonomy): Bacteria > Bacteroidota > Bacteroidia > Chitinophagales > Chitinophagaceae > VBAS01. The sequence continues at coordinate 23,468 of SCVJ01000020.1, forward strand.
TTTTGGTCCTGCAGAAATGGATGCAAAACGTGGTGCTACCGTTATTGGTGCACGAGATTTTTTAGTGGCGTATAATGTAAATTTGAATACAACGTCAACTCGTCGTGCCAATGCCATTGCGTTTGATATTCGCGAAGCAGGAAGAAAAATTAAAAATGAAAAAGGGGAAGATATCGTTCAACCAGGCACTTTAAAATCTGTAAAAGCCATTGGTTGGTTTATTGAAGAATATGGTATTGCACAGATTTCAATTAATCTTACTAATATCAATATTACTCCCGTCCATATTGCATTTGATGAAGTTTGTAAAAAAGCTAGCGAAAGAGGAATGCGTGTAACGGGCAGCGAATTAGTTGGCTTGATTCCGTTAAAATCTATTTTGGATGCGGGAAAATATTTTTTGAAAAAGCAACAGCGTTCCGCTGGTGTTTCAGAAAAAGAGTTAATAAAGATTGCAGTAAAATCATTGGGGTTAGACGAGCTGACTCCTTTTAATCCACAAGAAAAAATTATTGAATATATGCTACAAGACAAAACAGAAAACAAATTAATAAGTATGCCGTTGCATGCTTTTGCAGACGAAACTTCTAGTGAAAGTCCGGCACCCGGTGGAGGTTCCATTGC
>SCVJ01000021.1 GCA_004322425.1 Chitinophagaceae bacterium
GTTGGATCGGTAGTTCAGTTGGTTAGAATGCCGCCCTGTCACGGCGGAGGTCGCGGGTTCGAGTCCCGTCCGGTCCGCAAAATTTTTACCCTCAGCAAAAAAGCTGAGGGATTTTTTTTTGATTAACGGCTTCAAAATTGAAGTATTATTTTTCTTATATTGTGTTAGTTTACTCTCAACCATTAAAACTAACTTTCTCTGAAAAATAAAATATACCGTGTCGTTTTTTTGCTTCTGACAGTCGGGTTTGCGGTTTTTGCAAAGGCGCAATCCTTACCTGTGGGCTTTTCTGCTTTGGAAGAGATGGCGCGAAATTTTCAATTGCAAGGGAAAATTAAGTCCGACTTTTCGTTTTCAGTTCGTCCGCTATTAACCGGTGTACAATTCAGTACAGATAGTTTATTGCGGTTAGCCGATCCCAACATAAAAGGATTTACATTTAAGAAATCGTTCTTAAAAAACCATGGAACTTTTCAAATTCTGCCAGTAACCCTGTCTCAAAAATATAATTCTCATCATCCTTTCGGATGGAATGATGCAGGTTTTATTCCTGCAAAGGGATTTCAAAACCAAATAAGTGCCGGTATTTTTTCTTCATTAGGCCCACTCTCCATTCAGTTAAAACCTGAATTCGTTACAGCTGCAAATCCCAATTATGAGTATAATGCTATGTGGGGCTCGCCAACGCAGAATAGCTATAAAAAAATATTTGCCGGACAATCTTCTGTTCGATTAAATAGTCGTTCTGTTTCTTTAGGCTATTCAACAGAAAATTTATGGTGGGGACCAGGGCAATTCAGTTCTTTATTAATGAGCAATAACGCTCCGGGTTTTGAGCATTTAACGTTTAACACTGTTCGTCCATTAAAAACCCCAATCGGCAAATTTGAATGGCAGTTGATTACCGCAAAACTTAAAGACGATACATCCCAAGCTGTTTTTGAAAATTACAATTTAAAGCCTGCTGCCTATTTGAAAGACTGGGTATTTATGAATTCGCTATCGCTTGTTTTTCAACCGCGATTTATGCCCAATAGTTTTTGGGGATTTACACGAACGTTTTTGAAAAACAGCAGTTCAATGGGTACGGGAACTGTTGGATTCATTGATAATTATTTACCGGTTTTCACTTCGCCTTTTAAAAAAGGAAATCCGGGCGAAGATGAAAAGGAACGCGATCAATTGGTAAGTCTTTTTATGCGTTTTTTATTTCCCAAAAGTCATGCTGAATTTTATTGGGAGTATGGCTGGAATGATCATAAATACAATTTAAGAGATCTTACCTTGGACGTGCAACATGCTGCAGCTTTTACTGCAGGGTTTAAAAAACTTTTCCCTTTGAAAAATGATACTTGGTTGGATATGGGAATGGAATTTAATCACATGGCACAGACAACAGATTATATAGTTCGTAATGCTGGTAATTGGTATGTACACGGGCAAGGCTTGCAAGGTTATACCAATAAAAATCAAATTATGGGTGCAGGAAGTGGTTATGGAAATAATGTTCAAACAGTGGCCGCTAATTGGTGGAGAAAGATGAATAAAGTTGGAATAAAGTTTCAGCGAATTCAGCATGATCCCAAAGGACATACAGGCACTCTCAATGTTTTAGGGATGCGGGCTGTGCAATGGAATGATATTTCAGTGGGGCTGAATGGTCAATATTATTATAAACGCTTTTTAGTGAATTCGGAAATGCAATGGATCGATTCGCGAAATTATATCTGGGAGCAAGCTAATAATAAAAAGAATTTTTACTTGATGCTTCAATTAAGTTATTTATTGTGAGAAAGAAATTAATACATATTGTAGTACTCGTTTGCCTCAGTTTCAATTCGATTTCACAATCCGGGATTGTTAGTGAAATAGAATTGACAGATACCAAAAGAATTGAACAATTAACTGATTCTACATTTTCGGATAATTTATCTTTTCTTATTCGATCTTCTAGTCAATATAATTCGTTGCGTCAAACTTCAAATAAAAAGACAAAGTGGCCACAAGTAAACTTGTTGCATACAACTTATAGTGCGCAGCAAAATAGCAAGCTTTCTTTTGGTGGAAATGACGGTAACTTTTATCCGAATGTTGGTTTGCAGCAAAGAGCAAGTGTTGGTGTTGGAATAAAATGGTGGAAAATGTCTATTGAACTTTCTCCGGAGTGGGTTAGTGCTAATAATAAAATTCCAGAAACATTTTCAACCGATCCTTTATATGGTAATTATTGGCCTAAATACTATACATATGTTGTAAATAAAGTAGATATGCTAAGCAGGTTTGGAACAGAATCGCTAGAAAAGTTTTTTTATGGGCAATCGAATGTTCGGATTAATATTAAAAATTTATCGTTTGGAGTAAGTAATGAAAATTTATGGTGGGGACCGGGTTTGAGGAATTCATTAGTAATGACCAATAATGCTCCGGGATTTCTGCATGTTTCATTAAATACCATAAAACCTAAGAAAACAGTTATTGGAAGTTTTGAAGGACAGATTATTATTGGAAAACTGGATAGTACTGGTTTTGAAAATCCAGATAACCCAATCATGAACACCATTTGGCCCGGAGGGATTGCAAAAAAACTTAATTACGAAAGGATGATTAACGGAGTTGTTTTTACTTGGCAACCCATTTGGATGAAAAATTTTTATATCGGTTTTGCCAACACTACGCAATGGTACGTGAATGATTCTCTTCCATTGGGAAGATACATTCCTGTAATATTCCCTTTTTCTTTGAGCAAAGGAAAACCTCGAATGAAATTGGGTTCTATTTTTCTCAGATATGCTTTGCCAAAAGATAACGCAGAGTTTTATTTCGAATTTGGAAGAGCCGATAAAGCAGCCAATCCGGTTAATTTATTTGCCGACACTATTCCTATTGGTTATGTAGCGGGCATTCGAAAATTATTTCCTTTAGCCAAGCGCAATCAATTTATTCAGTTTATGATTGAAGTAACACAGTTGCAACTTTCGGACAGTAGGCTGATAATGGACGAAAAAAATGTGTGGGGGCAAGGCAGAACTAAAAGTTGGTATATGGATAGTTACATTCAACAAGGATATTCAAATGCAGGACAATTGATGGGAGCTGCTATTGGCCCGGGAAGTAATAGTCAAACAATTAATGTAGCTTGGGTTAATAAGCTAAAGAAAATCGGGATTCAATTGGAGCGTATTATTTATAATAAAGACTTTTATTATTACCATTATTTTAATGGGGAGTTATACAATGTATTTTCTCAAGGCGCCAACAACCATCATTGGGTGGATGTTATCTTAAATGCACACGTTCAATGGGATTACAAGCAAGTTGTTTTTTCAGCTTCATATAATTCTATAAAATCATTAAACTATCGGTGGATAAAATTAGACGGCGGTTGGCAAGAGCCTTCCAAATTATCCGATAGAAAAAATCAATCATTAGCTTTTTCAATTCGATATGGTTTGTAGCAACAGAACAAAATGACAATGAATTTTTTATGAGCTATAAACAATCATTATTTCCTACATTTAACCTATAATTCAACAAAACATGAAGCTGCTGAAATATGTTTTAATTACGGTGATGGTTTGCTCGATGGGTGTACTTCATGCGCAGCAAATTCCTTCAAATATTGAAAACTTATCTAACCAACAGATACTAGAACTTATCTCTCAATTTCAGGTTAGTGGTTTATCGGAGGAGGATTTTGAAATTAAGTTATTAGAAAAAGGGTTTACAGCTAATCAAATTTTACTCTTAAAAAAGCGTGTAGCCTCATTAAACACAAGTGGTATTCTAAACAATAGCAGTAAGATTTCAAATACAGATTCTTATTTAGAAAGGATTGGAATGTTAACCAAAAAACCTTCTTTAAAAAGAAGAGATTCGATTGGTGGGTTAAGAGTCTTTGGCGAAGAAATTTTTGAAAATGTCAATCTCAGTTTTGAGCCCAACTTATCTATTCCGGCACCTAAAAATTATATCATTGGTGTGAATGATCAGTTAGTCATTGATGTGTTTGGTTTATCGGAAACAACCAAAAAATTAAAAGTAAATACAGAGGGGTTTATTCGTTATCCGAATTTAGGTCCCATAAAAGTAGCCGGTTATACATTGGAAGATGCACAACTGATAATTAAAAAGTCTTTAACAAAATTATATCCTGCTATTAATAGTGGGGCTACTTTAGTTCAAGTTTCAGTAGGGCAAATAAGAAGCATCCGTGTTACATTAATTGGCGAAGTAAAACAACCGGGCAGTTATTCTGTTTCTTCCTTATCAACTTTGATGAATGCGTTGTATGCGTCGGGAGGCCCCAATGAAATTGGGTCTTTTCGGAATATCGATCTTGTGAGAAATGGTAAATTAACTGTAACGTTTGATTTATATGATTTTTTATTAAAAGGCGATTTATCTAAAAATATTTTGTTGCAAGATGAAGATGTGATTCGAATACATCCGTTTGAAACAAGAGTAGCGGTAATGGGAGCTATAAAAAAATCTGCACTTTTTGATGTGACAAATAATGAGTCTGCTTCAGATATCGTTCATTATGCCGGTGGTGTTTCTCCATTGGGCTTTAAAGATCTTATTCGAGTAAAAAGATTAGGCACTACCAATAAAGAAATAATTACAGTTAGCATATCACAATTATCCACGTTTCATTTGCAATCTGGTGATACATTGGTTATTGATACGCTTGCAAATTATTTTGTAAATCGTGTTCAAATTAAGGGTGCAGTGTATTATCCCGGAGAATATAGTAATAGCAGTTTACCCACTTTGTTTGATTTATTAAATGTGGCTAAGCCTAAAGAAGGCGCATATTTTGATCGCGGATTATTGAGAAGATTAAAATCAGATTATACTTCCGAATTAATCAATTTTAATTTGGCTGATGTGATGAATAAAAAAATAGAAATAAAACTTGAAAGAGAGGACTCCATTCATATTTATCAAGTTAAAGATTTAAGAGAGCGATATACCGTTTCTATTAGTGGAGAAGTTAATGAACCCAACACGTATGACTATTCCGATAAAATGCGTGTGGAAGATCTTGTATTAATTGCTGGTGGATATAAAGATGGCGCGGATTTGCATAAGATTGAAGTTTCAAGAAGGTTACCTAAATCTGCCAATGAAACTTTAGTCTATTCAATAATTAAAGAAATAGATTTACTAAAAAGAAACAAAGATGATTTGGAATTTTCATTACAACCTTTTGATGTTATATCTGTTCGCAAATCTCCAAGTTACAAGGAGCAGATACATGCTCGAATAGAAGGTGAGATTTTATATCCCGGAAATTATACGCTAGAAGGAAAGAAGGAGCGGATTTCCGATATGGTTCGCCGAGCAGGTGGATTGAAAGAAGATGCATTTGCAGAAGGAGCGGTTTTAATTCGCAAATCATTTATAGGAAATTCTGAACCTGATTCGGTATTGTTTAATACAAAGTCAAACTTAATGGCTCCGCTTATAGAGTTGAATCAAAAAGAAGCGATTGCAGACACTCAGCAATTAAATAGAATAAAGCAAAATTTTTATAAGCAACAAAAATTAGTTGGAATTAATTTATCCAAGGCTATCCAGTCTCCGGGTTCTGTGTTTGATTTAATATTAAATGAAGGGGATGTGCTTAAAATTCCAAGGGAAATACAAACAGTACAGGCTTTTGGTGCCGTAAATGCACAACAACAAATTGCTTTTACAAAAGGAATGAGTTTTATAACACTCATTCAACAATCCGGTGGGTTTGCAATTAATGCTTCTCGAAGACACTCCTACGCAGTTTATGCCAACGGTGAAGTGCAGAGCACAAAAGGTTTTTTATTTTTTCTGCAATATCCAAAAGTAAAACCTGGAGTCGAAATATTTGTACCCCTCAAAAAAGAAAATAGACGTCTTTCATCAGGAGAAATTATTGGTATTGGTTCTGGAATAGCATCTATGGCAGGGTTAATTATTTCACTACTTAATGCAACTAAATAAGATTAGAAAAATACAATGGCAGCTACCAAAGTAAATACAATAAGTTTAGAAGAAATATTTACAGAACTCATTTCTTTTCTAAATTTTATGTGGCAAAAACGTAGGTTGTTTTTATTACTTGCCATTGCAGGAATGTTGCTGAGTACGACTTATTATTTTTTTCAAAAACCTAAATATGAAGCCATATCAACTTTTATTTTAGAGGCTAAAGAGCCATCCGGTGGTGGATTGGCAGGTTTGGCTTCTCAATTTGGATTTGATATAAGTTCTATGTCTGGGAGTTCTAATTTATTTGGTGGCGATAATATTTTGGATATCATAAAGTCAAAATTCATCATTGAAAAAGTATTATTGTCTTCAGTTGATAATGATTCAAAAAACAGCAATCAAACATTAGCTGACTTATTCATAAATTTTAGTGGGCTACAAAAAAAAATGGGTAATGATTCTGAAGTCAGTAACCTGTTTTCTGAAATGAAAAATTCCAACCACTTTCTGCGAGACAGTATTTTGGAAGTGATTTATATTAGAATAGTTGAACAACATCTAAAAGTTGAGTTAATCAGTAAAAAAGGTTCCATCCTTAAAGTGTCAACCACTTCACCCAACTCTATTTTTTCAAAATGCTTCACAGAAAGAGTAATTGAAGAAACTAAGAAATTTTATATTGATGTAAAAACAAGAAATGCTACTAATAATATTAAAGCATTAGAAATCAGATCCGATTCTTTATTTCGAATTATTAATGAAAAATCAGGACAGTCGGCCACCTTGCAAATTGCTGATTTAAATCCAGCAATTAAAATAGCCGAAGTGCCTGTGGAAATATCTCAACGCGGAAAAATGGTAGCACTTGCGTTATACACAGAAGTGATGAAGAATTTGGAAGCTAGTAGGATGGGATTAGCCAATCAAACTCCGGTTATTCAAATTTTGGATACACCCAAATATCCGTTGGTTGATAAGAATAAATCTTTTTTTCTTTTAGGTTTACTAGGAATTGCAGCTGGATTTTTGTTTGGATTTCTTATTTGTTTCTTTTCTTTTTCACCCCGTCATTCTAATTAATTTTAGCATAAAAACTTTATGCGAACTATTTTTTTGCTTCGTGCTTTTGGAGATTTTTTAATTGCCATATACAGTTTTCGAAATGCCAAAAATAAAGCATCAGTAAGATTTGTAGCATCAAAACATCACGAAGCATTGTTTAAGGCGCTTCCAAAAATTTTGATTCCTCAAGATATTAAAATTGAGTTTGTTGATTTTGGCATTGATAAAACGTTGCTGCGATTTTTTACAAATAAGTTTTTCTTTAGTTCTAAAACAGTTCAAGAAATTAATAAAGTAAAAAAGAAAGTAAAAGAACTACAATTTGAAAACCTATTTGTAGAACAAAAGATGAGATTAAATATTTTCAAATTAGTTACAGGTTTCCCATTCAAAAGTATAGTGGATAAGCAAAATGTTTATAAGGCGTATTCAAATTATTTTGGAAATGAAGATGTTCAAAATAGTAAATTAGATTTTACAGTAACTGAAGAGTCAAGAATTTTAATTCTTCCATCAACTAGACAACTGAGAAAGGACTTTCCTGCCAAAGTGCTACAAAAGATAAGTGATCAAAGTAAGGCTAGAACTGAAAATGTAACCATTGGTTTTTACAAATTTTCTAAGCGAAACGATAAAAATTGTTTTATTTATAATGATTTTTCTGAATTGATTAGTTATGTCGAAAATTCGGACTTTATTATTTGTGCTGATAGCTTGCAAGCACATTTAGCTCAATTTTTAGAAAAACCCCATTTTATTTTATATAACAATCATCAGACACATAAGCAATTTTTAACGCCTTTTGCGGAACAAAATAATAGTTATGCTAATTTTAATAACTTAGAAAAACTTCATTATGTTTTCAATGCTTCATTATGATTAAAGGATTTATCATTTCATCGATTTACGAATTGGATAGGAAGCACAATGTGGAATTGTTAAAGCAATCATTACCTGAATTGAAAGAAGTTGAAGCCGTATATCCCCAATTTCAAAAAATTCCTTTTTTAAATAAAATTTTGAATACATCTAAAAGTCGTACCAGGCATGAATTGCGCTTGGGTGAGTTGGGATGTTTGTTAAGTCATCGAAAAATTTGGAGAAAAATTGTGAGTACAGAAAAAGATGAAACATTTTTAATAACAGAATCGGATAGTTTGTTAATAAATGTTGATGTATTGCAATCACAATTTGATGTTATCTCCAAACTTTATGATTTATTTTTTTGGGGTGCATGGGATGGGCATATAAAATTATTAAAGAGTACAATAAATGAAGTAGGAAAAAATATTTTCATTGGGGAACCGTTCATTAAAACAGTTTATTGTACGTACGGATATTCTTTAAATAGAAGGGCTGCTGTTTATTTACTTGACAAAACCAGAAAGGTTGCACACCCTGTCGATCAGTTTAAAAAATTTGTTGACACAAATGATTTACGAATAGGAGCCATTTTGCCCGAGGTAATTTCTACTATTAATACGGAGAGTACAATCAAAGGCAGGATAAACAATAATTTTCTTAAAAAAATATTTCTATTTATTTTAGATTGCAAGAATAATTTAATCTGTTATTTTAAATGAACTCAATAATAAAAATATATTTAAATCTGTATGTGTTTGTATACGCATTATATGTTTTTTTTAATAAAGGGATTTCGTATAGTTTTTTGGCGGAAGGTGTTTTAGCTCTAGGTGTTGTATTGATTTTTCTCAACAGGAAGTCGTATAAAATTTTGTTGGACAAACGAGTTTATTTATTGCTCTTTTTTCTTTTTATAACTACTATTTATTTCATTAGAGGAACGATGAACTTTGATTGGTTCAGCGTTACAAGAGATGCATTTATGTTTTATTATATTTTGTTTGCATTCATAATGTTTTTGTTTCAGGATGAATTGCCATACTTATTTAAGCGATTGTGCTTGATTTATAAATGGTTTCCATTGGTGGCTTGTGTCTCTTTCTTATCGCTGGCTTATGTTCCTTTTTTTAGTGCTTTAAAAATTTTCGGCAACAATCATTTGTTGTTATATAAGTCGGGAGATATGGCCGTTCATTTGTTTATTTCAAGCATTTTATTTTTGAATGGATACATTCAAGTGTCTAAAAGATTCTTGATTGTTAATGCTGTTCTGGTTATCTATTTATTTTTTATTACTTCCACTTATAGCAGAGGAGGAATGCTCGCTTTTATTCTTGCATTTTGTATTTATCTATATTTTTCAAAAGAAATCAAAGGGAAAGCAATATTGAGTACATATGGAAAATATTTACTCATTATAATTATCATTACTTTCCCTTTATTTTTAATGACAAATGTTAAAGAAAATTTTCAGGGAAGAAAACTTGGTATTGACCAGTTGAAAGAAAATATAGTCAGCATTGTTAATCCTAATATAGAAGGAACGTTAAGTGATAATAAGATTTGGAGATTGGTGTGGTGGTCCAAAATTGTTCAATACACTTTTGGCGGTGAATATTTTTTACAAGGTAAAGGGTTAGGAATGAGTTTGGTGGCTACTGATGAAATTATTACGGATGATGCGGAGCTTCGTTCTCCACATAATTTTCATTTGAATATTTTAGCCAGATTTGGGGTTCCCATTTTCTTGGTGTGGCTTTGCTGGCTCTTTTTCCATTTTAAAAAAATACGAGATAAAAAAGAAAATCAATTTCAATTAATGATTCTTGCTATGATGATTGCTTTCATTATTAATGCAACATTTGATGTTTTTCTTGAAGGGCCGATGGGAGCTTTTCCTTTTTGGACATTGGTTGGCATTAGTTATGTGGCGGATACTTTTGAAATTCAAATGACCCCAATTTTGAAAAGTTAAAAAATTATTAATGTGAATTTTATTTTGCAAACAATCCGAAAGAAGTTTCAATATCTAATAAATCTTTGCGCTACATTTTTATCTCAAATTGCTAGTGCTGCTTCTGTTATTATTCTTACCCCTGTTTTATTAAGCGGGTTGAGCGCTGAACAGTTTGGATTATATGGAGTGCTATTGAATGTAATTGTCCTATCATCTGTATTTGATTTTGGACTCAATATTGGGTTGCTTCGAAAATTAATTTTCAATAAAGAAGATGCTGTAAGTCTCATTAACACACTTTTTTTCTTTTTCAGTATTCTTTTTATAACGAGCATTCCGATTTTTTATTTATTATTTTCTGTTGATTTGATTCATACTGGAAACTCTTATTTTTTCTTTGCTTGTGTAATTGGTGTATTGATTTTACAAAATGTATTGGCCCTTTTTTTTGACGTAATCATACAGGTAGAAAATAAAATTTATGTAGGTAAAATTATTCGTGTAAGTAAAATTATAGCAGAAACAACGGTATTAATTTTTCTGAGTAAACAGGGTTCTATTCAATTATTATTAATTGCTAGTGTTGGGATTAACTTTTTGTACATTTTATCGCTTTTTATATTCTCTAAAAAAGTTGTTAACTATAAACTTTCTTTATATAATTTTCGTTTTAGTACTTTATTAAGTCATATTCGATATAGCTTTTGGTATTTCCTAAATGCACTTGCCGGAGCAATGGTTTTCAATGCTCAGGTAATTGTGATTAGCGGAGTAGTGGGAGCAGTCATGGCAGCAAAATTTATTTTGGTAACTCGGTTTTTTGATATCATTCGCATTGGGCTTACAAATTTTACGACTATTTTGTTTCCTTTTTTGGCGATGAAACAAGCTGAAGAAAATTATGCTCATATAAAAAGTATGTTCTTAAAAATATTCAAAAGAGTCATTCTGCTTTCAGGATTAACATTAATTCTGACTATGACTGTGGGGCAACAAATTTTTAAAGTTTGGAATCAACAAGCGGATATTTTAACAATGGATTTGTATAAGTGGGTTGCAATATTTGTCACATTAGTTGTGATAGATAATGTACCTACTGTTTTTTTAAATGCTTTAAAATTGAATACCTATCAAACTATCATTGCCATAGTTCAAGGAATATTGGGTTTAATATTGGGATATATTTTTCTTCTTGAATTTGGGCTTATTGGAGTGGGGATTGCTTCTATTGTTGCCTTACTTGTTACAAATTTTTTCTTTAGTCCAATTTATTTACTTAGGGCTATCAATAAAAAATTAACTTCGGGACATATTAAATAGTATTTGTGTTTGTTAGACAAAAATTAGAGAAAGTAAACATTGCTGGAGTTGGGATTTCAAATATTAATTTGAAGGAAATGTTGGAAATATTTAGCTCTGCAATTTCCAATAATCAAAAGATACGTGTATGTGTAACACCTGTCAATTGCATAGTTAAAGCAAATAAAGATGAATTTCTTAAAAATATTTACAATACTGCCGATGTAGTACTTTGTGATGGAATGCCGATTTTATGGGCATCTCATTTTATTAATAAACCATTAGCAGCACGTATTACAGGTTTGGACGTATTGCCTCTCTTTAGCGAGATTTGTTCTCAAAAAGGATATTCTTCATTTTATTTAGGAGCTAAAAGTGGAGTGGGTGATTCACTTAAATCCAAATTAATCAGTATGTTTCCTGAATTGAAAGTAGTTGGAGTTTATAGTCCACCAATAGCAGAAAAATTTTTGGAAGAAGAAAATCAAAAAATAATATCAATGATTAATGAAGCAAAGCCAAATATTCTATGGGTTAGCTTAACGGCTCCCAAACAAGATCGTTGGATTTATTCTCATTATGATAAAATTGACGCTAATATAATTATAGGAATAGGAGGCGCATTTGAAGTTGCTGCTGGGTTATTGAAACGAGCTCCCAAATGGATGCAACAATCAGGATTGGAATGGTTATATAGATTTTTGCAAGAACCTGTTCGATTGTTTCATCGTTATTTTATAGAAGCACCTAAGTTTTTTCCTATGGTATTGAAACAAAAAATAAAAAATAATTGAAAGTATGACTAGTGGCTCTAGAATAAATTATATAATTAGATTTTATCTGGATATTTTCTCGTTGGCATTACTTTACTTCCTAACAAAAATAGTCATTGGTGTTCCAGATAATTCTATTCAGTCACTAACAGTCCAGATAATTATTATTATAAGCTTGATTAGTTGGTATATCTCTGCTTTTGTTTTCCAACTCTATTTAGATATAAGTATTATTTCATTTTCTCAGGAGCTGATCAATTTTTTCAAAGTAGTTTTAATCCATTTATTAATTCTGGCTTTTGTTCTTTTTATGATTTCAAATGACTTCAAAAGTTATCGACCATTAATTATTTTTTATAATCTAGGCATCATAATTTTTATTCCAATTCAAAAATATCTTTATCGTGTGGTGGCAGCTTTCGTTCGAAAGCAATATAAGTTTGAGAAAAAAATTATTATAGTCGGAAGTAAATTTTCGGAAGCACTATCAAAAAGTTCGTCACTGTCAAATAATGATCTTCGGTATAAAATTCTGGGTATTATTGAGGATGAACAAAATGGATTTTCAAATGAAAAATATTTAGGAAACATTACACAGTTAAGCACTGTGCTAAAAGAGATGGAGGTTGATGAAGTAATGCTGGCCTTGCCTGTAGCTGAAACTAAAAAAATTAATGAAGCAATTTCTGTTTGCGAAAAAGCACAAACTAGAGTTAGTATATTAGCCGATATGAATAATTATGGTACGGCAGTTTTAAAAGCAACAAATTATGCCGGATTCCCGGTTGTTAATATTCGTCAATATCCGTTGGACGACTTGGAGAACAAGTTTTTTAAGAGAGTATTCGATATTATTTTTTCTACTCTATTTCTTATTTTTATTTTCAGTTGGTTATTTCCAATCATTGCAGTTTTAATCAAACTAACATCAAAAGGTCCTATATTTTTTAAGCAACATCGTTGGGGGTTGTACAATGAAAAAATTGATTGCTTAAAGTTTCGAACAATGTATGTGGGCAGTCCACAATTAAATGATGATGGGGAGTATCTACATACTTCAAAAAATGACCAAAGAGTAACATCAATTGGTAAAATATTGCGCAAAACAAGTTTTGATGAACTGCCACAATTCTTAAACGTATTAGCTGGAACTATGTCAATCGTTGGGCCAAGACCTCATCCCGTACCGTTGTCAATAGAAGCAAAAGCGCAAATACAAAATTATATGTTGCGTCATCTTGTAAAACCCGGCACAAGCGGGTGGGCACAGGTAAATGGGAGTAGAGGAGAAGTGCAATCCCCACAAGAAATGCAAAGAAGAGTTAATTTCGATATTTGGTACATTGAAAATTGGAGTTTTGGATTAGATTTTCAAATTATTTTTCAAACCATCATAAATATGATAAAAGGCGATGAAAAAGCATATTGATTGTAATTTTCAAAGAACTATTGTTTTAGTGTTAGGTTTATTATTTTTTTTGCCAACACAAGTGTTCTCCCAAATCGCTTTGGAAAGGCATTCGAATGAAGTATATCACTATTTAGCACGCATGGCTCAAAAAGGTATAATCTCGTTTGACGATATCATCCTTCCCCTTTCAAAAAATAAAATTAAAAACGAGTTAGATAGTGTTCAATCCAAATCTGCGTTATTAACAGAAGTTGAAAAATCTGAATTATTATTTTATTCTAAAGAATTTTCAGAAAATAAGTTTGAAAAAAAATTAACATTTCAAAGAGGCTCATTCTCACTTTCACTTAATCCTTTAGTTACCATTAATCGATTTAATCGCAAGGGAAAATCTTTTATGCAAACAAGTGGTGGAGTTCAATTTTATGGAAATGCTTCTAGTAAAATTGGGTTTCAATTTTCTTTTCTTGATTATACAGAAAAAGGTCAAGGCATACAATTTGTACGAAATAGGTTAATTGACGGATCGTCCGCCGGTATTATTTCCTATGATACATTTAATAGAAAGAGAATAAATTATGCAGAAATTAGGACTTCGATCAGTTATCAATTTAAGAAAGGTCAACTAAGTATTGGACAAGATTATTTAAATTTTGGATATGGTGAAAATGGAAGAATTGTGTTAGGAGATAAAGCACCAACCTATCCTTTTATTCGATGGGACTATCAATTGTTGAAGGGTATAAAGTTTAATTTTATACACAGTTGGCTTCAGTCTGGGTTAGTGGATTCTTCTCGTTCGTATACAATACCGGGTGGGGGTTTTGGAGGTATTCGTGAAGTGGATATTTCAAAATATATGGCGATACATAGTTTAGATTTTACAATAAAAAAAGGTTTGGTTTTTACTCTTGGCGAGTCAATGATTTATAATGATAAACTAAACGTGGGTTATTTTATTCCTATAATGTTTTTTAAAGCGTTTGATAATTACAGCAATAGAGGTTCTATCGTAAAAGGTTCGAATGGCCAATTTTTTCTTCAATTAAATGCACGTAATCAATTACCGAAAACACATTTTTACGCATCACTGTTGGTTGATGAAATAAAAATTTCTAAAATATTGGATAAAAAAGCTGCTCGCAATCAATTAGGTTATACTGTCGGCGGATCTATTACAGACCTTGGCGTTTCTTATTTAACTGCAGGTGCTGAATACACTAGAATTAGGCCTTTTGTTTATTCCAATTTTTTACCTGCTCAGAATTATTCGAGTTCGGGATATTCAATTGGAGATTGGATGGGAAACAATTCCGATCGAATCATTTTATTTTTAAAATACACTCCGATTCCGAAATTAAAATTGTTGGCCCGTTATCAGCAAATACGGAAAGGTGGATTAGGTACAATCGACCAGCAATACAACCAACAACCGCAACCCGATTTTTTATTTGATTTTCAAACTACTCAAAAAGATATTTTTTTACAGGCAAAATATGAATGGTTACATCGCTTCTGCTTTAACGTAACTTATAACCGGTATTCCAAATCTGCTACTTTTTCTTCAGCCGGTTTTACGTTTGGATTATAACTAATTTTTTTTATCATTTCTTGAGAGAACATTCAGATATTTACATTGAAATTAATGTAAAATGCTTCGATCGCTACTAGTTATAACTTGGAATGGAATAGAGAACCCTTTTGCTGCCGTACATGCAGACGTAAAGCCAGACTTTGATATCCTACTATTTAATTATTCAGGAAATGGAAAAATCCCTAATTATTCTACAGTAATTCCTAATTATCTTGTTTCTCATTCTACTGAAAACAAGGGACAAGTGTTTGAACAGGTTTGTTATTTTTTGGAACAAGAAAATAAAACTTCATACGAGTATGTTGGTGTGTATGATGATGATCTTATTTTTAAAATTTCCGATATTAATTCTATGCTTCATCTTGCTCAATTTCATAAATTGGATGTTTTTCATGCTTCCATTTCACACGATAGTTATTTCAGTCATAGAAGATTTCTCCATAAGTCATCATTGTTTTTGGAAGTAGTAGAATGGGTAGAAATTATGGCGCCATTTTATCGGGAAGAAATTTTTAAAAAATGTTTACCTTATTTTAAAAAAGCAATTTCCGCACATGGTATTGACTGCTTTTTAGTTCCTGTACTACAGCGGATTCTCAAGAGAACTAATACGGCATTAATTCACGCCGTAATGATAAAACATAGCAGGCCTGTAAAAAGTCATCAACGAATTTATTCCAACAATAAAACAAGTGATGAAGAAACAGAATTGATCAGACAAGAAGCAATTTCTTTAGCTCAAAAGTATCCTGAACTTTTTGATGAAAATTTTTACAGAAAAATTTTGAAAGTTGGCAATGAACATTTATTAGAGGCTGAGGATAAATTAATCAAGGTTAAAAAACTCATTATGGGATTTTGGACAAAGGCCAAGAACGAAGCCAATTAGAAAAAGCAATAATATATTAATTCATAAATTCGCTACAATACCAAATTATGCCAGTCAATTCTAAACGTCAATTTCTCGATTTTGAAAAACCCATCAAAGATCTTGTTGATACTATTGAAAAGTATAAGCATGACGAGGAAAAGACGAAAGTGAATATGTCGGATTCCATAAATAAGTTGGAGTTAAATATTTTAGAGCAACGAAAAGAAATAACCACAAGCTTGAGTAACTGGCAACGTGTTCAATTAAGCCGTCATCCAGATAGACCTTACACACTGAAGTACATTAATAATATGACTTCAGATTTTGTAGAATTATTTGGCGACAGAAATGTAAAAGATGATAAAGCAATGGTTGGTGGATTTGCCAATTTGAATGGTCAGACAGTTATGATTATTGGGCAACAAAAAGGTATCAATACCAAAACACGGCAACTACGAAATTTTGGAATGGCAAATCCCGAGGGATATCGCAAAGCTCTCCGCTTGATGAAGTTGGCAGAAAAATTTAATAAGCCCATCATTACGTTAATCGATACACCCGGTGCATTCCCTGGTTTAGAAGCAGAAGAAAGAGGCCAAGGTGAGGCTATTGCGAAGAATATTTATGAAATGATGCGGCTTAAAGTACCAGTAATTTGTGTGGTTATTGGTGAGGGAGCCAGTGGTGGCGCATTAGGAATTGGTGTTGGCGATCGTGTATTTATGATGGAAAATACTTGGTACACTGTTATAAGCCCCGAAAGCTGCTCTTCAATTTTGTGGCGGAGTTGGGAGAAAAAAGAGATTGCTGCCGAGCAATTGAGATTGACTGCTACAGAGATGCTTGGATTTGGGTTGATTGATGGAATTATTCCAGAGCCAATTGGTGGGGCTCATTGGGATTATCTTGAAGCAGCACAAATACTTAAAGATTTTTTAGCACCCATTTTAAAAATGTTACAACAAAGCTCATCCGAAGAAAGAGTAAATCAGCGTATAGAAAAATTTGGTAAAATGGGTTTTTGGGAAGAAGTTTAAATAAACAAGAACAATTAAAAAGGAATGAAAAATAAGTTTAGAGGAACTGGTGTGGCCATCATTACTCCTTTTTATCAAGATGGAAAAATTGATTGGCAGAGTTTTGAAAATATAATCAACCATATTATTAATGGTAAGTGTGATTACCTAGTTGTTTTAGGAACTACTGGAGAAAGTGCTACGATTCATGGTAATGAAAAGCAAGAAATATTTTCATTTGTAAAAAAAGTAAACTCCAATCGATTGGCACTTGTTGCAGGAATTGGTGGAAACGATACACAAGAAGTTGTAACAGCTCTTCAATCTTTTGATTTAACAGGATATGATGCTATTCTTTCTGTATCACCTTATTATAATAAACCTAATCAAGAAGGAATTTTTCAACATTACAAATTCATTGATGCCGCATCACCGCTGCCTATAATTATGTACAACGTGCCTGGAAGAACTGGCCAAAATATGACTGCTGCCACGCAACTCAGAATTGCAACTGAGTGTAAAAATATTTTTGCAACTAAAGAGGCAAGTGGAAATTTTGATCAAATAATGCAACTCATTAAAAGCAAACCCAAAGATTTTATGGTTATTAGTGGCGATGATGGAATTACATTGCCAATGATTGCTTGCGGTGCAGATGGTGTTATTTCAGTTGTAGCTAATGCCTATCCAAAAGATTTTTCTGAAATGGTTCGCCAATGTTTGAATGGTGATTTTGAAAACGCAAAAACACTTCATTACAAATACACTGACATTATTAATTCAATGTTTGAAGAAGGAAGTCCCAGTGGAGTGAAGGCCTATTTAAGTGAAATGGGATTGTGCAAAAATTATTTCAGAATGCCCGTATGGCCCGTGAGCGAAAAGCAATTATTAAAGATTAAGGAATTAATGAATCAGTAATTCGTTTTACTTTACTCACACGTAATAGCTTACTCCTTCCTGTGCAATAGCAGTGTTTTCAAAAACTTCTTTGCACTCCTTTTCAAATTCATCTAATTCAGCGTATTTACTGCTAAAGTGTCCAATCAATAATTTTTTTACACATGCCTTTTTTGCAATCCAAGCAGCTTGTTTGCTGGTGGAATGGAATCGTAACTCAGCTCTTTCTTTCAAGTTATCAAGGTAAGTTGTCTCGTGATAAATCATATCTGCTCCGTGCACAAAAGGTATAATGGCTTCATCATATTTTGTATCGGCACAGTAAGCGTATGTTTTGCCTTTTGTTGGCGGGAATGTAACATCGCTATTTTTTATTAATCGATTATCTTTTGTTGTATAATCAATTCCTTCTTCTAGTTTTTTATAAAATGAGGTAGGGATTTCAAATTCTTTAATTTTCTCAAGATTTAATTTTCTATTTTTTTTCTTTTCACAAAAAACAAATCCATAACATTCAATTCGATGATTGGTGTTAAAGCAACTCACTTCATAGTTTGATCCAACTAGGAGTAAGCCTTCTTTAACGATGGTATGAAAATATAGTTGAAAAGGTAAAATTGTATTTGACAATTTTAATTGTAACTCAATAATTTCTTGTAATGGCGACGGCCCAAAGACGTGCAGTTCTTGCAAATGATTCAATAATCCTAAACTGCTGATTAATCCTACTAATCCGAAATAATGATCGCCGTGTAAATGAGAAATAAAAATATGTGAAATTTTTGCTCGGCGAATTTTATACCTCATCATTTGAATTTGCGTTCCTTCTCCACAGTCAACTAAAATTGTTGTACCATTTATGGTAATCAGTTGGCTGGTGGGATGCCGATCAAATGCGGGTACTGCAGAATTATTTCCAAGTATTGTTACAGCAATCATAAAATTGAGTAATAAAAATATTATTCATCTTTTAAAAGTTCTCGTTCTATTTCTTCCATTTGTACAATATCCCAAGCTTCTGTTTCAGTTGGCGTATAATTCAATGTGTCCAGCGCATGAATGGAATCAAGATAATCTTTTACGGTTTTTTGCAATTCGCAAATTACAAATGAGGCATTGTTACTATAGAAAATTTGTTGTAACTTGGAAATGAATAAGAAAGAGGACATGTCTATCTGTTGAAGTTCCTTGAGGTTGAGAATAATATTTTTTACGTCAAATTGAAGGTAATCAAGCAGCGAGTCGCTCATTTTGGCTGCCATATCAGCAGATAGCAAAGGTTCGGTAAGCGAGATGACATGAAATTTATCTTTGGTATCAGATTTGAAATTCATTAATTAGTTATTAACGTTTTGTTTAAAAATAGAAAGTTAGGGTAAACAAAAATATTTATTATTATTGCATCACTAGTAATTTTCTTAAAATGGATAATAATTTTTCAACACAGGTAAAAGAAATTATTTCGTTCAGTCGGGAGGAAGCCTTGCGTCTCGGGAATGACTTTATTGGAACGGAGCATCTTTTATTGGGGTTAATCCGAGAAGGGGAAAACACGGCTATTAAAATTTTAAAAAATTTTAATATTGATTTGTATGAATTGCGGAAAGAAGTTGAATTGGCGGTAAAAGACAAAACAGGAAAGAATATTGCAAATATTAATAGTCTTCCCTTAACCAAGCAGGCAGAAAAAGTTATTCGCGTTACTGTTCTTGAGGCAAAAGCATTAAAAAGTAATTCGATTGAAACTGAACATTTAATGCTCTCTATTCTTAAAAATAAAGAAAACATTGCCACTCAAATACTCAATCAGTTTGATTTGGACTATGATCTTTTTCGTAATGAATTAGGAATGTTAAAAGGAACTGAGCCGCGAGCTGAAATACCCGATGAGGGGGATGAAGAATTTGATGAAGAAAAGAAATTTTCGCAATCAAAATCGCGTAGTGGAACTGCAAGTGGTACAAAAAGTAAAACACCTGTTCTCGATAACTTCGGTAGAGATATTACCAAATTAGCAGAATCGTCTGCTTTGGATCCAATTGTTGGACGCGAAAAAGAAATAGAACGTGTTTCACAAATTTTATCACGTCGGAAAAAGAACAATCCAATTTTAATTGGAGAACCCGGAGTTGGAAAAACGGCAATTATGGAAGGCCTTGCCTTGCGAATTGTTCAACGCAAAGTTTCAAGAGTACTTTATAACAAGCGAGTTGTTTCGCTTGATCTTGCTGCATTAGTTGCTGGTACAAAATATCGTGGACAATTTGAAGAAAGGATGAAAGCCATAATGAATGAATTGGAAAAAAATAGAGATGTAATTTTATTCATTGATGAAATTCATACTATTGTTGGTGCAGGTGGCGCTAGCGGATCTTTGGATGCTTCAAATATATTTAAACCGGCTTTATCGAGAGGGGAACTTCAATGTATTGGCGCTTCAACTTTGGATGAATATAGAATGCATATCGAAAAGGACGGAGCTTTGGATAGACGGTTTCAAAAAGTAATGGTGGAGCCACCAACCGTAGATGAAGCAATTCAAATACTCACTAATATTCAATCCAAATATGAAGATTACCACAATGTTTCTTATTCTACAGAAGCAATTGATGCATGCGTAAAGTTGAGCGATCGTTACATGACCGATAGATTATTGCCCGACAAAGCAATTGATGTAATGGATGAAGTTGGTGCTAGAGTTCATCTAAAAAATATTAATGTTCCACAAGAAATTTTAGAGCTTGAAAAAAAGATTGAAGACGTTAAAGTTGAAAAGAACCGAGTTGTAAAAAGTCAAAAATTTGAGGAAGCTGCTTCTTTACGAGATACAGAAAAAAGATTAGATGCAGAACTAGAAAAAGCAAAAGCTACTTGGGAAGATGATAGTAAGTATAAAAAAATTCCAATCAGTGAAGTTGAAATTGCAGAGGTAGTAAGCATGATGACGGGAATTCCTGTAACCAGAATGGTACAAGCAGAAAAAGAAAAGCTTCGCAGAATGTCCGAAGACATGCAAAAAATGGTGGTAGGACAAGAAGATGCAATATTAAAAGTTGTGAAGGCCATTCAGCGAAACAGAGTTGGATTAAAGGATCAGAGAAAACCAATTGGTTCATTTATTTTTCTGGGTCCAACCGGTGTTGGTAAAACAGAATTGGCAAGAGCTTTAGCAAAATATATGTTCGATAGTGATGATTCACTGATACGAATTGATATGAGTGAGTATATGGAAAAGTTTACTATGAGCAGGTTAATTGGTGCCCCTCCCGGCTATGTGGGCTATGAAGAAGGCGGACAGCTTACCGAAAAAGTTAGACGTAAACCTTACTGTGTGATTTTGTTGGATGAAATTGAAAAAGCACATCCCGATATTTATAATTTACTGCTGCAAGTGTTGGATGATGGTCAACTTACTGACGGATTGGGAAGAAAAGTGGACTTCAAGAATTCATTAATTATAATGACATCAAATATCGGAGCACGACAATTAAAAGATTTTGGTGATGGAGTTGGCTTCGCAACTATGGCAAAATCCAATAATCAGGATGAAAATAATAAAGCGGTAATTGAAAAAGCGTTAAAAAGAACTTTTTCTCCAGAATTTTTAAACCGAATTGATGATGTAGTCATTTTTAATTCTTTACAAAAAGAAAGTATTTTCCAAATCATCGATATTTTATTGGGCGGAGTAATGAAACGCATAGTAAATCTTGGATTTACAATGGAGCTTACGGACGATGCTAAAAAATTTATTGCTGATAAAGGATACGATCAACAATTTGGTGCTCGCCCTTTATATCGTGCTATTCAGAAATATTTGGAAGACCCACTAGCGGAAGAAATTTTATTGATGCAAATTAAACCGGGAGATATTGTGGTAGTGGATTTAGATCAAGAAAATAACAAACTAAAATTTACGATGAAACAAAAAAAAGAAGAAAAATCTAAAGTTTAATAAATCGTACAAAATATTTTATAGGAGTGCTTTTAAGCACTCCTTTTTTTTATTCAACCTAAATTATAGTTCTTTGCGATATGAAAAAGTATGCTGTAATCGTAGCAGGAGGCATGGGATTGAGAATGGGAAGTGTTTTACCAAAGCAATTTCTGTTGATAAATGGAAAGCCGGTTCTTTATTACACGATTCAAGCGTTTCTAAAAGCGTACGAGGATATCCAAATTATTTTAGTGTTGCCTATTGACTTTATTGAAAATGGGAAAGAAATTATTGATGCTTATTTCAATTCTGAAAAAATAAAAATTACAACAGGTGGCGATACTAGATTTCAATCCGTAAAAAATGGATTACAGTTAATTGAAGAAGATTCGATAATTTTTGTTCACGATGGTGTTCGATGTGTCACTTCAATAGATTTAATTAAACGCTGTTATGAAGAGGTATTAGTTAGTGGAACAGCTATTCCTGTTGTTAAAAGTAGAGACAGTATTCGCGTTATTGATGAGGAGGGTGTTAATTCATTGGATAGATCGAACGTAATGTTGGTTCAAACACCGCAAACTTTTCATAGTAAAATTTTATTGCCCGCTTTTCAAATAGATTACAAATCAAGATTTACGGATGAAGCCACTGTTGTTGAAGCTTATGGTATAAAATTGACTATGGTGGATGGAGAGGAAGAAAATATTAAAATCACCCATTCGATGGATTTATGGTTTGCTGAACAAATCTTACTAAAAAGAGAGGGCTAAAAATTCCTGAATCCACGAAGAAATTCTTCAATTTTCATTCGCTTTTTACCTTCCAGTTGGAGTTCTGTAATAAGAATGAACCCATTTAAACAAGCAATTTTTAAATAGGATTTATGATCTGTTTCTATTGTTCCTATTGCTTTTTCATGATGTACATCTTCAATTTCAGATTTTAATATTTTTAATTTTTTCTCACCAAGTTCGCTAAATGCTCCAGGAAAAGGAGACAATCCACGAACTAAATTATGGATTTCAATAGCAGATTTTGAAAAATCAATTTTACAATTTTCCGTAAAAATTTTAGGAGCATTTCGTAAATCAGATTTAGTCTTGCTTTCAGTTTGTGGTTTTTCATTCAGTGTTCCATCAATTAATTCTCGAACAGTTTTAAGTAATACACGAGCTCCAATTTCTTTCATTTTATCATGCACTTCTCCTGCAGTTTCATTTTTATGAATTGGAAATCGTTCTTGCAATAAAATATTTCCTGTGTCAATTTCGTGTTTCAATTTAAAAGTGGTAACTCCCGTTTCTGATTCGCCATTTATAATCGCCCAATTAATAGGTGCTGCTCCGCGATACTGTGGTAGCAAGGATCCGTGAAGATTAATGGTTCCCATGTGAGGCATATTCCAAACTACTTCCGGCAACATTCGAAAAGCTACAACAATTTGTAAATCTGCTTGAAGCGATTTTAATTCTTCTAAAAATTCAATACTCTTTAATTTTTCAGGCTGAAGAATTTTTAGTTGGTGCAGTACTGCATATTTTTTTACGGCTGATTCCGATAGTTTCATTCCTCTTCCTGCAGGTTGATCAGGAGATGTTACAACAGCAACAATTTGACAGCCTGCTGATAGCAAAGCATCAAGCGATGCAACTGCAAATTCAGGAGTTCCCATAAAAACAATACGAAGATTTTGAAATATCATGCTTTAGTTTTTCAAACTTATTTTACTAGTCTGGATAAATTAGATATTTTTTCCTTATTATTTTAAATTTACGTAGTTCAGGATTCCAACTTTCTCTTATCTTTTTTTCAGAAGTTCCATTTTTAATTTGTTGCCATAAAAGATTATTCCCTGCTAGTTTTGTAAAAAACGACTCTTCCATTTTTCCTGATTTTGGAAGAATAAAAAATTTGTCTTTTTCTGGAAATTTTTTGTAAGCACTCAATAACCATTTCAGCTGAATTTTGGAATTAACTTCCTTCAGTACTTCATTCGGTGTTCCGCTCAAATCCCAGCCGTAGCATATCTTTCCATAATGTTTAGAGTTTTTTGCTCCTTCATTTGGGTTGGGTGTAAAAGAAAATAAATGATTGGGAAGTGAAGGGTGTCCAAAAATTTGAAATGGCTTATTCGTCCCTCTTCCTTCACTTAAAACTGTACCTTCAAAAAGGCATGTTGATGGATATAAATAAATGGATTGAATTATTGGAAGATTTGGTGAGGGCTTTACTGGTAATTCATATTTACTTTTATGAGAATAATTGTTGCAAGGAATAATAAACAGGGTAAAACGGTTGTACAAAGATTCGAGTTCGTTATTAGAAAAAGCTTTATTCAATATTCTTGGTAAAGTGTTTTGTGTTTTTATGTTTAACCAACCTTCTTGTAAAATCATTGAAGCGTATTCTGCAATTGACATTCCGTAAACAATCGGAATTGGTTGCATTCCAACAAATGACTTGAATTGTTTGTCGAGGACGGGACCTTCAACATAATGTCCATTTGGATTGGGACGATCGAGAATAATTAAAGGTTTTTCAAATTCAATGGCCGCTTCCATCAATTCTTGAAGCGATGATATAAATGTATAAAATCGAACACCTACATCTTGAATATCAAAAATTAAAATGTCAATATCTTTTAAATCATCTCGCGAAGGTTTTCTTTTGCTTCCATAAAGTGAAATAACTTGAATGCCTGTTTTTTCATCTATAAAATTTCCTACTTTCTCTCCAGCATCTGCTGTTCCTCTAAAACCATGTTCGGGACCAAATATTGCTTTTATTTTAATTCCTAATTTAAGTAGAGTATCTACTAAATGACTATTTCCAACTCTTGAAGTTTGGTTAGCAAAAATGCCCACCTGTTTATTTTGAAGCAAGGGAAGATAGATAGTAGTTCTATCGGCTCCGGTAGAAATTTGTTGAGCCAACGCATTGAACATGAAGATGCTCGAACAAACAAATACAATCAGTAATATTTTAAATGAAGCTTTCATTTTTCAAATTTCAGTAAAAAAATGATTCATAATGATAATTTTAAAAAACATTCGAAACTTTATTTTAACTTGCGCGCCATTTTAAACACTAAATTTTGTAACGTGCAACAAGTAAAAAAGGGAGACACAATTCGAGTTCATTATCATGGACGGTTAACGACTGGCGAAACATTTGATTCTTCGGAAGGAAGACAACCTTTGGAATTTAAGGTTGGATCTGGAATGGTTATTAAGGGTTTTGATGAGGGTGTGACAGATATGCAAATTGGCGAAAAGAAAACTATTCATATTCCCGCACTTGAAGCTTATGGTGCTGTGAATGAAGAAATGATCATGGATTTTCCTAAAGACAGATTTCCTACCGATATGAAAATTGAATTGGGAATGCAATTGATGATGAATAATGGATCAGGGCAACAGATTCCGGTTAAAATTATTGAAATAAAGGAAGATGCAGTTATCCTCGATGCCAATCATCATTTAGCAGGTAAGGATTTGATTTTCGATTTAGACTTAGTTGAAATTGTAAAATCTAAGTCTTCAATTATTACTGAGTTTTAATTTTTTGGAAAAGATGCTATTTTTTGTTTAGCCACCAACCCAACCATATTCCGCAAAGACTCCAAGCAACAATCGCATCAATAAAATTTGAAGTAGCATCGGGTGTTTCAAACCATATATGTTGTGAATATGGAATGAATAAGTAACCTGCAATGCCAATCAATACTACACTTAATGCAGTTATAGAACAGGTAGCGTTTGCTTGTTTCATTACAACCCAACAAACAAAAAGTGCTGCAATAATTGAGGTTATTAATCCACGAAGTATATTGTTTGTCATATCCGTAGTATACGCACTATGATAACTTACAACTGCCCATGGCTTCCCTTGTAAATCTTGTTGGGCTTTTTCCATTTCTTCGGCCGTAGCATTTTCATCTGCTCTTGGAATACTATATTGTCCGGTAGAAGTAAACTGGCTACTTAGGAATTGTATTATACTATCTTGATTGTTCGCCTTTTGATATTCGACTTTGTGTAATGGAAGTGCTGTCCAAGAAATGGTTTGCCAAATAAAAATGAGCAGCCCACCAACAAATCCTCCAAGTAATAATTTTTTCATAACCGGTTGTTTTGATTTAGGTGTAAAAGGTAAAAATATTTATTCGATGTACAATCAAAATTTCAAAATAAATTGTTGTAAATTGAATCCCTTTAAAAATTGAAATGATTAAAAATTATCAACATACGGCTGCAGAAAAATTTTTACGCTATGTACAAATTGATACGCAAAGCAATCCGCAGTCCACATCGTTTCCTTCTACAGAAAATCAAAAAGAATTTAGCCGGTTATTGGTAAAAGAGTTAAAGCAAATGGGAGTGAAGGATGCTGCAAAAGATGAATGGGGATATGTGTATGCAACGATTCCGGGCAATTCTGAAAAAAAAGTGCCAGTAATTTGCTTTTGTGCTCATTTGGATACAGCTCCGGATTGTAGTGGTAAGGATGTTTTTCCTCTTGTACATCATAACTACAACGGCCAAGAGATAGTATTGCCAGATGATAAAACACAGATTTTAAGAAAAAGTGATTTTCCGTATTTGGAAACGCAGATCGGAAACGATATCATTACGGCATCTGGCAAAACTTTATTGGGTTCCGATGACAAGGCTGGGATTGCCGAAATAATGGATCTTGCAAATTTTTTACAATTCAATAAAAGCATTAAGCATGGTGATATAAAAATTCTTTTTACTCCTGATGAGGAAGTGGGAAGAGGAACAGAAAAAATTGATTTGAAAAAATTAGGAGCTGATTTTTGTTACACTTTAGACGGAGGTGATGCAGGCAGTTTGGAGGATGAGACATTTAGCGCAGATAGCGTGCAGGTTATCATCAATGGTGTTATTACTCATCCCGGAACAGCAAAAGGGAAATTAGTAAATGCTTTGAAGATAGCTGGTGAAATTTTAGCAGCACTTCCCAAAAATCGACTTTCGCCCGAAACAACCGAAGGACGATCGGGGTTTATTCATCCAACTCACGTTTCGGGAAATGCGGAAAAATGTACACTTGAATTTTTGATTCGCGATTTTGAAAAAGCAGGTTTGAAAAAAAAGGAAGATTATTTACGTACTCAGATTGAAGAGCTGATGAGAATTTATCCAAAAGCATCTTTTGAATTTCATGTTACTGAGCAATATAGAAATATGAAAGAAGTGTTGGATGAATATCCTCAACTGATTGCGTATGCAAAAGAAGCCATTGAAAGAGCAGGATTGAAAGTAAAAATGGAAAGTATCCGCGGAGGAACCGACGGAAGTCGCTTGTCATTTATGGGATTGCCTTGTCCCAATTTATTTGCAGGAGAACAAGCTATTCATTCAAAATTGGAGTTTATAAGTATTCAGGATATGAATAAAGCTGTGGAAACAATGGTTCATTTAGTTCAAATTTGGGAAGAAAAATCATAAACATTTAGTTGTAATTTCGTGTTCTAAAATAAAAATGTATGCTCGAAATTATTTCAAAATATTTGTGGTTGATAATTGCCATGGCTATTGTATTAAGTTCTTTTTTTAGTATTAATCAAGGATTTATTGGTGTGATTACGATGTTTGGTAAATATCGCCGTATTGTTCGACCGGGATTGAACATGAAAATTCCCTTTTTGGAAGCGATTTACCGAAAGGTTTCTATTCAGAATCGTTCTGTGGAATTAGAGTTTCAGGCTGTTACAGCCGATCAAGCCAATGTGTATTTCAAAAGTATGTTATTGTACTCTGTTCAAAATGCAGAAGAAGAAACGATAAAAAAAGTTGCCTTTAAATTTATTGCCGATAAAGATTTAATGCAGGGAATGATTCGCACCATTGAAGGGAATATTCGTTCGTTTGTAGCAACCAAAAAGCAAGCCGAAATTCTGGGGTTACGAAAAGAAATTGTGGAATATGTAAAAGGAGAAGTCGATCATACCTTGGAAGGCTGGGGCTATCATTTGCAAGATTTGCAAATCAACGATATTACATTTGATAAATTAATTCTCGATTCGATGAGTAGAGTGGTAGCGAGCTTTAACTTAAAAGCCGCTGCTGAAAATGAAGGGCAAGCTTTATTGATTACGAAAACAAAATCTGCTGAAGCAGATGGAAACGCTACTAAAATTTCAGCCGAAGCCGAAAAAGAAGCAGCAAGATTGAGGGGACAAGGAGTTGCTTTATTTAGAATGGAAGTAGCGCAAGGTATGTCGGATGCAGCAGAACAAATGAAGCAAGCCAACTTAGATACCAATGTAATTTTATTTAGCATGTGGACAGAAGCGATTAAAAATTTTGCTGAATATGGTAAAGGAAATGTTATCTTTTTAGATGGTAGTGCCGATGGGATGGAAAAAACAATGAAACAAATTCAAGCAATGATGGTAAAACAAAGCGGTAAAACCGAGTAAGCGAATTGAGAAAGTCTTTAAAAAATATGCCGCTTTTTTAGCGGCATATTTTTTAGGAGAAAAAGTTGAAAATATTTTCTTTTAAAACGATTTCTGTTTATTACATTTACTTTTACTTTAAAGAAAAATTGTATGATTTATTTTTTGCAAATAATAGACACTGTTTCGAATACCGCAACTTCTCTGAATTCGGCCGTTACGCAAGCCGATGGAAATGGCGATGGAAGCATTAGTTTAGGAGAGTTGCTTGGAATGGGAGGATGGTTGATGTATCCGTTATTGATTTTATTACTATTGGCTATTTTCTTTTTTGTGGAGCGTTGGTTGTCCATTCGAAAAGCTGGACGAATTGACGAGAATTTCATGAACATCATTCGCGATCACATTATTAACGGTAATGTAGTAGCCGCTAAAACATTTGCAAAGAATACAAATAATCCCGTTGCAAGAATTATTAATAAAGGAATTCAACGCATTGGAAAACCGATTGATATTATTGAAGACAGTATGGAAAACGTGGGGCGATTGGAAATGTATAATCTGGAAAAAAATCTTTCGGTACTATCTCTTGTTTATGGCATAGCCCCAATGATGGGTTTTTTAGGAACTATCATTGGTATGTTACAATTATTTTACCATATCAATGCAACAGGAGAATTTACGCCAGCCGCTATTGCAGGAGGAATTTATACAAAAATGATTACCTCTGCAGCGGGATTAATGATTGGATTAATGGCTTATGTGGGCTATAATTTTTTAACAGCTCAAATTAATAAAGTAACCAATAAAATGGAAGCTGCAGCATCTGAATTTATGGATGTTTTGCAGGAGCCAACAAAATAATTTATTTATTTACTCATTCAAATTTAACGGGTAAGCATAAGTGCCTTCATAGCCAATATAAATTCCTTCCAAGCGAACTGTACCATAAACGTTAGTCAACAATTTGCTTAACTCTTCTACAGAAATAATTCTGCGGCCGTTAACACCTGTAATTACAAAGCCATCTTCCATTCTTGTTTTACTCAATCGTCCACCTTGTTGAATTGTTTTCACTAAAACTCCGCCTTCTAAATTAGAAGCTGTTGCTTTTGTTTTTGATAGATTTTCTAATGTGGCTCCCAACTTTTCTCCAATATTATTCGCTGCTAATTCGGTTTTTTTACCAGGCGAATCTTTTAAAGTAACAGTCGTTACCACTTCTTTTCCATTTCTAAAATAAGTAACCGGAATTTTATCACCGGGTTTAAATTGTGCTATTTGGCCGCTCATTTCCAATCCGCTGGCAACAGGATTGCTGTTTATTTTCAAAATTACATCACCTCTTTTAATGCCGGCTTCGTTGGCTGCACCGTCTGTTGGAGTACTTTCTACAAAAACACCTTGCTTGTCCGTAACACCGGCTTTGGTAACGGCTTTTTGATTTTCTTCTTCTATGGGAATAAAAGTTATTCCTAAATAACCTCTTTTTACATCGCCAAACTGGATTAAATCGTTGACAATTTTTTTGGCAATATTTACCGGAATAGCAAAGGAATAGCCGGCATAAGTTCCATTGGGAGCTAAAATAGCCGAGTTGATTCCTATCAATTCACCTGTAACATTTACCAATGCACCGCCACTGTTTCCCTGATTTACAGCAGCATCGGTTTGAATGAAAGATTCAACAGCTGAAACTTTGTTATCATCGGGGCTGGTGGGCGACATTTGTCTTTCGTTAATTCCAATAGTTCTTCCTTTTGCACTTACAATACCTGCAGTCACTGTAGTTTCTAGCGTTAATGGATAACCAATGGCAAGTACCCATTGTCCCAATTTTACATTATCAGAATTTCCGTAAAGGAGATAAGGTAATTCTGTCGCGTCAATTTTTAAAACGGCTAAATCGCTACTCGGATCTTTACCAATTAATCTTGCTTTGAAAATTTTTTTATTATGAAGAGTTACTGTAATTTCTTCTGCAATGCCACCTTTTTGATCACTTATAACATGATTATTGGTAACAATATAACCATCATCACTAATTAAAACGCCACTGCCTGATGCGCGCTGTTCCGGCATTACTTGCGGCCCAAACTCAAAAAAAGGATCAAATAAATCATCAAAAAATCCATTCCCCCTTTGGCGGTTGGGTAATCCGTTAGAAATTTTTTGTGCTGAAATTTTTGTTTTAATATGCACAACTGCTTGAACTGAAGTTTGTGATGCTTGGGTAAAATCAATCGAAGTATTTGCAGACTTACCATCAAAAAAGCCAGCATAGTTGGCTGGGATTTTTCCATTGGACTGAATGTTAACTAGCGGTTTTTGAATGTAGGAAGTATAAAGCCAAACACTTGCAATAGCTGTTGTAGAACTTATTGCTGTAATTAGTAAAATTTGTTTCAGTTTCATATTGTCAAAATATTTGATAAATGTGAATCACAAAATAACGAAGTAATTTTTAAATTAATTGCTGACCAATTAGTTTAACAAATTATTTAAACATTTTACTCTTTAAGATAAAAAGAGGGCATGAGTAGTGATCGGAAAGTGAACTATCAAAGAGTAGTTAAAAATTGTAAAACATCAACTCCGTCGGCGTAATCGTTAATAGTTGGGCATTGTGCTTCTCCAAAGGGCAGATATTTTTTCCCAATTATACACTGCAGTTCAGATTTACTTTTTATACTTTTCAATGGATCTTCATTAGTATTATAGTATTCGTAATTTAATTGAGCTGCAGGAGAAAAGTTGGTAGTATTTTCTACCAAAAGAATAGAGCCATTTGTCATATAAAATTTGCTGTTCAGAATTTGGATAGCAAGATTGTAATCGTAGTTGTTCTTGTATTTATGATGATCACTAAAATGTCCGTACTTTTTAAACGCAGTCAATATGGGAATGAAGTCATAGTTTTCGGGAACAAGCAGTTTGGTTACATTCCTGCATCCAAGCCCAAAATAAAGATGAACATCATCTGCTAGTTTTTCTAATTCTTCAATTGATTCATCTCCCGAAATTATAGCGACTGATGTTTTGTTGCTTCGGAAAATATGAGGATATTTTCCGAAATAATATTCAAAGTATTGAGAAGCACTATTGCCACCTGTAGCAATATAGGCGTCACAGTTTTTTAGCATCTCCTGAAATTGAATCACCATTTCTAATTCTTGAAATTGATTCGTCATCCAATTTACAAGATGCTTTATTAGCACTTCATCTTTCGAAGATGTTTTTATTTTAGCAGAATGACCAGATATGAATACAGAAAGAAAATCATAAAATCCTACTAAGGGAATATTGCCCGCCATAATTATTCCCACCGATTTTGAATTTATGGGTTTTCTAGAAACTCCCTGAGTCCATTTTTCTAGAATATCTTTTTGCAAAAACTGGGACACAATATTTTTTATCGATAAATCAATAAATTCTGATGCAAACCAGCTGTTCTTAATAGTTGCTTCGCGTTTAGCTGTTTCAAGATTTTCATCCTTTGAAAGCATATATTCTCCCAGGGATACCATCAATTCAATTCGTTGTTGTAAATTCATCGAGGTAATTTATATTTGTACTGCAAAAATAATTAGCAAACATTTAATAATACACTTATGGCAATTAAGATAACCGAAGAATGTATCAACTGCGGCGCTTGCGAACCGGAATGTCCCAATAATGCAATTTATGAAGGTGGAGTAGAATGGGCTATTGCGGATGGAACAACGGTAAAAGGGCAAGTGATTTTAATGGATGGAAGTAGTATTGATTCAGATCAAAAGAATTCACCCATTGCATCTGATGTGTATTACATTTCGCCAAACAAATGTACCGAGTGCCAAGGTTTTCACGAAGAACCGCAATGTGCAGCTGTTTGCCCAGTTGACTGTTGTATTCCAGATGAATTGTATAAAGAAACCGTGGATGATTTAATGGCAAAAAAGGATAAACTTCATATTTAATACCATATTCGAATAAGCTATTTTGAAATTTAAAAGGTGAAAGAGTTTTTCTTTCACCTTTATTTTTGAATACTTGTTCCAATTTGTAAACTATTTTTAGAATATTTGCTATCGAATTCTAATCAAGATGAAAAAAAATATTGCACTTGTTACCGGTGGTTTTTCTTCAGAAGCTGTGATATCGTATAGGTCAGCCGTTACTATTGAAAATAATATTGACCAAGAAAAATTCAATGTTTATAAAATTGACATTAATCTTCAAGGTTGGTTTTATCAAATTGCTGGGGGAGAAAAAATTGAAATCAACAAAAATGATTTTTCCTTGCAAATGGAGAGTGAGAAAATAAAATTTGATGCTGTTTTTATTGGCATGCACGGAACTCCGGGAGAAGACGGAAAATTGCAAGGGTATTTTGATACTTTAAAAATTCCATATTCTAGCTGCGATGCCACAACTTCTGCTATTACTTTCAACAAACGATTTACGGTTGCGGTAGCGGCTTTGAGTGGAATTCATGTAGCAAAGTCGGTTCATATTTATCAACAAACAAAGTTTGAAGCTTTACAAATTAGTCAACAATTGACATTCCCCGTTTTTGTAAAACCAAGCAATGGCGGAAGTAGTATTGGTATGAGTAAAGTGTACGAATCAACAGAGTTAGAGTCGGCCATTTTGAAAGCATTTGAAGAAGACAATCAAGTGTTGATTGAAGAGATGGTAGTGGGAAGAGAATTTACGGTTGGTGTTTTTCAAACGAATGGTAATATTGTTGTATTGCCGATAACCGAAGTAAAAACTGATAAAGATTTTTTTGACTTTGAAGCAAAATATGAAGGGGCTTCTACAGAAATTACACCAGCAGAAATAGAAGAAACCGTGGCCGCAAAAATTAGAGAAGAGGCAAAAAAGATATATACTATTTTTAATTGTCGAGGTGTTGTGCGAATTGATTTTATTTATAGTGAAATGGAACAAGTGCCGTATATGCTGGAAATAAATACTATTCCCGGGCAAAGTGATGCCAGCATTGTTCCTATGCAAGTAAAAGCAATGGGTTGGAGTTTGAAAGAGTTTTATTCAAAACTTATTGACGAGTGTTTTTAAGCACAATTACTAATAACAAAAATTAACGATTGCATATTTTATGTTTGAATTTATTACCAAAAGATCACTTTTTATAAATATTGTTGGAGGGTTTTGCTTGGTTGTATTTTTTTTATTTTTACTCTATACATTTTTAGGTCCCATTACCAGACACGGAAAAACTATTACAGTGCCCAATGTGCAGGGTAAAAATATTGAAGAAGCAACTGAAATATTAAGTAGTGAAGGATTTGATGTAGAAATTCAGGATTCGATTTTTACTGATACCGCATCAAAAGGAGTTGTTTTAAAACAAATTCCTGAAGGCGATGCAATCGTAAAAATTTATAGAAAAATTTACTTAACCGTAAATAGCCAATTACCTCCATTTGTCGAAATGCCAAATTTGATTGGATTCAGTATCAGAAATGCGGAAATGCAACTAAAAAATCTGGGAATTAAAGTAAATGATACAATTTATAAACCTGATTTTGCCAAAAATGCTGTACTCGAACAACTACATAAAGGGGTAAAAATAAATCCAGGAGAAAAAATTCAACAGGGTAGTGGCGTTACTTTGGTATTGGGTGATGGACTCGGCAATCTTGCATTTTCAGTTCCCAGTTTAATTGGTAAATCGTTTGGGGATGCTAAATTATTTTTAGAATCGTATGGCTTAAATATTTTTTCCATTATTCTCGATGCTGGTATAAAAGATACTGCTGCTGCTTTTATTTATTGGCAAAGCCCTTCTCCAGTTGATGAGTCAGGAATTCCAAATAAAATTCGGCAAGGGCAAACTTTAGATGTGAGGTTGAGTATGGAGAGGCCTACAATTGACACAATTCAAAATAATTAAATTAATGAAGAATATTACTGTAGAAGAGTTAAAAGAAAAGATGGACAGTGGAAATAAAGTTCATCTTATTGACGTTCGTGAGCCACAGGAATATGCCGAACATAATATTGGTGCACAATTGATTCCGCTTGGCAAAATTCAAAGTATGCAAATTGATGAAATTGAGAATCTAAAAGAGGAAGAAATAATTCTTCATTGTCGTAGTGGAGTACGCAGCGTTACAGCTGCTCTCTTTTTGGAAATGCAAGGATTCAAAAATGTAATTAATGTAACCGGTGGCATTCAAGCTTGGAAGGAAAAGTTTGAAAAATAATTTTTTTGAGATCCAACTACAACTTAATATTTAAAGCAATCAAAAAATTCCTTCCGGCCATTGGGTAATAATAATTTTCTGTGGTAAGTTCCTGATTATATAAATAGCTGAATGTGTATCCATTCGGTTCATACAAGTTATTAAAAATATTGTTGGCTTGCAAAATGATAGACGCATTTTTAATGCGACTAAAAGTAAGAGAATAATGCAGTTGCATATCTTGTAAATAATATTCGTTTAATTTTCGGTTTTCATTTTGGGTATTATCCAAATATTGTTTGGATACATATTTACTTAACAAATTGATAGCTAGTTTTTTTGAAAGTAAAAATTCGAAAGTAGCACCTGCTATACAATTTGGAGAAAATCCGATATCGGGTAATTGGTAAGTCGTAGTTTGCTGTCCTCCATTATCATAGTCATCAATATATTCTGTAAAATCCAAAATTTTGTTACGGCTTAAAGTAATATTGGCAGAAGCATGAATTTTTGAATGAATAGCAACTGCGCCTTCTATTTCAATACCCGTTCTATAACTTGATGGAATATTTGTTCGGGTATAAGCACCAACGTCATTTATTTTTCCAGTGAGCACTAATTGATCTTTATAGTGCATAAAATAACCAGTTGCCTTCCAGCTATATTTTGACTTTTTATTTTCAACACTCAATTCAAAATCATTCAACTTTTCTTGTTTTGGAATTTGATTGGAGTTGGCTTCAAAGTCTTCACGATTTGGTTCTTTCTGCCCACGGCTAAATGAAAAGTAAGTAAGCCAATCATTCTTGGAAAAAGTTATTCCTGCTTTGGGGTTGAAAAATTTATAATTTGAAGCAATATTCAAATTTGGATTATTTCTAAAACCGTTGATTTTATAATCTACACTTCTGAACTGAAGATCATAAAATAATGAAACATGGTTGCTGATTTTTGTTTGCTCTTTTAAGTAAATTGTAAAGTCTTTTTTTACAGCATCGAGATCATACCATTTTGCGGGTAACGACAAACCATTCTTTGCCCAAACTACTTCTCCAAAATGATTTCCAAGATAGTTATTCCATCCACCTCCAAATGTAAATTGCGAGTTAGAGGTTTTGTAATTGAGCGAAAAAATATTTCCATAAAAATCATTATCCAGCCAAAGTTGACGAATAATATCAGAGTGAGTGATGGGGTTGCCTCCAAAAATTGGTTCTGTTATTCCATAATCGGAAAAGGCTTTGTTGGATTTATACTGTTCATAATATCCACTTCCTTTTACATAAAATAGAGTGGAGTTGAACTCAACTCTATTGCCAAGAAATGCATTATAAAATAACTGAAAATGATTTTGCAAATAGTTATCAGTTTCATTGTCATAAGGATCAAAAGGGCGTTCCGTTCCAGCATAATTAATTTTACGATTCTTTTTCAAATCCAACTCGGAAACACCATACCAAGCTTGATACGTTTTTTCTTTTCCTGAAAAAACATTAAATCTCAAAGAAGATTTTTTTGAAAAGTATGCAGTTGAAAAATAAAAAGATTGTAAATCACTTGATGCACGATCAATATAGCCATCACTACTAATTTTTGAAATTCGGAAATCTGTTGTAAAATGATTTCCAATTAAACCACTTCCAATTTTGATGGTATTTTTTAAACTGTTGAAAGAACCAAGACTATTGTGTAATTGAGCATAAGGGCTGATGTTAGCCTCATTCGTGCTAATATTAATACTTGCCCCAAAAGCACCAGTTCCATTGGAAGAAGTTCCTACGCCTCGCTGAATTTGAATGCTGCTGACAGATGATGAAAAATCAGGAAGATCAACAAAAAATGTTCCTTGGCTTTCAGCATCATTAAAAGGAACTCCATTTAAAGTAACATTGATGCGAGTAGCATCGGTACCTCTAATACGAATGCCTGTATAACCAATTCCATTGCCAGCATCGGAGTGCACAATAACAGAAGGTGTTTGCTGTAATAAAAAAGGAAGATCTTGTCCTAAATTAATTTTCTCAATCTCCTTTTTTGAAATATTTGTTTTTGTAAATGGAGAAAATTCGCTGGCTCGAACAGCTTTCACTTCTATGGGTTCCAATAATAAAAAACTATCCTTTTGATGTTTTTCTTGTTGACTGTTTGCTGTTAACGTTACTAAAATTGCAATTGCAATACAAATTGTTTTCATAATAAAAAATTAACAAAAATAAAACAGGATGCATTGCAGGAAGGAAAAATCCAAATAAGTATTACACCTTCCCTGCGCAGGCATTACCCTGATCAGGTTCTACGGGTTTTTCTCAGTCCCAAAAAATATTTCGGAACACCCCGGGAATTTCTGAATATCAATAGCGAAAGTAATGATTTTAATTATATTCGGTAATTTGCAGTTACCCTTAAATTAGTTGTATGAAAAAAATATTTTTACTGAGCTTCTTATTTTTATTTTTTGGTTTTTGTTCTTGTGCTCAAGATTTTGAAAAAAACCAAATAGAAAAAAAGCAATTAATAAAAGCAGTTAATGCAATTAATATTTCAAGTTCTTTTGAACTGTATATTTCCCAAGGCACAGAAGAATTAGTTACGGTGAGTGCATCAAAGCAAGAATTTGTAGATAATATTGTGATTAAAGTAGAAAATGGAGAACTAATAATTCGTTATGATAAAAGCAACCGTTTTTGGAAAGGATGGAATACGGATAGGTTGAAGTTAAAAGCATTTGTAAGTATAAAAAATTTGGAGAAACTTATTGCCAGTGGCGCTTCGGAAGTATATTTTGAAGAAGGTATTTCTGGAGATAATTTGACAATCAATCTTTCTGGTGCCAGTAGTTTAAAAGGAAAACTCAATGCAAAAAAATTAATTGTCCATGTAAGTGGGGCATCAAATATGGCATTGCAAGGAGTGGTGACGAATTTAATAGTAGATGCCAGTGGCGCTAGTGATTTTAAAGGGTATAATTTAGTAACGGATTATTGTAATACTAAAACCTCTGGTGCTTCTTCGGCAAATATTAATGTAAATAAAGAATTAAACGCTACAGCGAGTGGTGCTAGCAGTATAAATTATAAGGGATCTGGTTTAATTAGAGATATACGAACAAGTGGTGCCAGTACAATTTCACGAAAATCTTAAAATTCCTAAAAAAGTAAAAGGTTCCGTAAGGAACCTTTTTTGTTGCGAAGGGGAGGTTCGAACTCCCGACCTTCGGGTTATGAGCCCGACGAGCTACCGCTGCTCTACTTCGCGATTTGGGTTGCAAAGATAACCTCAACCCTAATTCTATCCAAGAAATTTTATCAATTACCTTTGCCGAAATTTTATGAAAGTTGGATTTGTAAATATTTTCGGTAAACCAAACGCTGGTAAGAGTACATTATTGAATGCATTGATGGGGGAGAAGTTGGCAATTGTCTCTTCAAAAGTGCAAACTACACGCCATCGTATCAAAGGGATTCTTACAGAAAAGGAGTATCAAATTGTATTTTCCGATACACCGGGAATAATGGAACCGAAATATAAACTGCATGAAAAAATGTTGCAAGCAGTTCATCGTTCTTTGGAGGACGCTGATATAGCTTTATTGATAGTGGATGTAAATGAAAATTGGCAGGAATGCGATACAACGTTTAGGGCATTAAAGTTAAAAAAGCCAGCCATTGTTATTGTCAATAAAATTGATGCAGCCAGTGAGAGTAAAAATAAAGAAGCGGTAGATTTTTTTGAGGCACAACCCTATTGTAAAAAAGTAGTAAAAATTTCTGCGAGAAGTGGAATAAATAAAAAGAAATTTATTTCTACTCTGTTGGAGTTTTTGCCCGAAGGAGAACCCTTTTTTATTAATGATGATCTTAGCGATTTGCCTACAAAATTTTTTGCAGGTGAATTGATTCGGGAAAAAATTTATGAATTTCTTCAAGACGAAATTCCTTATCAAGCAACCGTTTTAGTAACGGAGTATAGTGAAAAGGCAAGTCTGGTAAAGATTTCAGCTGACATAATTGTT
This sequence comes from Chitinophagaceae bacterium, assembly GCA_004322425.1. GTDB lineage: Bacteria > Bacteroidota > Bacteroidia > Chitinophagales > Chitinophagaceae > VBAS01. Next base: position 38,288 of record SCVJ01000021.1, read on the forward strand.
CAAAGAGAATCGCAGAAGGCCATCCTAATCGGTGATAAAGGAAGTATGATTAAAAAATTGGGAACCGAATCGAGAAAGACAATTGAAGCATTTCTGCAACAAAAAATATTTTTAGAACTGTTTGTAAAAGTTCGACCAAAGTGGAGAGATAATGAGCAGTTTTTGAAAGAATACGGATACCATTAATTGGCAAGTGTTGAATTATAAGGCAATAAAATTCAGAGCATGAAATTTTTATTTTTGATAACATTCATTATGGGGGTTCAATTATTTGCAGATGGGCAAGTATCATTGGAACAGGGAGCCGGTGGGCAAACCAAGGATGGGGCACTGATTGTTTACGGAGCTAATAATTTTAATTACTCAATACCGTACGAAAAAATAAAAGGGAGTCCGTTTTGGCAAAGTCAATGGAATAGAGCAATTTTTTATGATTGGCGCGATTCTTTGATTGGTACGTATCCAGCGAAAATAAATTTTGCAACGCAAGAGGTTTATTATATCAGTAAAAATGGCGAGGAGTTGTCTGCCATTCAAGGCTTAATTAATAAAGTTACTTTCTTAAAAGGTGAAGCGGATGATCAAGTGCTGTCGATATTTATAAATGATATCGGAGAAGTTAAGAAAAAAGCAAATTGTCAACATTGCTATGTTCAAGAAATGAATGAGGGAAATGTGAAGTTGATGAAGAGCACGTCTCGATTACTTAAAGTGGGAGATTCACTTTTCGGAACGCAGAAACGATATTATTTTGCTGATGAATTGGAATATTTTTTGCAAGTAGAGGACAAAATTTATCGCATAAAAAAACTAGACAAGGAAACCGTACTTTCTCTTTTGCCGACCGCTATTAGCTATGAGGCTTGGATTAAGGAAAAGGGACTTAGGTTTAGAAAAGAATCAGAGTTTATTGATTTTATCAATCATTACAATACAACCAGGCGAAAAGGAGAGTAGCTTGTTTTTGAATAACAAAAAATAAAAAAGTATAGAAATGGGATTTACAGTGGCAATAACCGGAAGACCGAATGTGGGCAAAAGCACTCTATTTAATCGTTTGCTGGAGCAGCGTAAAGCAATCGTAGATGATGTAAGTGGGGTTACACGAGATCGTCAATATGGAGTAGCAGATTGGAACGGCAAAAATTTTAATGTAATTGATACTGGTGGTTTTGTTCCTAATAGCGATGATATATTTGAACGAGAGATTCGTAAGCAAGTAATAATTGCTATGGAAGAGGCTAATGCCATAATTTTTATGGTTGATGTAGTAACCGGAATTACACTTCTCGATGATGCGATGGCAGCTCTGCTTCGAAGAAGTTCAAAACCAGTTTTTTTAGTAGTCAACAAAGTAGATAATAATGAAAGATACTTATCAGCTTCTGAATTTTATAGCCTAGGATTTGAAAAAATATTCAATATCGCATCTATTAGCGGAAGTGGCACAGGAGAATTATTAGACGCGATTTGCGAATTAATTCCAGCAAAGGAATCTGAAGATGGTGAAGAAAGTGAATTGCCAAAGTTCGCAATTATTGGTCAGCCTAATGTAGGTAAATCATCTTTGCTCAATGCATTAATTGGCGAGGAGCGGACGATTGTGAGCGACATTGCAGGAACAACAAGAGATACAATTCATACACATTACAAAATGTATCAAAAGGAATTTATTTTGATTGATACTGCCGGAATTAGAAAAAAAACAAAAGTACACGAAGACCTTGAATTCTATTCTGTCATTCGAGCAATAAAAGCTTTAGATGAATCGGATGTGTGTTTATTGATGATTGATGCCGCCAAAGGAATTTCAGCACAAGACATCAGTATTTTTAGTTTAGCCACAAGAAAGGGAAAGGGTGTTGTAGTACTGGTAAACAAATGGGATGTTGTTGAAAAGGAAACTAATACTGCTCGCGACTATGAAGCAAATTTAAAAAAGAGATTGGCTCCTTTTACCGATGTGCCCGTTCTTTTCATTTCCGTAGTAGAAAAAACAAGAATCTTTAAGGTTATTGAAATAGCATTAGAGGTGTATGAAAATAGACAAAGAAAAGTGGCTACTCGAGAGTTGAACGATGTACTACTAAAAGCGATAGCATCCTACAATCCGCCAGTTGTAAGAGGTCATCCGGTAAAAATAAAATACATCACTCAACTACCAACACATGTGCCGTCATTTGCATTTTTCTGTAATTTTCCTGACGATGTTAAAGAGCCTTATAAGAACTATTTGGAAAAACAACTCCGACAAAATTTTAGTTTCAATGGAGTACCGGTTCGACTATTTTTCAGAAAGAAATGACGTACAAACTGTTGTTAGTAAAAAATTGTAAAAAAGTGCTTCAAATTTTGGCAAATATATTCTTACCCCTATATTTGCATAGAATTTTAATAACTAACTAAAAAAACAAAGTAAAATGAAAAAATTGTTTGTACTTTTTGCTGTTGCGGCGGTTATGACTGCTTGCAATAACGCTGCTGAAACTGCACCTGCTGTTGAAGCTCCTGCTGTTGAAGCTGCTCCTGCTGTTGTTGATACAACTGCTGCTCCTGCTCCTGCTGCTGAAGCTGCTGCTCCAGCTGCTGAAACGAAGTAATAATTGTTTTACAATATACTTCTTGCAAGAAGACTTCCTCTCGTCTCAGACGGGGGGATTTTTCTTTTTATAGGGTGAATTGTTTTATTGTACTTTTTACCAACATCTTGTACTGTTCCAAATCTTTCTTTTGTTCTAGAATAAAATTGTTCTCATCAATGATACCTAGCACCTTTTTCATTTCATTGTTAGTTTCATAAACCATTTTACGGAAAGGATTTTTAAAATCTTTGGCTTTTGACTGATGTGTATTTTTTACCATCCAAGATTTTATAGCTAAAGATTTAACTAAAAGAGCCTTGAAATCCTTTGCAGTAATTGACTTTTTAGTCACTCCAGTTATTTCGAAAAGCGTGGATAATGCGTGTTCGAATTTTTGCTGTTGATATGCTTTTCCGTTTACGCTGTAAAAATTGTGAACCTCATTCCAATTTTTTATTTTTCCGGAACAAATATCTCTTCGTAAAATAGTTACAGAAGGTTTTGGTATTAATTGCCCGCCAACGTTAATCCATTCATTTCTTTTAGATGTAGTTTGAAATATTGATAAGAGTGCTTTCCAATTGGTTATTTTCTTTTCTGCAATTTGCTGTAGGATTGAGTTTACTCCGTAATAAAGTAGTACATCTTTAAATGCTTTATAAGCCTCAGCAACTTTAATCAATTGAACTTTTCTTTTAGAATTTTCAAAGCCTTCTGCAAATATTTCTAATTTTTCTACAAGTGGATTTTTTTCTTCCAATAATTTTTCTCCTATCAATAAAATATTTTCTTCACTTATTTTTTCATTCTTTGAATCTAAAAATGCTTTTCCGGTAAACTGTTTCAAAAGGTTTAGTGCTGTGAAAATTTCATTAATACTGTCTGGAGCAAGAAAATTATATTCGAGAGTTTGTGTTTTGTCTTCCCGTAAATCTCGCATTCGATATTTCGTTTCATTGCGAACCAGTGCGTACATATTATGCAAAAACCAATAGGCGGGCATTACCACTAATTTCCCATTGCTAACATCATCGCTTACCAACGAAAATGGAATGGGTATGTTTAATTCATTTTGAAAAGCACTTTTTGAAAGTATTGTAAAGGATGCAAATTTGGAATTGTGTTTAAGACTTACACAAAGTCCTGGCCAAAACCCACGGCCTGCAATCAGCTCCCCATCAGCTCCACGGCCATTGTGATTTGATCCAATAGTTGCTCCTGCTGCAATATTACTTTGCCCCATTATCAGGGAAGCACAAAGAAAAGAGTTGTTGTGATGTTGCTCGTGAGCCGGAAAAATGAGCGAATTCAAAACTTCGCAACAGGAAATAGTAGAATTATTTCCAAGATATGAATTGATAAGTCGGGCACCATATTTTAAATGTGAATTGGAGGAAAGAATAAATCGAACTGCTTTGGCTCCGTAAAAAATATTACAACCAAATCCAATTATTCCATTTACTAATTCGCACCCTTCTCCAATTTGTGTTTTATTTTTTATGTCGGAGTTGATCGTGAGATTTTTCAATTTATTAATACCTTTGAAATAAGCATGACTGCCTACCCAAATATCTTTAATGATGCCACAATTTTTTATAACGGTTTTATCTCCAACTATACCGTAATAGCCACGTTGCTTATCAACTATTTTTTCCGTAAACGATTTAAATTTCTTCATAAGAGCCTCGTCATCTCTATAACGACTCCATAAATAAGCATCGCCGGGCAGCATTCCATTGAAAGGCATTATTTTTCTTCCAGTGTTTTCGTTGCACACTTCAAGCCAAATTCGCACATTTTCTTCTTCACCTGCTTTTACAATTCCATTTCCAAATTTTGCATAATCGGAAGTTGCCATTTCGTTTATATTCGTCAACACAACTTCATTGCCAATAATAAAATGGCTCAAATAAGCAACATTATTTACTACTACATTATTGCCAAAGTCACAGCTGATAATGGTGCTGTTGTAAATTCCTACGGGTTGCCGGATGTCGTGGTGTTGTAAAAACAGTTTTTCCAATTTCCCAATTCTCACTAATCCGAAAAAGGTACAATTTTTAATTAAAGAAGTATCAAGTCCATCACAAACTAAAACATCGTTCCAGTTTGGCGACGTGTTATTAAAACTAATTAACGACTTTTTTTCTGCAGCAGTTAAGTGTCGATAATGAATACCACTCTTATTTTGAGAGTTTCTTAAATAATATTCGTTTTTCCCTTTTGGAATAAATTCTTGAGAAACATAATTATAACCGAGTGATGTGATTGGTTTTTTAATTGATTCACTCATAGGGGGGAAGAAAATTTATTCTACGGTAACTGATTTAGCCAAATTACGAGGTTTATCTACATCGCAACCTTTTTCTATTCCAATATAGTAAGCCAATAACTGCAACGGTACTACACTAAGCATGGGTGCTACAATTTCATCTGATGGGGGAACCGAAAGGAATTCGTCGCAAATTGAAGCAGTAAGATTATCATTCTCTGTAATGATGGAAATAACTTTTCCCTTGCGTGCTTTAATTTCATGCATGTTACTCATCACCTTCTCAATATTTTCATCTTTAGTTGCAACAAAAACAACAGGAAGAGAATTATCAACTAAAGCAATAGGACCATGTTTCATTTCAGCAGCGGGATAACCTTCTGCATGGATATAAGAAATCTCTTTAAGTTTTAATGCTCCTTCTAACGCAACTGGAAAATTATATCCACGACCTAAATAGAGAAAATTCTGAGCATTTTTCAAGTTTTTTGCCAATGCTTCTATTTTTTCAGTGTATTCTAAAATTTTTGAAACCTTAGCAGGAATTTCATTTAGTTCTTGTAATAGTTGATGAAAACGTTCGTCGCTTATTGTATTTTTTTCTTTAGCAATTTTTAAAGCAACCATGGTTAATACTGCTAACTGTGCTGTAAAGGCTTTAGTACTGGCGACTCCAATTTCAGGCCCTGCATGCGTATAAGCACCCGCATGAGATGCTCTTGCAATAGATGAACCCACTACATTAACGACTCCAAAAATAAATGCACCTTTTTCTTTTGCTTTTTCAATAGCTACTAAAGTATCTGCAGTTTCGCCACTTTGTGAAATTGCAATAATTACATCTCCACGATTTATAACCGGATTTCGGTATCGAAATTCTGAAGCATATTCTACTTCAACAGGAATACGACATAGTTCTTCGAAAATATATTCTGCAATTAATCCCGCATGCCAACTTGTTCCGCAAGCAACAATAATTAGGCGAGGTGCATTTTTTAATTGTTCAATGTTCAATTCTACTCCCGCCATCGTTATTGTACCATTCTCTGCATCCAATCTTCCGCGTAAGCAATCGTAAATCGTTTTGGGTTGCTCATGAATTTCTTTGAGCATAAAATAGTCGTATCCATTTTTTTCAATGGCGGCTAATTCGATATCCAATTTTTGAACAAAGGGAGTAATCGTTTCATTTTCCAGATTTTTAAGAATCAGTTCATTGGGTTTTACAATAACCAATTCATAATCGTTTACATAAACTACTTCTCTTGTGTATTCCAGCATAGGTGAGGCGTCTGATCCAAGAAAATGTTCGTTTTTGCCGATTCCGATAACCAACGGACTTCCTTTGCGTGCAGCAATAATTGTTTCAGGATCATCTTCATCAATAAGTAAAATAACATAAGCACCCACAACTCTATTCAATGCCACACGAACTGCTTCTTCTAAATTGCATTTATTTTTTATTCTAATTTCCTCAATGAAATTTAATAATACTTCAGTATCTGTTTCGCTTTTGAAACTATAGCCATTTTTTTCTAAGTCTTTTTTTAATTGCAAAAAATTTTCAATAATACCGTTATGAATCATCGCTAATTTTCCGCTAGCAGACCTATGCGGATGAGCATTAACATCATTAGGTTCGCCATGAGTTGCCCATCGAGTATGACCAATGCCAATATTCCCGTGTAATTCTTGTCCCAATAAAGTACTTTCCAAATCAGTTACTTTGCCCTTTTTTTTGAAAATCTTTAGGCCACTATTCAGAAGAGCAATACCAGTGCTGTCGTAGCCTCTGTATTCCAATCTTTTAAGCCCTTTCAGTATGATTGGATAAGCTTGCCTCGGTCCTGTATAACCTACAATTCCACACATGAGTATTAGTTAGTTCTGTTTTTAAAATAATCTATTGAACTGATAAGAGTAATATGCGATAAAGTTACAATAAAACACCTTTAAGAAAAAGGAATGCTGTTCCAAAATAAATCAATAAACCTGTAACGTCAACCAAGGTTGCAATAAATGGAGTTGAAGAGACAGCAGGATCGGCTCCTAATTTTTTTAATAATATGGGTAACATAGATCCTATAATGGTTCCCCAAAGTACTACGCCAATAATGGAAACACCAATTGCAAAACCTACTAGATTAAAATGATTGCCAAACAATCCAAAAAATTCATGACCTCCAAAAACAATTAAGTATCCAATTAATCCCAAAGTGGCGCCCATTGAAAGTCCTGAAATAACTTCCCTTTTAGCTATTCGCCACCAATCGGAAAGTTCAACTTCTCCCAATGCCATTGCTTGAATAATCAAAGTAGCAGCTTGAGAACCGCTATTACCTCCGCTTGAAATGATTAATGGAATAAAAGTGGAGAGTATTAATACATGTTCCAAAGTTTCTTGAAAGCTCGACATAGCAGCGATAGTAAAAGTTTCACCAATAAACAGGATCAGTAGCCAAACAATTCTTTTTTTATAGAGTTGCTGTAACGGTACTTCCAAATAAGGTTGCTCCAAAGCTTCGGTACCTCCCATTTTTTGCATATCCTCACTATATTCTTCAGAAGCTACCCACAAAATATCATCAATGGTTACAATTCCTAGCAACATATTACCATTACTTACTACTGGTAAAGCCACACGATTATTCATTTTAAATTCTTCGGCCGCTTTTTCCTGATCATCATATGCATTGAGAGCAATGAAACGATTATCAGTCAACTCTTCAACTCTTTTATCAGGAGGAGAAAGAATGAATTCTTGAATTCGGATGTCATCCAATAGTTCGCCTGCTTCATTAATCACATAAATAACATTGATAGTTTCACTATCGTTTCCATATTTACGAATGGTAGCAAAAACTTCTTCTACAGTATTGTGAGGAAAAACATAAACATAATCGGGTGTCATCAAACGACCAATACTATTTTCAGGATATCCAAGTAATGAAAGAGTTATTTTTCTTTCATCGGGCGTTAATAGTTTAATTAATTCTCGAACTACATTATCAGGTAATTCTTCTAAAAAATCTGTCCGGTCATCGGCAGGTAATTCATTTAATAATTCAGCTGTTTTAATTGGAGGTAGTTCTTGAATTATTAATTTTTGTGTGGAAAGTTCTAAAATCTTAAAAACCATCGCAGCGCGATGAATGCTCATATCGGCAACTATTTGGCTGCTGTAATTTGTGAATTCTTGTACCAATTCTGCAACGTCACTAATATTTTGATTATCTAAAAATTGACATAGTTGAAGCTTGTCTGGATTGGTGACAAGTTCTTCAAATCGTTCTCTAAGATATGTTTCTGATGTCTGCTCCTCTTGCATGAGCCAAAAATACGATGTTTGTTGCTCGGACTTGAACTCTGAAATCAATTTATTAAGAAAGTCATCAATTTTTTTTATGATAGTACCTTTTCTTTTCATTGCTCCAACTGAAAAAATGGGCCGAGGTGTTTTTACCTCGGAACAAATCAAACCTGAAACCATCATCGAAATTGCACCTGTAATTGTGATGGATTGCAATGACAAAAAGCTTTTAGATCAAACGGCTCTATATAATTATATTTTTGAATGGGGAGTGGAACGAAAGCAGTGCTGTGTGGCATTGGGATATGCATCGGTATATAATCATTCTAAAACGTCAAATTGCGAGTATGAGATGGATTATGAGGAGCAACAGATTAGAATAAAAGCAGTTCGAGCCATTGAAGCTGGCGAAGAACTTTTTATTAATTACAATGGAGATTGGAATGCAGCTAATGCTGTTTGGTTTAAAGAGCATTAACCGAAAAATCAATTAAGTAAATTTTTTATTTCTTGCAGTTTTAATAAAGCTTCTATTGGAGTTAGTCGATTAATATCAATTTCGTGTAGTGTTTTTCTGATGGATTGAAACGCTTCGCTGTGTGCATCAAAAATGGAGAGCTGCATTTTCGATGTTGTGATGTTTTTAAGTAAATTTTCTTTGTTATCATCAACATGTTTTGTTTCCAGTTGTTGTAAAATTTCATTAGCACGATCTAATAATGAAAACGGCATTCCCGCCATTTTTGCAACGTGAATTCCGAAACTGTGTGTGCTACCACCCGCTTCAAGTTTTCGTAAAAAAACAATCTTATTATCAATTTCGGAATGTGTAATATGGAAATTTTTGATTCGTTCAAATTTCTCTTCCAATTCATTGAGTTCGTGATAATGTGTTGCAAAAAGAGTTTTGGATTGATGCGGCGATTGATGAAGAAATTCAACAATGCTCCACGCAATCGAAATTCCGTCGTATGTAGAAGTGCCTCTTCCAATTTCATCCAACAATAGTAAGCTGCGGGGTGTGAGATTATTAATGATGGAAGCAGTTTCATTCATTTCTACCATAAATGTAGATTCGCCACCACTCAAATTATCCGATGCACCAACTCGAGTAAATATTTTATCCGTTAATGGAATATATGATTCAGTAGCTGGAACAAAACTTCCCATATGTGCCATAATGGTAATCAATGCAGTTTGACGAAGCAGCGCACTTTTTCCACTCATATTGGGTCCAGTAAGAATGATAATTTGTTGATTTGATTTTGATAATTCAAGATCGTTACTGATATAAACTTCTCCTATCGGTAATTTATTTTCAATAACCGGATGTCGTCCTTCCTTAATAATTAAATCGTCTCCGTCTATTAATTTTGGTTTTCTATATTTTAGTTGAATTGCATTATTGGAGAAACAAGTTATACAATCCAGGATAGCCGCAATATTGCCATTGGTTTGAATAGGAGATATATAATCCAATAATTCATGTAACAAATTTTCAAAAAGCTGCAATTCAATCTTTAATATTTTTTCTTCGGCACCCATTATCTTTTCTTCGTACTCTTTTAATTCAGGAGTAATGTATCGTTCAGCATTTGCTAAAGTCTGCTTTCTCATCCACTCAGCAGGGACCTTGCTCTTATGCATATTTGTAACTTCTAAGTAATAACCAAAAACATTATTAAATCCTACTTTAAGAGAGTTAATGCCGGTAAGATTTGCTTCTTTTTGTTGTAATTGTGTAAGATAGTTTTTCCCATGATGAGTTATTTTACGAAGTTCATCCAATTCAATACTTACACCTTCGTTAATCATTCCGCCTTTTGCAGCAAGGGATGGAGGAGCTTCTACTATTTCCGTTCTTATTTTTTCTGAAATAACTGAACAAGGATTTAATGCATCGGCTAATCTTTTTAAGTAATCAATTTCTGATGAAGCACAAATTTCTTTTATGTCGTGAATATGTTGCAACCCTTTTCCCAATTGAAGAAGTTCTCGAGGATTTATTTTTTTTAAAGGAATTTTCGCTACCAGTCGCTCTAGATCACCACAAAGTTTGAGATGTTGTGCAATTTTATTTCTTATTTCTGTATGAATGATAAAGTGCTCAACTAACTCCAATCGTTCATTTATTTTGTGAATATTGTTTAGCGGAAACATGATCCATCTTTTCAGCAAACGTGCTCCCATGGGCGAAACAGTGTTGTCTAAAACATCTACCAAAGTATGGCCTGCTTCCGAATTTTTTGAAATTAATTCTAGATTTCTCATAGTAAATCTATCCATCCACAAAAAATCTTCTCGGTCAATTCTTTGCATCGTAGAAATATGTTGCAGATGGGGATGCTCTGTATCTTTTAGGTAATGAAGTATAGCACTTGCAGCTGGTAATGCATATTTCATATTCTCTACTCCGAAACCTTTTAAGGAGTGAGTTTTAAAATGTTTCAACAATACTTCTTCTGCATACGATTCGCTAAAAATCCATTCATCCAATGTGTAACTATACATTTTGGATCCAAAATATTCATTGAATATTTTTTGTTTTTGTCTTTGAAAAACTACTTCGGCTGGGTTGAAATTTTGCAAAAGTTTATCGATGTATTCTCTGTTTCCTTCAGCTATAAAAAAATGTCCTGTTGAAATATCCAAAAAAGCTACACCCAATAACTCATCACTAGCAAAATGTACTCCGGCTAAAAAATTATTACTATGGTGTTCGAGTAATTTGTCATTTACTGCAATGCCCGGTGTAACAATTTCTGTAACGCCTCGCTTTACAATACCTTTTGCTTGTTTGGGGTCTTCCAATTGATCGCAAATGGCAACACGATATCCTGCTTTAACCAATTTGTGTAAATAAGTATCCAATGCGTGGTGAGGAAAACCCGCAAGTTCTAACGAGGAAGCAACTCCATTATTTCTTTTCGTTAATGTTATGCCTAAAATTTTCGAAGTAATAACGGCGTCGGATCCAAATGTTTCATAAAAATCTCCTACGCGAAAAAGTAAAATGGCATCGGGATATTTTTGCTTTATAGCATTGTGTTGCTGCATTAAAGGACTTTCTGCGCTCTTCGATTTTGCCATAATAACAAATATAACTAAGACAAGGATATTTGCTATAGACAAAATTTTTATAATCGTAAAGTGGATTATAGTTTGCCATTTTGTATCGCTTCAGCTCCTAAAACAATACAACTATATTTGCTCCATGCGAAAATTAAGTATGGAGGAATTAGGTAGAAAGTCTGTTGAAGATATTAAAGACGTGCCAAAATTTCCATTGATTGTGGTGCTTGAAAATATTAGAAGTGCTTTTAATGTAGGCAGTGTGCTTCGTACTGCCGATGCATTTCTATTGCAAGCCGTTTATACTACTGGATATACAGCTCATCCTCCGCATAAAGAAATTTCAAAAACTGCCTTGGGCGCCGATAAAACAGTTCGAAACATTCATTTCGACAAAACTTCTTTGGCAATACAAGATCTTAAAAAGGAGCAATACAAAATAGTTGCAGCAGAGCAAGTCGTTGGCAGCAATCTTCTTCACCAATTTAAATTTAATCCAAAAGAAAAAATTGCTATAATTTTTGGAAACGAAGTAACGGGAGTAGAGCAAGAAACTATTAATAGCTGTGATGGATGTATTGAAATTCCCCAATTGGGAATGAAGCATTCATTGAATGTTTCTGTAGCTGCAGGAGTAGTTTTGTGGGAGTTAGTTAGACAAAGACTATAAATTTTTAATATTAAATTTTGATGAAAAGGATTGGATCATATTTGAGTTTAATAAAATTTTCGCACACCATTTTTGCAATGCCTTTTGCTTTAATCGGGTTTGTATTGGGAACGAAAAATGTTGCGTTTGAGTTTTCTTTTTTTAAATTATTGCTTGTTATTTTATGTATGATTTTTGCAAGAAGTGGAGCTATGGCATTTAATCGATTTCTAGATAAAAATTTTGATGCGAAAAATCCAAGAACAGCAATTCGAGAAATTCCTGCAGGACTCGTAAGTGCCAATAGTGTATTAATTTTTACAATTATAAATTGTTGCTTGTTCATAATTTGTACGTATTTTATCAATCAACTTTGTTTCTATTTATCGCCCATTGCATTAATTGTAGTTTTGGGTTATAGCTATACAAAACGATTTACAAATTTGTGCCATTTAATTCTAGGATTGGGATTAAGCCTTGCGCCTATTGGTTCTTACCTTGCTGTAACGGGGAGTTTTAATTTTATTCCACTTTTGTTTTCAGTGTGTGTAATTTTTTGGGTAGCCGGATTTGATATAATTTATGCGCTGCAAGATGAAAGGTTTGATAAAGAAAATAAATTATTCTCCATTCCTGCTTCTATGGGAATATCTAAAGCATTAGTTGTTTCAAAATTTTTACATCTAATGAGTGCATTGGCATTAGTAGCTTCTGGGATAATAGGAAATTTTGGAGCGATGTATTGGATAGGCTTTATTTTATTTGTTGGTATGCTTGTGTATCAACAGTCCATTGTGAAACCCAATGATTTGAGAAAAGTAAATTTTACGTTTATGACTGCCAATGGAATTGCGAGTGTTGTGTTTTCTTGTTTTGTAATTATGGATTTATTTTTTTATTCAAAATAATATTTCTTGCCACGAATTATTGCCATTGATTATGGATTGAAGCGTACCGGACTTGCGGTTACTGATCCGTTGCAAATAATTTGCACTGGATTAAAAACGGTTGCTTCAAAAGAATTGATAAAATTTCTCAAAGAATATTTTGCAAAAGAAAAAGTTGAATTAATCGTTATTGGAGAACCCAAGAATTGGGATAATAGCGACACACACGCCACTCCATTGGTGGAAAAATGTATTAAAGAATTGCAAAAAAAGTTTCCCGCTATTCCCATTAAAAAAGTAGATGAGCGCTATACTTCTAAAATGGCTAAAGATGCAATGCTTCAAATGGGGTTGAAGAAAAAAGACAGACGGAATAAAAAATTAGTAGATGAAATTGCTGCTACCATTATGTTGCAAGAGTATTTGAATATAATTAGCTGAATAAAAATTACTTAATTAAGATTAACTTTGCAGACATAATTTAGCTATGATTTTACCTATTGTTGCTTACGGTCATCCAGTGCTTAGAAAAATTTGCGAAAACATTCAACCGCAATATTCCCATCTTCAAAAACTACTTAGCGATATGTGGGAAACATTGCACGCTAGCAATGGCGTGGGACTTGCAGCCCCGCAAATTAACAAAGCCGTTCGAATTTTTCTTGTGGACTCTGAACAGATTTTTAAAAATATGTCGGCAGACAATGAAGAAAATAATTATCCAGATGGGCCAGGTATTAAACAAGTTTTTATCAATGCACGAATAAAAAATCTTGATGGAGAGAGTTGGAAATACAATGAAGGTTGTTTAAGCATTCCAAAAATTCGAGAAGATGTTAGCCGGCATGCTGTGGTTACAATGGAATATTGGGATGAAAATTTTCAACATCATCAGCGTACATTTCGTGGAATTACGGCTCGTATTATTTTACATGAATATGATCACATCGAAGGGAAACTTTTTATTGATCATATTTCCCCATTAAAAAGAAAATTAATGAAACGAAAGTTGAATGATATTTCGAAGGGGAATATCAAAGTAGATTACAAAATGCTTTTTCCGGGATAACCACATTTTTACTAATTTAATGAAATACTTTTTAACTTTTTTGATATTTCTATATGTCCAAAAAATAGACGCTCAAGAAATTGATACTACGGATAATGCCCGACTTGCGCAATTAATTACTCTTTCTGAAACTGTACTGAGAAGCAACTTGGACGTTGCTCGCTTTATAGATATCGTAAAGCAGGATACCACTTTTTATAAAGCGTTTAAAAATTTAAGAATATTGTCATATACTTCTTTGAACAATATTGCCATGTTTGATTCAAAGGGAAAAACTGTTGCTTCTTTGAGTAGTAAAACGAAACAACACGCTGCAGATGGCTGCCGATCGATGGAAGTTATTGAAGAAAAAAGCACAGGAGACTTTTATAAAAAAAATCATAATTACAATTATTTTACAGCTGAGTTGTATGCAGGTTTATTTTTTACGGATGGAAAAATTTGTGGTCAGTCTAATATTGTTAAAGATAAAATGCGTTCGGTTCAATCAAAAAAAGGAATTGAAAAAAAGAAGGAACAATTAAAGATGCTATTTTTTGATCCTGGAAAAAAAGTTACTGGTGTTCCTTTGCTGGGAGATAAAACTGCAATTTTTGAAGAAAATAATGCGAAGCATTATAATTTCTCCATTGATTTTGTTTCTTTTGAAGGACAGGACTGTTACAAGTTTGAGATCATTGCAAAAGAAGAGGAAGCGTCAAAAGTGGTAATTGATAAAATGATCACTTGGTTTAATGCAAGGTCGATGCAAATAGTTGCGCGTAATTACGCGTTAAGTTATAATGCCGGGGTTTTTGATTTTGATGTTCAAATGGAAGTTCAAATGACTTCTTTCAAAAATTTGCTAGTGCCGCAAACACTTCGATATACTGGAAACTGGGATGTTGCTTTTAAAAAAAGAGAGAAGGGAATATTTACGGCCACATTGTTCGATTTTAGTAATTAATTATTTATAATTTTTTGGCAGTAGAATAATTGCGCCACTTTTCCATAACTTTTAAAATGTCATTCGGAATCTCACTATCGAATGACATTGCTTTCCCTGAACTTGGGTGAATAAAGCCCAAGGTTTTTGCATGTAAAGCTTGGCGTGGACAGAGCGTAAAACAATTTTCTACAAATTGTTTATACTTCGCAAATACAGTTCCCTTCACAATTTTGTCACCACCATAAAAATCATCATTGAATAATGGATGCCCCAAATATTTCATGTGTACACGAATTTGATGTGTTCGACCAGTTTCTAAAGAACACTCAACCAAAGTAACGTAGCCAAATCTTTCCAAAACTTTATAATGTGTAATGGCTTCTTTGCCATGATCTCCTTCGGGGAAAGCGTCAAACAATTTTCTAGATCTTAAATGTCTGCCAATGTGTGCGGCAATAGTACCAGTTTCATTTTCAACGTCTCCCCAAACAAGTGCGTAATATTTTCGAGTGGTTGTATGATCGAAAAATTGTTTTGCCAGATGGCTCATCGCTTGATCATTTTTTGCAATTACCAATAAGCCGCTCGTGTTTTTATCAATTCTGTGTACAAGCCCATAACGAGGCATTGTTTCTGCATTTTCCAAGTTATGTTGTTGCTGGTACCAAGCTACTCCATTTAAAAGTGTACCAGAATAATTACCGCTTCCTGGATGAACTACCATACCAGATGGTTTGTTTATTATCATTAAATCTTCGTCCTCGTACGTAATGTTTAATTCAATTTTTTCTGGAGTAACAACTAGGTCTTCAGGGTTCATATCGCTATACACCACTAATTCATCCAACGCTTTTATCTTATAATTTGCTTTAATTGCTTTTCCGTTTACGAGTACTAATTCGGTTTTTATTGCTTGTTGAATTTTATTTCGAGTAGCACGCTCAATTCTATTCATTAAATATTTATCTATTCGAAGCGGCTCTTGACCTACGTCAATTTTAAATGAAAATCGTTCGTAGAGTTCATCGGTTTCTATAAGTTGGTCTTCTTTGGCTTGCATATAAATATTCAAATGTGGCTGCAAAGGTAGCAATGTACATCAGCTGTATTACATTTGCCGTTTCAGATTTTTAAAATTATGGATAAACAGCATGTTATTTTTGAGGATTTAGGAAAAATGGATTATAAAGTTGCATGGGATTATCAGGAAAAACTATTGCAGGAAAATGTTGCCATTAAATCAAATGCAAAATTTCAAGAATCATCCACTAATCATTATTTACTTTTTGTTGAGCATCCTGCTGTGTATACGTTGGGAAGGAGTGGCAAAATGGAAAATGTGTTGTTGAACGAAAAGCAACTTGAAGAAAAAGGAATTCAATTTTTTCGCACCAATAGAGGTGGCGATATTACTTTTCATGGGGAAGAGCAAATTGTTGGTTATCCTATTTTAGATTTAGAAAAATTTTATACCGATATCGGAAAGTATTTACGAAATCTTGAAGAAGTAATTATTCTTACATTGAAGGAATATGGAATTATTGGTTCCAGATCCAGCGGAGAAACAGGTGTTTGGATTGATCCCGAGATACTAGGAAAGGAAAGAAAGATTTGTGCGCTAGGAGTGAGAACTAGTCGATGGATTACGATGCATGGATTTGCTTTGAATGTAAATACCGATCTCACTTATTTTAATAATATTGTCCCTTGCGGAATTCAGAATAAACAGGTTACTTCAATAGAAAAAGAATTAAGCGTGAAAATTGATTTGGAAGAAGTGAAGAAAAAAGTAAAAGATAATTTTGAAAAAGTATTCCATGTAACGCTACTCAATAAAATACAAGATTAAAAAGCAGGTGGAATATAAAACCTTTGTTTTTCAATTAATTTATTGTTCTCCAATAATTCATAATAAAACCACCCTGCGTGATGGAAATTAGATTTCTCCAGAAATAACACGGGGTCCTTAATTTCTTTTAATTCAAAAAGAAATTCATTATTCTCTTCATAAAATTTTATTGAATATTTTTTCTTTGAAACTTCCGGCAATCTTATTTTAATTAATCCAGTGGAATTAGCAATAACTCGATATGTAGGAACCAGTAAGTCTAGCTTGGCATTGTTTTTTAGCGACTGATCCATTTCCCGATTTATTGAATCTGTTCGTAAACTAAAACGTTCCTCTTTTCTTTTTTTATAAAAATTTAAATCGTCCTCTGTTGTTATTGCTGTAATAAGCGGTTGGTTGAAAAGAGGGTCCAATTTCATTACTTCATTCGATGTCAAAAATGTATCAAGTGCAATTTTATTTTTTTTAGATGTTGAAGGCTGAATACTGTCAAATATTGGTGTTTTGGGTTTAGTGTATAAAAAATTACCACCACCAAATAGAAAATATATTCTGTAAAATATTTTTCCGGATGGTGATTTGTTGTCCATAAATCCATTCATTCGGTTCATTGGATCAGGAATAGTGAGTATGGTTTTATAATTGGTAAGGCTATCAAAAGATCGCTGAATACTTATTTGTTTTACTGCGGGATAATTATTATACCAACTCACAATAACGCGATGGTTTCCTTTATGAATTAATGAAAAATTGGGCAAGGTATCCTGCGCAAAACAAGTAAAAGAAAAAAATGAAAAGAAGAGGAAAATAATTTTTCGCATGGTTTAAAATAAACTATTGAAGCAAAGATAAGTGGCTCTTTAGTTTTTAAAAATGCAATTTGTTGGGAGTTAATGATGCATTCCCTTGTAAGCCACCACTGTGTATTACGAGCAATTTGCTCCCTTTTTGGAATGTATTTTTTTTAATTAGATCTTCCACAGCAAAAAATAATTTTCCTGTGTAAACGAAATCTGTAGGGATTCCTGTTCTTTCATAAAAATCGTTCATAAAATTAATAAGCGTCAATGATTGTTTTGCATAGCCACCAAAATGATAATCAGAAGTAGTCATTTGATTTGCTTCGGCAAAGTTGGATTGCTCAAATCCTTTTAATACATACACTCCAAATAGAGTTTGTGTTGGAGAAATTATTGATGTTATTCCTCGAAACATTGTTCCAGTACCTATGGCGCAAAGTATGTAAGTATAAAGTTTCAAGTCAACAACTTTCAATATTTCTGCCATTCCTTTTTCACCATCCAAGCCGCTTCCTCCTTCGGGTATGACATAAAAATTGGGATATAATTGTAAGAAATAATTTAGTAGATCGGGATTTGATTTTTGACTATATGCTTCGCGGGATAGAAAGTCGAGTTGCATTCCATACTCCTCAGCCAACTGTAATGTTGGTGATAAATTTTTCGGTTTTTCTCCACGAATAATTCCCACTGATTTTATATTATACATTGAACAAGCACAAGCAGCTGCAATAATATGATTGGACCAAGCTCCTCCAAAAGTTAAAATTCCTTTATAGTTGTTTGCACTAAATTTTTCTAAATGATATTTTAACTTGAACCATTTATTGCCCGATATTACGGGATGAATTTTGTCTAAACGAAGTACATGCAACTCCATCTCTTTTCCGATGGTCTGCTGTAATTGAATTTTGTCAACTGTAATTTTTGAAAAATCTGGTGGTAGCATTGAAAAATTATAAAAACTAATGCTGCTAAATTATTTATTTTCGCAATGATTTATAAAATAATTCAATGAAACCAACATTAGTAGTGTTAGCAGCCGGTATGGCATCACGTTATGGAAGTATGAAACAAGTAGAGGGATTTGGCCCCTTTGGCGAAACCATAATGGAATATTCTATTTACGACGCTATACGATCAGGATTTGGAAAAGTAATATTTATTATTCGCAAAGAGTTTGAAAACAGTTTTCGCAGTTTAGTAGGTAAAAAGTTTGAAAATAAAATTTCTGTAGAATATGTTTTTCAGGAATTAAATTCATTTACAGATGGCGCTACAATTCCTGCCGATAGAACAAAACCTTGGGGCACAGCACACGCCGTTTTATGTACCGCTGAAATTATAAATGAACCTTTCGCAGTTATAAATGCGGATGATTTTTATGGCAGTGATAGTTTTATGAAAGCCTATGATTTTTTGATGCACGATGCTGATGAAAGTGTTCATGCTTTAATCGGTTACCCGCTTTCAAATACTTTGTCAACTCATGGAACCGTAAATCGTGGTGTTTGTAATGTTGATGATCAAGGTAATTTGATTTCTATTTCAGAACGAATTAATATTTCAAGAATTGATGGAAAAATTCAAAGTGCTGATGAATTAGAGCCAAAAGTATTTTCAGATTCAACGCAGGCTTCAATGAATTTTTGGTGTTTCACACCATCTGTTTTCGAGTATACAAAAAAATTGTTTCATGAGTTCTTGAAACAAAATAGTGAATCGCCCAAATCTGAATTTTTTATTCCTTCAGTGGCTGACCAATTCATAAAAGAAAAAAGGGGAGTCGTAAAGGTCATTTCTTCCTCCTCAAATTGGTTTGGTGTTACGTATAAAGAAGATGCAGTGGCAGTTAAGGCAAGTTTAATGCAATTGATTCACTCAAATGAGTATCCTGAAAATCTGTGGCAGTAAATATTATTTATTAGTTTTCCTTAGGATAACATTTTAAAGATCAAGTTCAGAAAATTTGGACAAATGAAAGTTGTTGCTCCCATGTATTAATATAGGTAACTAGAACAGAAGTTCAAGACAAATATGATCTCTGAGAAAAAGCCAATGGTTATTGGACAAAAGAAAAATGCAAAAAGAGGCTTTGAAATATAAGACAAGAAGTAGTTTTCAAAATAATAATGGATCTGAATACAAAAAAGCAAGTGCAAATAAATGTCTTAACGTGATTTGCTCTAATATGCAATTCTGTAAAAAAAACTTCGTAAAAGGTGAGTAGAGAGCTATAAGAATAAGAGTATGACGCAATTCCGCCTCATTTGTGATTACATTTAATTATGAAAATTGGGAACATAAAAATTAACTTTACAATTACAAAATATGCAAGAAATTGAGCAATCTATGAAGTTGGTAACGCAGCAAACCTTAGCAAAACGTCCGTTAATTATTAGTGGTCCGTGCAGTGCCGAAACTGAAGATCAATTATTGGCAACAGCGCAGCAATTGGCAGCAATTGGCAAAGTAGATATGCTTCGAGCAGGTATTTGGAAACCGCGTACAAAACCTGGTATGTTTGAAGGAGTTGGTGTAGAAGCACTTCCTTGGTTATTACAAGCAAAAAAAATAACAGGTCTACCCACAGCAGTTGAAGTTGCAACTGCGAAACAAGTACAGGATGCACTTTTCTTTGAAGTGGATGTATTGTGGGTTGGTGCAAGAACTACGGTTAATCCATTTAGTGTTCAAGAATTGGCCGATGCTTTACGCGGTGTTGAAATTCCTGTATTAATAAAAAATCCCATTAATCCAGATTTGGAATTATGGGCAGGTGCTGTTGAAAGAATAGCTCGCTCCAGCATCAAACAAATTGGATTAATTCATCGTGGCTTTTCTTCCTATGGCAATACTGAATATCGTAATGCACCGATGTGGCATTTAGCCATTGAAATGAAAAGAAGGTTTTCGAATTTAATAATGATTAATGATCCTTCACATATTTGTGGCAAGCGGGATTCTTTAATGGAAGTAGCTCAAAAAGCAATTGATCTCGACTTTGATGGTTTAATGATTGAAAGTCATATCGATCCAGACAATGCATGGAGTGATGCACAACAGCAAATAACTCCTTTGAGATTATCAGAGATGCTGTCCTCTATTAAATGGCGTCATGAAACGGCTACAGAAAAAGAATTAATTTCTGTGCTTGAAAAATTTCGTGAGCAAATTAATCATTTGGATGATGAGCTAATTCAATTGTTAGGCCAACGAATGAAAATTGCTGAAAAAATTGGCATCTTTAAGAAAGAAAACAATGTAACCATTTTGCAAACCAATCGATGGAATCAAATATTAGAAAAAGCTTACGCAAAGGGAGAAAATTTAGGTTTGAGTAAAGAATTTATCACCAAATATTTTGACGCAGTTCACATGGAAAGTATCAACCGGCAAAATAATATTATGAATGCTAAAGGATAATGAAAAAGAGTTATAAATTTTCTACTACATCAGTAGCGTACTATTTTTCAGACGAAATTTTTCGACTGAAAAATATTGTTGATCAAAAAAATACCATCATCATTACTGATGAAAATATTTTTGGAAAGCATGTCAAAAAATTTCGGCAGTGGAATTCAATTGTTCTAAAACCTGGTGAAGAATTCAAGGTGCAATCAACTGTTGATTCTATACTGCTACAACTACTAGAAATGGGTGCTGATAGAAATACAACATTGGTGGGTGTTGGAGGAGGCGTTGTTACAGATATTACGGGATATGTTGCTTCCATCTATATGCGTGGCATCAATTTCGGATTTGTTCCTACTACATTGTTGGCAATGATAGATGCATCTATTGGTGGAAAAAACGGTATTGATATTGGCGTGTATAAAAATATGGCGGGTATTATTCGTCAGCCAAAATTTATTTTGCACGACTTAGAGTTTTTAAAAACATTACCTAAAAATGAATGGGAAAATGGGTTTGCAGAAATCATTAAACATGCGTGCATAAAAGATGACACAATGTTTAGAGAACTTGAATTGAATTCACTTAAAATTTATCAAACTAATAAAAAGAAAATTAACGACTTAATTAACAGGAATACAATTCTAAAAACTAAAGTGGTGCAACGGGATGAATTTGAAAAGGGTGAAAGACGATTGTTAAATTTTGGTCACACACTAGGCCACGCATTGGAAAATCAATACGAGTTGAGCCATGGACAATCAATAGCCATTGGAATGGCTTTTGCTTCAATTGTTTCTCAAAAAATTAACGGATTCAAAGAAGCACACAGAGTAATTAATTTACTTTCAAAATATGGGTTGCCAACTTTTGCATCATTTGACAAACAAAAAGTATTGGAGGTTTTGAAGAAAGATAAAAAACGAGAGAAGTCAGCAATTAATTATATTCTACTGGAAAGAATAGGAAAGGGAGTTTCAAAATTGATTCCAATAACTGAGTTAGAAAATATAATTCAAGATTTTTAATGTGATAGTTACAATTCATCCATCTCAATTAAATGGGAAAATTCATGCTCCTGCATCTAAGAGTTATATGCAGCGGGCTTGTGCTGCAGCTTTGTTAAGTAAAGGGACAACAATTATTAAAAATTCTGGAATTAGCAATGATGATAAAACTGCACTCGTTATTATTCAACAATTGGGAGCCAGTATTGAATTTATAGGCGATGAGTTGTATATAAAAAGTAATGGAGTTATTCCAATATCAAACGAAATTAATTGTGGAGAAAGTGGATTAAGTATGCGCATGTTCACACCGTTGGCAGCATTATGCGAAAAAGAAATTACAATTAGCGGAGAAGGGACTTTGCTTAATCGTCCAATGAATTTTTTTGATGAAATATTGCCAGTGCTTGGAGTACAGGTACAAAGTAATCATGGTAAACTCCCCTTAATTATTCAAGGTCCACTTTTGCCCAGAGATATTGAAATAGATGGATCATTAAGTTCACAATTTTTGACTGGACTATTGATGGCTTTTTCGGCAGCTGACGCAAAAGGAAAAACAATAAAAGTAAAAGGCCTGAAAAGTGCACCTTACATAAATCTTACTTTGGAAGTAATGCGTCAATTTGGGATGAAGGTTCCAGAAAATAGAAATAATGAAGAATTTTATTTTCACGATTCAACTACAAACAAATTAAACACAATTACTAACTATACTGTAAATTGCGATTGGAGTGGTGGTGCTTTTCTACTTGTGGCTGGAGCTTTAGCGGGTTCGATTACAGTAATTGGATTAAACAATTATTCCTTGCAAGCCGATAGAAAAATCATTGATGCCTTACAGTTGGCGAATGCAAAAACAGAAATTAATTTTAAAGAGATTAAAGTTTATCCATCAGAGTTGAAAGCTTTTGAATTTGATGCAACAGACTGTCCCGATTTATTTCCACCATTAACTGCATTAGCAGCTTATTGCAAAGGAATATCTAAGATTAAAGGAATATCTCGATTGGAACATAAAGAGTCAAATCGTGCACTTACATTGCAACAAGAATTTGGTAAAATGGGAGTTAAAATTGAACTGGTTGGCGATGAAATGCTAATTGAAGGAAATGGTGTGGTAAAGGGCACAGTAGTTCACTCGCAACACGATCATCGAATTGCAATGGCTTGTGCAGTTGCCGCATTAAAAGCAGAGGGTGTAATGGAAATCGAAGAATCTCAGGCAGTAAATAAATCATACCCCAATTTTTTCTTGGACTTGGAAAAACTTGGCGCTGCCGTATCTTTAAAAAAATAACCTACATGAATAGTTTTGGTAGAATTTTTCGAGTTTCAATTTTTGGTGAATCGCATGGCGAATCTGTAGGTATTGTTGTTGATGGTTGTCCTGCTGGTTTACCATTAAACGTAGAAGATTTTTTACCAGATTTAGAAAGACGAAAAGGGGGAATTCAAAAAGGAACAACACCTCGACAAGAAGATGATTTACCTATTTTTAAAAGTGGCCTTTTAAATAATAAAACTACCGGCGCACCGATAGCAATTTTCTTTGAAAATAAAAATGCCAGAAGTGACGATTATGAAAAATTAAAAGATGTGCCTCGCCCTGGCCATGCCGATTTTGTAGCCCATAAAAAATTTGGTGGATTTGAAGATTACAGAGGAAGCGGTCATTTCAGTGGCAGGTTGACGGTTGCTTTAGTTGCAGCCGGTGTAATTGCAAAAAAATTGTTGGAAGGAATTGAAATTAATTCATCGATACTTGAAATTGGTGGTGAAAAAGATTTGGAAAAAGGGTTACAAAAAGCAATTGATGAAAAAGATTCTGTTGGTGGGATTGTTGAATGTCGGGCAAAGAATTTACCTATTGGTTTGGGCGAACCATTCTTTGATTCTTTAGAGTCATTAGTAGCTCAAATTGTATTTTCCATTCCTGCAGTTAGAGGAATAGAATTTGGAACAGGCTTTGCTGCTGCAAAAATGTTCGGCAGTGATCACAACGATGCAATTGAAAACAAAGACGGGAAAACAAAAACTAATAATGCTGGTGGTGTAGTGGGAGGGTTAAGTAATGGGAATGAATTAGTTTTTAGAGTTGCAATTAAACCTACATCATCAACGTCAAAAGAACAACTTACTTTAAATTGGACAACGGATAACATTGAAAAAATTTCCATAAAAGGTCGTCACGATCTGTGTATTGCACTTCGTGTTCCCGTTATATTGGAAGCTGTAACGGCAATTGTACTTGCCGATTTAATGATTTTGGAACAACAAATTTCTCGAATTAATAAGGCATAAATTAACATATGAGTGTAAAGTTGTTTAGGTAAAATGAAAACTTTGAGAGCCATATTATTTTTTTTTGTAATGCTGTTGAACGTTCAGTTAGTAGCTCAAGATAGTTTGTTGCTTCCTCCCAAAAAGGATACACTTTATGGCATTGCAAGTTATTATCATGATAAATTTGAAGGACGAAAAACAGCAAACGGAGAAATTTTTAGTCAAAATAAAATGACAGCAGCTTGCAATATAATTCCATTGGGAACTATGGTTCGTGTTACAAATATTAGAAATCAACGAGCAGTAATTGTTAAAATAAATGACAGGCTGCATCCTAAAATGACACGAATTGTGGATCTTTCTTTTGCAGCAGCCAAGAAGCTGGGATTCATTCGATCGGGCCTTACTCGAGTTATGGTTGAGATATTGGAAAAAGATGACTAACTTTCCTCAAAATATTTTATTTCAGAATCTTGTGTTAAGCTATTATTTTTGTTAACTACAAAACTACTATTATGAAGAAACTATTATTTTTCTTTCTTACAACTTCGGTTATTAGCTCATTTGCCTTTGGCCAAGATAAGGTTAGAGGACATGAAATAGGTGTCAGTTTTAATTTGTACGATTTTGCTACTGCAGCTCGTATTCGTTCAACTTCTTTGAGTTCTGTACTTAGAGATGAAAAGTGGGCTCGCTTGGGAGAAATGTCTCCAGGAATTTCACTTCATTGTTTCAAAGGGTTGAAAAAGAAGGTTGATTTTGCTGGAACTATTTCTGGAACGCTTATCAATTATCCCGAACCAAACAAGCCAAATGTAGGCGTCAATAAATTTGTATTTTCTCTCGATGCAGTCGCTCAATTTAAATTAGTGGGTGAAGAATTTTGGTTCCAACCATTTGCATCAATGGGAGTTGGTACCCATAAAATAGGAACAACTTGGGGAGGTTTTGTACCAGTTGGTTTAGGTATTAATATTGATCTTCTAAACCAAGGAAAGTTATTTATTAGCTCGCAATATCGTATTCCAATTAGTAACGAATCTGGAAGTAATCATTATTTCCATTCCATTGGAATTTCTAGTAAAATAAAATAGGGAGTAAGGTTCAAATAATTTTAATGCCTCACGATTTTCGCGGGGCATTTTTTATGCCATAAATTCTTGCTTCATTTTTCCCATAACATCCTTTTCTGCCATTTTTTGTGCAAGCAAAATCATGTTTTGAAAAGCTAGGTTTTGGGAAATACCGTGACCAATGATAACGGGTTTGTTTACACCCAACACCGGAGTTCCACCATAGTTTTCAAAGTTGAAGCGATCAAAATAGTTGTGCTGAATATTATTTTTCTGCGAAATGGAGTACAACGATTCTACCATTTTAAGAATGATATTGCCGGTAAATCCCTCGCAAACTATTAAATCGGCTTTGTCAAGTAGTACATCCCTCCCTTCTATATTGCCAATGAAATTAATATGTCCGTTTTCTTTTAAAAGAGGATATGTAGCTTGTGCTAATAAATTTCCTTTCCCTTCTTCTTCGCCAACATTTAACAACCCGACTCTTGGGTTTTCAATCCCAAATATTTGTTGTGCATACACAGTACCTAAAATAGCAAACTGATTTAATTGCTCAGGTTTGCAATCTGCATTTAACCCAACATCGAGAATTAAACCAGTACTTCCATTTTCTTTTGGCAGCAGTGCTGAAATAGTTGGGCGCAATACTCCTTCAATCGCTTTAATACTAAAGAGTGCTCCAACAAGCATTGCTCCTGTATTGCCTGCACTGATGAATGCGTCAATTTTTCCTGTTGCTAATAAATGAAATCCAATAGCAATGGAAGACTGTTGTTTTTCTTTTAAAGCTTTGGTGGGATGTTCATGCATATCAATAACCTGCTCTGCATGTATGAACGTGATTTTGTCGGACTGAAAATTATGCTCAACAAATAATTTTTGGATTTGTTCTTGATGACCAATCAAAAAAAGAGAGCTGGCATTTTCTGTAGTAGAGAAATAATTGATAACACCTTTCACCGCTTCTTTCGGTGCAAAGTCGCCTCCCATCATGTCTATGCCTATATTCATTTTTTAAAGGTATAAAATGAAAAATCTAAACTCTATCTGTAACCATCTGGCTTGTTAGAATTTAGATTGCTAAAGTAAGACGATTCTTACTTTTTTATCGGAGACTTTTCAGCCACTAATTGGCCCTTGTAGTAAAGCTTTCCTTCACTTACATTAGCGCGGTGGCGTACATGTGTTTCTCCTGTTGTACTGTCGGTGCTTAACGTAGCAGCAACAGCTTTATAATGTGTTCTTCTTTTAGCACTTCTTTGTTGACTGTGCCTTCTTTTTGGATTTGGCATAACGGATGCAATTTATTTCAAAAAAATCAATTACCTAAATTTTTAAACTTATCCAATCCTTTCCAGATTGGGTTTTCTTTATTTTTGGGTTCTTCGGGTTCCATTTTCTTCAAAAGCTTCAGCACTTTCTTGTTACAAAAAGGTCCTTCCATATTTTCATATGTACAGACTTTTAAAATGGGAATGCTTAAATTAATAAATTCAAATACCCAATTGGTAATATCAAAATGACTTTCAACTTGGCTGATATAAAAAATATCCGGATCAGTTTCTTGGTCATTCATTAATTCGGGCTCTTCTACCATTTTTAAAGTAATGTTGAATTCATCCCACAAATCTAAGGGTAGGGTGTTGTTACATCGGTCACAAACAACTTCCACCGTGCCACCCACTTCAAATTTCAACATCATAAAACTCGATTTTTTATCAAGTTTCAATTTGATTTCTACTTTGCAATTTCGAAAATTTTGCTGTTGGAACGCCTCAAAGAACTTATCGTCTATTATATAATTAAAGTCATGAATTCCGGGCTTTAACCCAACAAAAGCTATTTCAAACTCTCGCCGGTGGCTCATGTCACAAAACTTTAATCCCGATTTTTTCGGTTGGCAAAGGTAGGGGAATTAAGTTGAACTTGCTACCCGTTTTTGAATTATTTTTAAACACTCAGGCTATTCATAAACCCTTTATTTTTAGATAATTTTAAACTAACTATTTGCTACATTTTTTAAGTAAGATTTTTGCCTATGTAATGAAGGCATGGGGTTGGGTATTGCTCATTATTATGGCTTTGTTCCTGAAATTTATTACCAACTATCCATTTTGGATTGAGGAGAATTATTCCTCCAATATTTACCTTTTAATTTCTAAATTTCAACGGGCTGTTTTTGGATGGGTTCCATTCAGTATTGGAGATGTTTTTTACGCCTTTATCATCATAATAGTTATTTTAAAAACTTGGCAGTTGTTGTCTGCTTGGTATAAAAAAGAAATTGACCGACAGTTTATTTTAATGGGTCTAAAACATCTGATCTTCTTTTTTCTTTTTATGTATGTGTTTTTTTATGCTTTGTGGGGTTTGAATTATTACAGGCAAGGAATCGCCTATCAGTTCAGCCTCGAAATAAAAGAAAACTCCAGAGAGGATATTGACACACTTGTAGGGCAATTGCAACAAAAGCTAAATTATTATGCTGGAAAAGTAAATGAAAAACAGAGAGATTCCATTAGTAAAAAGCAGCAATTGTTTGAACGTACGAATGATGCCTATTTATACGCCGCTACTACGATTCCCTTTTTTGATTACACACCGCAATCCATAAAACCATCTTTATTTAGCTATGCCGGAAACTATCTCGGCTTTCAAGGTTATTATAATCCATTTTCTGGCGAAGCTCAAGTAAATACTACAATCCCACGCTGTTTGGAGCCATTTGTTTCTGCACATGAAACGGCTCATCAATTGGGTTATTCCAAAGAAAGTGAAGCTAATTTTGTTGCTTTTTTAACATGCAAAAATTATCCTTCAACAACATTTCAGTATTCCATGTATTTTGATTTATATCATTATGCAATTAGTGAATTGTGGGATAGTGATTCATTGAAAGCGAAAGAATACAATCAGAAACTTCATCCGCAAGTAGTTAAAGATTTTCGTGAATGCGAAGAGTTTTATAAACGTCATCAAAACCCAATGGAAACATTCATCACTTTTCTGTATGGAAATTTTTTAGTAGCCAATAATCAACCGGAAGGAAAGCGTAGCTACAATAGAGTGATTAATTATTTGATTGCGTATTACAAAAAAAATGGAATCGAAGCCATTTAAAATTTATTCTTCCACATCATACTTTCTACGGGCTTGTCGGGTTGACTATTATATTTTGCATTCTGCTTTTGGTTATATTTTAATTCCACTTCACCATCAACTGGAAAATAAATTAGTTGGCCAATGGGCATTCCTTTATAAATTTTCACAGGTTGTTTTACAGAAATTTCAAGTGTCCAATGTCCGCAAAAACCAACATCACCCTTTCCGGCGGTGGCGTGAATGTCTATCCCCAATCTACCGGTGGATGATTTCCCTTCCAAAAAAGGAACATGCGCATGGGTTTCCGTGTATTCATCTGTAACGCCTAAATAAAAAGTGTTGGGATATAAAATAAATCCATCCTCAGGGATTTCAAAATAATTTATTTTATTATGGCTTTTGGCATCTAGAATTTGATCGTTATAGGTAGCTAACCATTTACCAAGATTTACATCATAAGAATTACTACCTAATTTATCACGATTGAACGGAACAATTTTTATTGTTTCTTTTTCAATCTCTTCTAAAATTCGTTTATCAGAAAGAATCATTTGTATTTATTAATTTTTCGTTGTCAATTTGTAAGCAGCAAAATAAAGCGAAACATTTATACTATGCCTATTATTTTTCAACATCAAATTAACGAGTCTGCAAAACTGGTTATTTGGCATATTTCGGAACCCGAATCTTTTTTTACAAAAGCTATTGCTATAAAATCCGTCATCACTAATGAGACAAAGCGATTGCAACACTTGGCGGGAAGGTTTTTGTTACAAATTCTAGAACCTGACTTTCCGGTTTCAGCTATTCAACAATCAACTTTTCAAAAACCCTACTTGCCTAACAATGAGTTTCAATTCTCAATTTCTCATTGTGGAGATTTTGCTGCTGCCATTGTTAGTAAAAATCAAAAAGTGGGAATCGATATTGAATTGACAACTGATCGAGTGTTGAAAGTGGCCGATAAATTTTTATCGGAAAATGAAAAAAAAATATTTTCAAATTCATTGCACCCATTTGATAGTTCTCTAAAAACATTATTATGGTCAGCAAAAGAAGCTGTATTCAAATGGTATGGAGAAGGAGGCGTCAATTTTAAAGAACAAATTCAATTACAACAGTTGAATGAAAATGAAAACACGATGGAATGTTTTTTTTCAAAAACAAATCAGCAACTAATAATTCATTATCGACAATTTGAAAATTTATGGTTGACTTGGGTTCGCGCTTAATTTAACTCCATTTGTGTCTGTTGAGTTACCGAGTAAGTTTAAATCAATTGAATTTTTACCGGCAATACCTTCAATGGATCCCATCATATAATTAGAATTGAGCAATGCCTTTTCCAATTGTTTTTCTCTATTCTTCCAAAGTTTTTCCATAGCATTTCTTTCCGCTTCAATCGATTGTTTCATATTGGAAAACACTTCCGCAACGGCTCTCCATTGTCTGGAAAATTCAGGGCTTGTCATATAATCATAAAGCAAATGCATTTTATCTCCTTTCCCTTCCTGCGATTTTGTAGCAGTAAAGAGTTTCAAAATTCCATCTCGAAGTAAATACGTAAGCGGTTTTACTTCGGCAAAGGAACAAATCCAAACGCCGTCTTTTTCTCCAAATTGTTTCATGTCGGCTGGAAAAGTTTGCGTAACTAATACCGCCACATCCGCATTTTGACTACGTCCGTTGGCTTTTAGTTTTTCAATCCATTCTTTACTGAACTCTTTTGTTCGTTTGCTTTCAAAAATTATTTTACCACATTCTGCCGAAACATTATTGCGAACTACTTGAATGCAATCGGCTCCGCGAATTCCTTTTTCAATCGGATTAATTTGATCAAAGGGGAATGAGTTTCTCAACATTTCTTCCAAAGCAAGTTCTTGCACTTCTCCTTGGAGTTGCATGGAACCTTGTTCGGACTTGCGTTTCATTTCATCTACTAATTTTTTTTGATCTTCAATAAGTTTGTCCTTTTCTTTCAATCGTAGTTGATAGTCCGAATCTTTGATTGCAGATTTTTGTTCTTCGATCTTTCTTAATTCATCGGATAATAGCGATCGTTCAGTTTGAAGTTTATGCTGAACAATTAAATCAATTTCAGATTCTTTTGTATGTAAGGCTTGTTCTTTTCTTAAATAATCTACTTCTTTTTGTTGCGCTTGTTTTAGTTTTTCATCTTTTTCAAAATTCACTTGTTCTAATGATTTAAAGCGTGCTTCACTTTCGAGTAGTATTTCTTTTCGCATCTCTTTTTCCTTTTCTATTTTCCACTCTTTGGCTTTCAAATTCATCTCTTCTCGAACTTCATTTTTGATAGAATCAGTAAGTTCAAACTCGTGTTGACAATTTGGACATTTAAGGAGGTTGGACATTGAAATAATATTTCTACAAATTAAGAAGCTTTAGTGAGGAATGAAAAATAAATAGTAAAAGTTTGAATTTTTCTTCCTATCTTTTGGATGAAGGGAAGTTCTTTCAATACAGAATGGGTGTTTTAACAGTGATACTGTTTGAAAAGTATAAGGTTAAATTTTATTGTTCGTGATTTGATTAACTGAAAATTACTTGAATTTAAAATAGTTTACTTTGTACTGCTGGTCAGCTTTTGAAGATTTTTTCAAAAAATATTATTGTTCGTAAAAGCACTTTTTCTTAACAGTTAAAATAATTGAAATGAAAAATTCCTTCTTCAAATTAAAAGCTTCTAAAAATAGCTTTACGATAATTGACCTTCAGTCGATTTTATTCAACTTCCTTCTTCTCCATAGTAAAAATATTGTTAAAATTACTGTAATGTCGTTGGCAAAATCGAATGCCAATTCAGTAATTATTCAGATGTTTCCCAATTTACTTTTAAGCAATCTCCAATTTAGTAGTAGAGGAATTATTAATTCTATTAATTCCGCAAACAATTTATTTGATAAAATTGGAAAGTTTGGCTTGGTTATTTTCAATGAAAAAAAGAATTATGTAATATAAATGAAATGATATGAGTGCCTCTAAGTCCATAGTAAATCCTAAAATTAAAAAGCTTGAAAAAGAGTTGAAATTTTTGTTGGAATCCCAAAGTGCTGGACTAGTAGGAAGCTGGGAACGCGATTTTGAAACCAACAATATTTATGCAACCAAAGAATTTTTTAGAATTATTGGCGTAAAGCCACCGCGCGATAGTAAAATAAGGTTTAGTCAATATCTTAAATTGGTACATCCCGAAGATCGCAACAAGCTTTTAACAGCTACAAAACTTGCATCCTTGGCGCCCGATTATTATTCTACACAGTACCGCCTTATTCGTCCCGATTACAAATTGATTGAGGTTGTTATTAACGCAAAAATTATTAGAGATAAACAGGAAAAATTAATTGGCATTCGCGGAACTATTTGCGATTTTACGTTGCAGCAAAAAGCCATAAATGATTTGGCGGAGGCTAAAAAAAGTGCAGAACACTTGGCTGTGATGCATGAAGCTTATTTGGCAAATATGAGCCACGAAATTCGCACACCACTTACCGCCATTTTGGGCTTTGGCGATTTATTGCTCCAAAAAAACCTAAAAGGCGAAGTAAAAGATTTTCTAGATGCTATTCAAATTTCGAGTAAAAACCTGCTGCATATTATTAATGATGTTTTAGATACATCCAAAATTTATTCTGGAGTTCTTGTTTTCGAGAAAAAGCAATTTAGTATTCTGAAAATGATGGATTCATTGCAAACTATGTTTAAAAGAAAAGCTGAAGCCAAGCAACTGAAACTTGAGTTTGACAAAGATGCTAAGGTGCCACTTATCGTTGAAGGTGATCCAACTCGGTTGTCACAAATTTTAATCAACCTTATTGAAAATGCCATCAAGTTTACCGAAAAGGGAAGTATTAAAGTAAGTGCAGAAGTTTTGAAAAAGCGATTTAATATTTGGCACATTGAATTTTCAATAAAAGACACGGGCATTGGCATTCCGACAGAACAACAGAAAATTATTTTTAATCGTTATCAGCAAGCTACTCCAGCCACGCCCCGTAAATATGGAGGTACAGGTTTGGGCTTAAATATCTGCAAACGGTTGATTGAATTGCAAGGCGGAACTTTATCATTGAGTAGTACAGTGGGAGCTGGATCTGTTTTTACGCTTGTTCTCCCATTCAAACAAGTGCACCAAATAAAAGCTGCTCCAATAAAAGTGAATTATGCTGCCGATCAAACAAATGTTCAAAAATTAAAAAAATTAGAAGTATTATTAGCAGAGGACAATTTGATGAATGCAAAATTTTTATCCAATGTGTTTGGGATGTATAAAATGAAATTGGATGTTGCTGAAAATGGAAAAGAAGCATTGGAAAAAATGAAAAAGAAAAAATACGATTTAATCTTGATGGACATTCAAATGCCCGAATTGAATGGATTTGAAACCACAGAAATTATACGACACGAGTGGAAAAGTAATATCCCCATTATTGCCATTACGGCGCATGCACTTGCTGGCGAAAAAAATAAATGTTTGCAATCGGGCATGAATGAGTATTTAACAAAACCTATAGCACCTCAATTATTGTTTCAAGAAATTAATAAAGTTGTATTTACCAACCAAACCAATAAAAACTACACGTATGAATAACCAACACATCGACTTAAGTTTTTTAAGTGAGTCCGTACACGGGAAAAAACATTTAGTAAAAGAAATGTTAGATATTTTTTTAAAAGAATTGCCGGATGGAATATTGAATTTGGAAGATGCCATTGCTAAAAAAGATTATGAAACGGTAAAACAAGTGGCCCATCGAATGACATCGTCTGTGTCCATATTGGGGATACAGGATATGCGATCGCTATTATTGGAAATACAAGCAACAACCAAAACAAACCTACAAAGTGATGCCATTGAAGGTCAAATTAAAAAACTGAGAGGAATGGCAAAAGCTGTTATAGAGGAAATAAAATATGAAAATGAAAAATTGATTTCTTAATTTTTAAAATGTAATACTATGGGAACTGAAAAAAAAATATTATTAGCAGAGGACGACAACCTTTTAAGAAAAAGTGTTGCTCTATTTTTATCCGGAGTTGGATTTAAAGTAACGCAAGCGGCTAATGGAAGAGAAGCAACGTATTCAGTTCAAAACGATTGGTTCGATTTAATTATAACGGATTTGAATATGCCGTACTCGGGTGGATTGGAGTTGATTCAGTTAGTACATAATGATCTTCGCCAAAAAACCCCCGTAATAGTACTTACCGTATCTGGCATTGAAAGTGTGGAGTTGGATTCGTTATCGATTGGTGCCGATGACTTTATTACAAAACCTTTTAGTTTGTCCGTTTTGAAAGCAAGGGTTGATAGGGTTTTGTATGGATAAAAAATAGAAAGGGGTAGTTTGATGTACAAAAGATTCAAACGGAAAATATCCTAAAACAATAGAGGCAGAGAATAGTGAAGTTGCAATTTTTGAAAGTAAAAAGGAATGACTAAAATTGAATAACAGAAAACAAAATTATGCAACAATTAAAAATAAATTTGTTATTACGCAATTGAAGAGTTAACTTCCTATTGCGAAGTTTTTAAGGGCCAAAAAAATTAATTAACAAATTATGGACACAAATAAAAAAATTTTACTGGCGGAAGATGATACTTTACTACGAAAAGCAATTGCGCATTTTCTGACAGGCCATAATTTCACAGTCATACAAGCAGCCGATGGACACGAAGCCGAAGATGCTGTAAAAACAGCCACTTTCGATTTAATTATTACCGATTTAAATATGCCATTCAAAGGTGGTATGGAAATTATTCAACTAGTACATAGCGAAATGAAATTAAGCACGCCTATAATCGTATTAACAGTTTCAGGAGTTGAAAAAGTAGAATTGGAATCGTTGGCAAGTGGTGCTAGTGAATTTATTGCAAAGCCTTTTAGTTTGGCCATATTAAAAGCACGTATTGATAAATTATTGAAATAGAAAAAGAAAAAAAATGAAAACAGGAAAACAAAATATACTACTACTAATTTGTTTTACTATTTCACTCAATCTGACTTCACAAGAAATCAAACCAGATTCATTATGGAAAGCAGCACAGCAACAATCCGCTAGTAGCGATTTTGTTTCAGCCGTATTAACATTACAAATTTTAACTAAAGAATTTCCTTATAATAATGACTACAAATTATTTTTAGGAAGAATATTTACTTGGCAGGGGAATTATAAATTTGCAGTCGATATTATAACTCCAGTAGTTCAAGCAGATTCACTGTATGGTGAAGCTTACGAAGCTCTTGTTAATGCGCTGTTGGGAGCCGAAGACTATAATCAAGTAGTTATGTATTGCGATTTGGCACTATTGAAAATTGATGATAGTTCCACTTTTTTTACACTTAAAAAAGCAACAGCACTTATTAAACTCGGACAGAATAAAGAAGCAATGGTTGTACTTCAAAAAGTATTATCAGCCGATCAAAATAATAAAGAAGCATTGGCGCTGCGTACCCTCATTTTTCAAAGTAAAATAAACACCTTATCCGTTTCTTATGAAAACACTTCTTATAGTGGAATAGGGTTAATGCCGCGGCATTTATCGTTCATCGAGTTTAAAAGAAGTTCTCCGAAGTTTACCGGCATTCTTAGAATGAATTATATAAAAATGATTGGACAATCCGAACCTCAATTTGAAATTGATTTGTATCCTAAACTTTCAAAATCCAGTTATTTATATATTAGTTTGGGAATGGCCGAAGGAAGTAATGTACTTCCGCTCTTTAAAGGAAACTTTGAATTATATAAAACTTTTAATAAAGTAGAACTTTCCGTGGGTGGTAGGATTATGGACTTTACAACCAAGCAGGTAAAAATGTTAACTGGGCAAATCAATGTGGCAATTAAAACTTGGGAAATTGGATATCGGCCTCTTTTTGTAACTATCGAAAAAGGTTGGTACACCTCACATTCAATACAACTTAAAAAATCAAATGAAGTAAAAGAAAGGACTTTCCAAATGAATATTTATTCCGGCAGTCCCTATAAAATATTTGATCTCGGCGAATTTACACAAGTCAATACATTGGGTTTTGGCCTACAATATCAGTTTAGAGTTAGTTCTTCTACTTTCTTGCGACCAGTATTTACGTATGAGAGAGAAGAATACTTTCCAGGATTATTCCGTAACCGATTCTGTACGCAACTTATTTTTTCGAAACGATTTTATTAATATAAAAAAGTAAAATTTTGTGGACCACATTTAAAAATTTAGGAGGACTCGAATTATTTCTAACCTCGGCAATTACATTGTACGTCTCTTTGGGTATAGTGGCTATCGTTTTGCTTTTTATAAGTCGTAGTAGCAGAAATTACAAAGAGAAGCTGGAAATTAAGTACACACCAGCCGTAGAAACCGTATTGTTCTCTTTATTGTTTTTTAATAAATCATTGGAAGAAGTGCTAGCTCTCGAAGAATATAAATCCAATTACAAAAAGAAAACCTTTAAAAAGGTGTTATTGGCAAGTGCCTTTAAATTACATATAAATTATTCCGGCGATTTTAATGAAAAGTTGAATGAGTTTTATCGGAAAACAAAGTTGATTAATGTTTCTATGGCTAAATTCCATTCAGAAGATTGGGACCAGGTTTGTACAGGTATTCGAGAATTGACTCAGTTTAATGTACACGATATTGAACCTGAACTTCAAAAATATTTAATCACAAAAAGTACCAACACCATACTTCAATTGGAATCCATTTTAGGCCTGATTCGGTTAAGAGGTGTGGAAGGATTATCCATTTTACTTAATTATAAAAAACCGGTAAACGATTGGGTTCAAACAAATATTTTACATGCTATCCGGCATTCTGATAGAACTAATGTTCCTGATTTTTCAATTTTTTTAAAGTCTAAAAATGAATCGGTTGTTGTGCTCGGGTTGCGTTTAATTGCCATGTTTAATCAAGGCAAACACTCAGATTTGATCAACGAAATGTTTATGTTGAATGGTTTGGGAAGAGTCAAAAATCAAGCTGAGTTGACACTGGATAAATTGGCGAGCATCAATTTGGGGTAAAATTTTTTATGGGGGTCTAAAAATAACAGATATGGGTTACGAATTTTTTTTATCAAACTTTAATCAATTTGTTTTGATTCTCACCTTGGTGGTGATGGCTTCTTATTTTATTTTGGCTTCAATTTCTGCTAGAACGATGTCGCATTATTTAAAAGAAAATTCCTTTGTTGACTATGATGTTATTTTGTCTTCCGATATAGCACCTCGTATTTCCATCATCGCACCTGCGTTTAATGAATCGCTGACTGTTGTAGACAGTGTTCGATCTTTATTAACGCTTCAGTATAATCATTTTGAAGTAGTGGTTGTTAATGATGGTAGTACCGATGATACCTTCCAATTACTTCAGGAAGCTTATCAGTTAAAGCGTATAGAGTATAAAATTGACAAAGTATTTGAAACAGAACCCATATTAAGTGCTTATCGATCTACCAATACGGCGTATAATAAATTACTAGTAGTTAATAAAGAAAATGGTCGTAAGGC
This sequence comes from Chitinophagaceae bacterium, assembly GCA_004322425.1. Taxonomy (GTDB): domain Bacteria; phylum Bacteroidota; class Bacteroidia; order Chitinophagales; family Chitinophagaceae; genus VBAS01. The sequence goes on from SCVJ01000021.1 coordinate 75,117, forward strand.
CGACGCAGCCAATGTGGGAATAATGTTTGCTGCTAATCCCTACATTCTTGTTGTGGATGTGGATGGTATTTTAAGTAAAGATGCATTACAAATATTAGCCAAACCATTTTTGGAAAAATCCGAAGACCGAAGAGTTATTGCTACAGGAGGAGTACTTCGTATTGCAAATTCTTGTGTAGTAAGAGGAGGTCGTATTGTAGAAGTTAATCCTCCTGATGGTTTTTTACCCCGCATGCAAACCATTGAATATTTACGTGCCTTTTTATTGGGGCGTATGGCTTGGTTCAAGCTAGATGGATTACTTATTATTAGCGGCGCCTTTGGATTGTTTGAAAAAGAAATCGCAATTAAAGCAGGTGGTTACAATAGAAAAACGGTGGGAGAAGATATGGAAATTGTAGTAAGAATGCGGAGATATATGCTCGAGCAAAAACAAAAATATCAGGTTACATTTCTTCCTAATCCACTTTGTTGGACTTTAGCTCCCGAAACGTTCAAAGCATTGGGTAACCAACGAAGAAGGTGGACAAGAGGTACTATGGAAACATTATGGTTACATCGTAAAATGTTTTTCCGTCCTCGGTATAAATTGTTGGGAATGTTGAGTATGCCTTATTGGGGCTTTTTGGAATACCTAAGTCCTCTTATTGAATTTTTAGGTATTTTAATAACTATTTCGTTGTTAGTTTTAGGATTGCTCAACTTAAAGTTTGTACTACTGTTTCTTCTGTTTGCTTATTCTTTTGCTGTACTGTATTCTGTAATTACATTACTTACGGAAGAATACACCTATCATCTATACAAGAAAAACAGCGATTTTAGAAAACTTTTGTTTGTAGCTTTTATTGATCCAATCTACTTCCATCTTTTTATTGTGTATTCCGCCATTCGGGGTAATATTGAAAAAATAAGAGGATATTCAAGTTGGGGCGTCATGGAAAAAAAAGGATTTACAAGGGCAAGTTAAAAAAGTCAAGGGCATTAATTAATTCCCTTTTTCCGGCATCATAGTTTTTTCTCAACTAAATTTTATAATGAATTGAAAGACGTTTGTTCGTATCTTAGATTGCAGTATTCTAGAAGCCAAAACTAAAACATGCTATCACCTTCCTCCTTATACACTAAAAAGTAGTAGCTATTTCAATTTGTCAACCAATAAGTTGATAGAGGATTAATGGCAGGTTTAGTTGACTTGGAATAAATTAGCGAACAACAATCTGCAAAAAGATTTTTTTGAATACTAATACTAACAGCTATGACTCTTGATAGTTTTATAGTAAATTTCAATCAGTTTATTTTTATTTTCTCCACTGTGGTGATGTGTGCCTATTTAATATTGGCAATAATTTCGGTGCAATCGTTAACCGTTTATTTAAAAGAAAATTCTTTTGTTGATTACGAGGTTGTTTTATCGTCCGATTTAGCACCTCGTATTACCATTTTAGCACCCGCTTATAATGAAGCCAGAACCATTGTAGAAAATGTACGATCGTTATTAACGCTCCAATACAATCATTATGAAGTGGTGGTTATTAATGATGGCGGCAATGATCATTCAATTGAGCTACTCTGTCAAGCTTATCAATTAGAGGAAGTAAAATTTAATATTGACAAGGTATTTCAAACAGAAAAGATTGTGGCTGCTTACAGATCTACCAATACAGCATTTAAAAAATTGCTCGTTATTGATAAAAAAAATGGTGGTAAAGCAGACGCTCTCAATGTGGGAATTATGTTTGCTTCCCATCCTTACATTCTTTGTGTGGATGTGGATTGTATTTTAAGTAAAGATGCGCTACTTGTATTAGCCAAACCGTTTTTAGAAAAATCAGAAACTCGAATAATAGCCACTGGCGGTGTAGTACGTGTTGCTAATTCCTGCGAAATAAAAGGAGGATCTTTAGTTGAAATTAAACCACCCAAAAAATTGCTACCGCGTACTCAGATAATAGAATATTTGCGTGCTTTTTTATTGGGGCGAATGGCTTGGTACAAATTGGATGGCTTACTTATTATTAGCGGTGCTTTTGGAATGTTCGATAAAGAAATTGCCATAAAAGCCGGTGGATATAATAGAAAAACGGTGGGAGAAGATATGGAACTGGTAGTTCGAATGAGGAGATATATGATTGAACACAAGCAAAAATATCAAGTTACATATTTGCCCAATCCATTATGCTGGACAGAAGTTCCTGAAACATTTAAAACGCTCGGCAATCAACGAAGAAGATGGACACGAGGTACGATGGAAACTTTATGGACTCACCGTAAAATGTTTTTTAACCCGCGGTATAAATTGTTGGGTATGTTAAGCATTCCGTATTGGGTATTTTTAGAATACCTAACTCCATTAATAGAACTGCTGGGTATTTTACTCACCATTATTTTTATAATGCTCGGCATTATCAGTATTAAATATATTGGATTTTTTATTTTATTTGCCTATGGCTATGCTGTTTTGTTTTCAATTTTAGCCTTGTTAACGGAAGAATATACTTTTCACCAATACAAAAAATTCAGCCATTTTAGAAAGTTATTGGTGGCGGCTTTTATTGAACCTGTTTACACCCATTTTTATTTATTGTATGCTGCCTTTATGGGTAATATCGAAGAAATACAAGGTGTAAAAGTTTGGGGCGAAATGAAAAGAGAAGGATTTGCAAATGTAAAAAAGGCAAATTATTCCAATGTAAAATAAAGGCAGTAATATTTTTTGTACTCCAAATTCACAAAGCGAAACAAATACATTTGTTTAGTACCTTTAGCAAAGCATCATCCAATCCCATTATTAATGTCACAAACTAGTACTGGTACAAAAAAAATTTTGCAATCATTGCAATCTATTAAGGATGGAAATTTTTCCTTTCGGCTTCCCACGGATTGGGAAGGAGATGACAGGCAAATTGCACTTTGTTTAAATCAAATTTTGGAACAACTGTCTTTTTTTACAACGGAAGTAATAAGAGTAACTTCTTCGCCAGATACATACGGAATAGTTGGAACTTCTTTAGAAGCGAAAGAGTTTAAAGGTGGCGAATGGGAAAGGATGGCTACGAGTATAAATGCTATGGCGCACAATATTACCTTACGGGTACGCGAACTAAATAATGTGAGTGAAGCCGCCTTGCAAGGAAATTTTTCCAAAAAAATAGAAATGAAAGCCAATGGAGAAATTTTAGAATTGAAAAATCGCTTGCAGCAAGTATTTGATCAAATGAATATGCTAACCGATGCGCATGCAAGTGCCGAAAAAGATCATAAGCAGAAAATTGAAGAACTTCAAAAATTTAAAGAATTAACAATTGACCGAGAACTTAAAATGATTGAATTGAAAAAAGAAATAGCAAAACTTAAAAATGTTTAATACAAACTAATTAATGAAAACCTGAACAATTAATTAACACAAATAAAAAACAACTTATGAAAGGAATTATTTTTAACATTTTAGAACAATTTGTAGTCGAAAATTTTGGAGAAGAAACCTACGACAAAATTTTAAAACAAGCCAACTTGGGAATGAAGGAACCATTTGTATCGCCCGGCACTTACCCCGACGAGCACGTTTTTAAATTAGTAGTATCGGCTGCTAATGAGTTAAACATTTCGGCGCAAGATGTATTGAAAAGTTTTGGAAAATTTACTTTTGGAAAGTTGGCAGAAAAATTCCCGGTGTTTGTAGATCCATATAATCATCCCAAACCATTTTTGATGACGGTTGAAAGTATCATTCACGTGGAAGTAAATAAATTGTACGAAGGCGCTTATACTCCAAAATTTACCTATACCAATACCGAAGCCAATAAACTAACCATCACCTATTCTTCTAAAAGAAAATTATATGATTTAATGGAAGGTTTAATTGATGGCGTTGGCGACTATTTCAAAGTTCCCATTCGTCAAAGCCGAAAAGTATATGAAAAAGACGGCGTTGAAGTTTGCGACTTTGAACTTGAATTTTTAAATTGATACAGCTGGAACCAATGAATGAAGCTGAAAAAATAAATAGCAAGTTAGCGGAAGCTCAAGAAAAGATAAAAATTCTTGAGAAGATGGTGGAAGACAGAACCCTTGTGTGGTATTCTGAAAAACTTGAAAGACAAAAACAACAGGCTAGAATTGATGAGCTTGTTGCCAAAGAATTTGCCGAACAAGAAATAGTACAAAAAGCTTTGATAAACATTATGCAAGACATTAAAGCTGAAAAACAGAAAGTAGATATGGCTAATAAACAGTATATTTTAATCAATAAAGAGTTAGAGCAGTTTGCGTTTGTTGCCTCTCACGATTTTCAAGAACCGCTGCGTACCATTACCAATTTTATTGAATTGCTGGAAAAAAAATTTTCCAATAGCGAAGATAAAAGCATCCACATCTATATGAAGTTTATTACTGATGCAGCAGCAAAAATGCGGGTTATTATTCGTGACTTGCTTGATTTTTCTTACATTGGTAATATACGAGAAAAAGTATCGGTAGATTGTAATAAAACATTGCAAGAAGTAAAAGAAAGTTTGGATTTTAAAATTAGAGAAACCGGTTTAAATATAAAATCTACTTGGCTTCCAACTGTTGAGGCCAATGAAGGAGATATGACACAGCTATTTATGAATTTAATTACCAATGGAATAAAATATCAGAAAAATGGGAATACACCCGAAATTGATATTTCATTCGAAGAAAAAAATGATGATTTCTTGTTTAGGTTTTCCGACAACGGAATTGGAATTGAGCCGCAATATTTTGAAAGAATTTTTATCCTTTTTCAACGGCTTCACAAGGTTTCAGAATATCCCGGAACGGGAATTGGTTTAGCCACTTGTAAAAAAATTGTGGACTGCAATAACGGTAAAATTTGGGTGGAATCTGAAAAAGGCAAGGGCTCCAGTTTCTTTTTCACGATTCCTAAACATGTGGAAAGGAATTGACAAAAAAAGGTGAGGCACTATAAATAAAAAGTATTTAAATTTAGATATGAATAAAATTAATTGTATTCTTTTGGTTGACGATAACCCCGCCGATAACCTGTTTCATTCCATCATGATTAAAGAATCGGGTATTTGTTCGCAAATAAAAATTGTAAACGACGGCGAGGAAGCCCTGGCGTATTTAGAAAAAAGCCGACAAGCCGAAAACGCCGAAGACTATCCCGAACCGCAAATTATTTTTTTAGATATTAATATGCCGCGGATGAACGGGTTTGAGTTTTTAGAGGCATATTCCAAAATGGAGAACCGCTCAAAAAAATCTATTTTAATTACCATGTTAACGACCTCCATTAACACGGATGACAGAGATAAAGCCCTGTCGTATGAGATTGTTTCAGAATTTCACAACAAACCCATTAACGTGCCGATGCTACATAGCTTAGTCGAAAAATATTTTTAACTACTAGTACTGTTTGAATAAAATGTAACAACTTAAAAAAAAACACTAACTTTCATTGAACTGGAAATGGATAAAACTTTAAAAAAATATAGTCACCTGTAACGAAAAATAAGTGTATGCGATTTAGAGACTTTCCCATACAAAAAAAAATAAGGCGAATTATTCTTTACCTTAACCTGCTATCGATGTTGTTCCTCCTCGCCATCTATTTGGTTAATGAATATAATGAAATAAATGAAAGAAATGATAAAACGGAAATCGCCATTGGGAAAATCTTTTTCGATCATCAACTCCCAAACGACGATTCGCTTAACAATATAGAAATTGCGGAAAAGATAGTCGGCGTGCTTTATGCAAACGACCATATTTTAACCGCCTATGTTTTTGATAACAACGGGCGTTTGCATACCTATTATCCCGATACCTTGAACCGTGCCAACCTGCCACTGTCGGTAAAAGGGAAGGTCTCGCCTTTCCCAACCTCGCATTTAGAAGAATATGAACCCATCGAATTAAATGATAAACAATTTGGAACGCTGTATATCAAATCCCGTTTGGAAAGCCCAGAAGAGGCGATAACTCTATTAATGGCTGCAGTATTTTTTATACTACTGATTACTTTTGGGTTTGGTAATTTCTTTTCAAGAATCATTCAAACAAATATTGCCAATCCAATTGTTGCCTTGTCAGAAACGGCATGCAGATTTCGAAGAATCAAGATTATTCGATTCAGGTACCAAAAGCAACAAATGATGAAGTAGGGCAACTAGCAGATTCGTTTAATATTTTGTTGCAAAAAATTCAACAGCAAACAGTCGAATTAATTGAAAAGAATAAAAAAATATTCCAGAACAACAAAGAATTGGCTGTGGTTAACAGTGAGCTGCAACAGTTTGTCTATGTTGCCTCGCACGATTTTCAGGAACCGCTGCGTACCATTATCAATTTTGTAGAACTGCTAAATAAAAGTTTAGACCAAAACCACAATGAAGATGTAGCCGTGTATTTAAAATATATTGAAGACGCTACCACCAAAATGCAACGACTCATTCACGAATTATTGGATTTTTCGCGTATCGGAAAAGAAACTCCTCTCGAAAAAGTGGACTGCAATAAAGTACTGGAAGATGTAAAAAACTTATTGGGTTTAAAAATTAAAGAAAGCAAAGCCATCATTCACCACACCCAGCTCCCTATCATAAAAGCCAGCGAAGTGGAAATGAGGCAATTGTTTATGAATTTAATCACCAATGCCATCAAATACCAGAAAAAAGATAATATTCCGAAAATAGAAATTTCCAGTCAGGAACAGCAACACGAATTTCTTTTTACGGTGGCCGACAACGGCATTGGCATTGAGGCGCCTTATTTGGAACGTGTTTTTATTATTTTTCAAAGGCTGCACAAAGCCAGTGAATATCCCGGAACAGGCATTGGCTTAGCCGCTTGTAAAAAAATTGTAGAAAAGTATAATGGAAAAATTTGGGTAGATTCCAAAAAAGGAGAAGGCAGTAGCTTTCATTTCACGATCATAAATAATTAAAAAACTGTATTCGAGAAAAAAAAATACATTTGCACTTAATTAGAAATGCCACACCGTGAGCAACGAAATGAAACAAATAGATTGTATATTATTGGTGGATGATAATCCCGCCGATAACCTGTATCATTCCATCATCATCAATGAATCGGGTGTTTGTAAACAAATTAAAATTGTAACCGATGGTTTGGAAGCCATTGCCTATTTAGAAAAAAGTTTATCTCACGAAAACGAAACAGAATTTCCCGAACCCCAACTTATTTTTTTAGACATCAACATGCCGCGCATGAACGGGTTTGAATTTTTAGAGTCCTATATTAAAATGAATCATCGTGAAAAAAAATCCATTTTAATTTCCATGTTAACAACCTCCATCAACAGCGATGATAAAGATAAAGCGCTGACGTATAATGTTGTTTCAGAATTTCAAAACAAGCCCATTACAGTGCCCATGCTGCACAGCTTAGTGGAAAAATATTTTTAAGCCCCCGTTTTCGCCTCCTTTTAATTTTTGGAAAAAATTTAACAAAGTACTAACTTGGTAGGGATAAAAGTACGCTGCGTATGAGCCTACCTCCTCCATCAGCTTTGAACACCGAAAAAATTGTTTCGGAACAACAGCACACCAAGCAGATGGCACAGTTGGGCGAAATGGCCATTGGCATAGCGCACGAAATCAATCAGCCCTTAAATACCATCTCGTTGGTGATGGATAATTTGCTCTACGAACTCAACCAACCCACTCCCATCGACGATTTTTATTTTAAACAAAAGCTCAGTAAAATTTTTGATAATATCACCCGCATTCGAATTATTGTGGATAGCATCAATACCTTTTCGCATAACCACGATGGATATCTTGCCACGGGTTTTAATATCAACAGCGCTATTCAAAATGCCACTGCCATGTTATCGGAGCAATTCAACCTGCAGAATATTCAGCTCCATATTGATTTGGCAGAATCACTACCATTTATTGTAGGCAATACTTTTAAGTTCGAACAAGTTATTTTAAATATGCTATCGAATGCCAAAGACGCTGTTTGCGATCGCAAACGAGAAATGCAAAACGGATTTGAAATGGAAGTATCGGTAACGAGTTTTCAAAAAGGCCAACAGATTTTTATTGAAATAACCGACAACGGCGCGGGCATCACCGAAAAAAATGTGGATTATATTATGAACCCTTTTTACACCACTAAAGACGGGAAAAAGGGAACCGGACTGGGTTTGTCCATCTCGGCGCATATTATCAAAAACATGAACGGAAAAATTGAAGTGAAAAAACGAATTCCTTTTGGTACTACTTTTTCCATTTCATTAGCTGTTCCTGAAAAAGAAAAACAATGACGGTTCAAAACAAAATAAAAATATTAATCCTCGATGATGAAAAGCAGTTTACCGAAGAACTGCATGAGTTTTTTGTGAAATCAGGTTTTCAAACTTTTGAAAGTAATAGCTGGCAAGCCGCGCAACAAATTCTTTCCGAACAAGCCATTGATCTGTTGATTTTAGATGTGCAATTGCCCGGAGAAAACGGCATTGAACTTTTGAAAGAAGTTAAAAAACAATATGCCGACATCGAAGTGATTGTCGTATCGGCGTACGGCGATATGGAAACCGTTATTCAAGCCATTCGGTTTGGTGCGTTTGATTATTTACGAAAACCGTTTCGGCATATCGACATTCAAATTACCATTGAGCGCACGCAAAAATTTATACAACTACGCCAAAAATTGGAACGCACCGAAGAACAATATTCGTTGATTTCAAAAAGTTTGGAAGATAAAATTGATCGTCAATTTATTGGTGTCAGCGATCAAATTCAAGAAGTGTTGGAAAAAGCAATTACGGCATCCAATTATCCCGATACCAATGTACTCATCACAGGAGAAAGTGGAACAGGCAAGGAAAATATTGCACGCATCATTCAAGGATTAAGCAGCAGAAAAAATAAAATGTTTTGTGCCGTTAACAGTAGCGCTATTTCCGAATCGCTTTGGGAAAGTGAATTTTTCGGACATAAAAAAGGAGCATTTACGGGCGCCATCAACGATAAAATTGGTCTTTTTGAATTATGTAACGGCGGTACTTTGTTTCTGGATGAAATTGCCGATATGCCGTATAATTTACAAGCCAAAATATTACGAACCTCCGAAGAAAAGATCATTGTTCGAGTAGGTGATCACACGGAAATTTATACGGACTTCCGAATTATTTCAGCCACCAATCACGACATTTTTAAAAGAGTGGAAGAAAAAGCATTCAGGCACGATTTGCTGCATCGGCTCAATACATTGCATATTCATATTTCGCCACTTCGTGAAAGGCCCGAAGACATCAAACCGTTGCTTATTTATTTTGTTGATTTTTTTGCCAATAAATTTAATAAACGCGAATTTGATATCTCCGACGATACCATCAGCTTCTTAATGAAATATGCTTTTCCCGGCAATGTTCGTGAGTTGAGAAACATGGCCGAAAGAGCCATCATTCATACAAAAAACAATAAATTGACATTGAAGGATTTCCCGGTTTTGAATCACACTGTAAAAGTAAATAATCACCACGACGACGATCTAAACTTAAAGATGCAAGAAATTAATTTGATACAAAAAGCACTCCTCAATTCGCAGTACGTAGAAACTACAACGGCCGAAACATTAGGCATCTCCCGAGATGCGTTGATTCGTAAAATGAAAAAGTATAATATCATACTTAGAAAGGCCATTCTGTAAGCACCCATTTCCGCACAGCTGTGCGATAATTTTAATTTTTTCTTAACTTTTAGTTAGGATTTTTTTTTGTTTTAAAATTTTCAGTAAATATTTTATATTTTTTTTATTCTTCATTGTCAAGTAGTTAGTTCGATTAATAGAAAAATTTTACTCCCTAAATTTTATTTGGCTCAAGTTTTGGTTTGTAATTGCTGCTAAGTGCGAAAGAGGTGTATAAGAAAAAAGATTTGAGAGGCACTTACCGTATGAAATGGCAATTGAAGAAATTTTAAGAGTATTCAACCCCGTAATCGTTACCCGTACTTTTTTGTATGGGATTTTCGGTTTCAATTATAACAACAAAATAATAAGTTTATGAATCAAAAATCATCAACCACCAAGCTGCAAAATTTATTTGCATCCACCTGTTGTAGTTGTGCGTGCTTTTGCACAACCATGTTTTTAAGAGTAAGTAAAGTCATAAGCATTTTGTTGTTTATGGCTTTTTCGTTTTTGTTGGAGGCTGCAGCCCAACAACCTAAAGCGAATTTGGATCAAGCCAGAGATGGCGGATCTGGGGGTGGAACGCCGATACCGGAAAATCCCATTTCTTGGGTAAATGGTAATTTGGGGGCTTCCAATTCCCATTATCGCGAAGCTTATTCTGTTCCTTATCGCGCAGTTTTAGAAAACCTACCCAACGACACCATCTCCCTTATTATTAGTTATGATATAAAACACAGTAGTAGAAATGCAATTGACTTTCTTACCTATTATAAAAGAAATGAACCGCATTTAGGTTGGACACCTCCTCACGTGCAAGAAGATGTATTTCCAACTTCAGGAGTAGCGGGTACATTAACAGCCGGTGTTGGTTTTCCAATTCCTGCTCCAACCATCAACGCAGCGTATCTACCGCCAACTGCTTTACCTCAACCCTCTTCCAGTTTTGCAGCACTTCCTGCAGGAGAACGATTAATGTCTATTTGGAACGGAACTATTTTATCCATGGCCTATGTTTCTCAAGGAGATTTAACTGCTGCCCAATCAATAGCAACTATTCGTGTAACATTTTTGCCTAACCTTAACAGTACTACCGTCATTCTTGCCTGGGGCGGACATATTGGAAGCCGCCACGATTGGGGTTATGATGCACTCGGTGTACCCCGCTCAGCCGGTGGTATCAGTGGTTCTCCCTATCACATGCGTCTTGAAAGTTGGGGACTAAATAATACAGGCGTGCAAGATGGTACCCTACCTAATTTAGGCAATACCGACCGATCTCTTTCGGCTGCCGCTGTCTTTGTACCCCCACCTACTTGCGATGATGTTACTATTACCGGACCAACACCCGTTTGTCCCGGTTCAATCAATATTTATAATGCTTCTGTATCGGCAGCGGCTTGCGCCAATACTAGCACAACTTATAGCTGGGCTTTTTCTGTAAATAATACGGGTGCAACATTCGTTGGTTCAACTACAGGGTCATCGGTATCAATCAATGCCGGTACTGCATGTGGTTTTGATTCAGTTTGTGTTACAATCACCTGCACTGAGGGAACAGTTACTTGTTGTTATAGAATAGATGTGGTTGATGTAACGGCACCCGTTTTTACCTTCTGTCCTCCGGGCAGTAATTTGGGCTGTAATCCACAAGGAGTTCCAGCTGCAGGTCAACCAACAGCAACCGATAATTGCGCAGGTCCAATCGTTCTTACGGATTCATTGGGATTAGTAGTAGTAGACGGTTGTAACAGAACACAGACTAGATATTATAAAGCCACTGATGGTTGTGGTAATAGTTCTACTTGTACCCAAGTATTTACTTGGATCGTAGA